>JANQET010000275.1 GCA_028278265.1 Myxococcota bacterium
CAACCAGGAAAACGCGGACCAAACGCAAGAAGAATTTAACTTCTAGACCGCCACTTGTGGCGGAAATCATGCCACCCGTTCTACGGGTGGTATTGACCCTCTCGCGCGCTCACGAGGGGCGCCTACCCACTATGAATGCAGGAGAGCCCAATAAAAGTACATGGTTTTATCCGGTGAAAATCCGGATGCGCTCCAGTTCTTTTCCACCTCTTCATAATGCAACAGGGATTGCGTATCCGCTGAAATCAGTTCCACCCAGTCTCCGATCCACCGGGCCGTTTTTATGCGGCCAAATTCCTTGAAGTAGGGATAGTAGGAATTCGATGTTCCGATGTATTCTGCCCGGTCCCGGTCATCTACAATGATCGCGTTCGTGTTGACGCCATTGATGACATCGTGCAGATCAATCGTCGTTGCGAGATATTGAGGATTGCCTTCTCCGGTGCCAAAGTCCACAGGGGACAGGGTGTTGGGCGTGGTTTCAACCTCTCCTCCGTAAGCAACCCATCCAGCATAGTTGCCCTGGAGAATGCGAACATCTTTCACACCAGCGAGGAGCAATGCCCAGGCCGTGCGACCGGCGGTCATCATGGAAATGTCGTCGTCCGCATAAACCACGACGGTTTTTGTCACCAGAAATGCCCAGCGTTCCGAAAAATTGTTGAAGCTCGGCAATAGGTTTAACGTTTGCTTCCTCTGGCGTTTTATACCCTTCGCCATACTCCGAATTCGGACCGTTTTCGATGCTGTACCGCAGAGCATCGTCGGATCTGAGCCGTCGGGGAAGACGTCCAGGCCCATGTCCACTTCCTTTTCAAACGTCTCGACCAGGGTGGTGATTGCCGCCTTGGCCTGGGTCCACTTGTCCACTTGGCTGTCGTCGATAACCTGCGACATGGAGGCGGAGATGTCTTGAAGGATCATCACCCGCGAGCGCACGAGGGTGATGTTGATCTCCTCCTCTTCGCAGACTTCGGTGTCCATATCGTCACTGTCGTCATCCCCATCCGCGTCGCTGTCCGAATCCGCGTCGCTGTCTGCATCCGTGTCACTGTCTGAATCCGCGTCGCCTCCGGAATCTTGACTATCCTCCCCGTCAGGTACTTGGGCATCCTTCTCGCAGCCCACCGCGAGGGACAGGACGAACCAGGTCGACATCACTGAAATGTCTATTTTCATTCTTGTCACTGCACCAAGTTCCTTTCCACGATCTACGAACATCTTCTTCTCTTTAATGTAGAGCCACTATTGAACCAGACCGGATCACAAAAAAGCTGCAGGAGAGTGGAAAAGCGAGTGGGTCGTGGTGGCGTGGGATAGGTGCTTACAGCCGATTATTCGGGAATGATGTTGGCTAGTTGACCGATTCCCACCCTGAGGCGTAGCCGACGCCATCTTCGAAGATCATGTAGAAGTAGTCGATATGACTCCCCTGAGGTGCAGCAGCGCCGAACTTGTGTGTGTAGTCACCGTTTTCTTCTTTTACCATCAAGGCACCCTGAAGCGGGCCGCCGTTGATTTGGTAATAGATGTAAACGTCGTCGAAATCTGCCAGCGCAGTGGTCCACAGCTCGATGTCATAACTGAGGAACGGTCCGCCGATGCCGTCGACGCGGATGATCTGATGCAGCTGGTACAGGCTGTCTATCTCCAGGGTTGTCTCGACGAACGTCTCGGTGTTGATACCGACACCATCGATGTCGTAGTTGAAAAAGAACTCAGCGTGCGGGCCCGAAAGATAAGGACCGTAGGTGCCATGGTTGATCGTGGGCCAGAGCGCCATGGACCATACGCCGTGGCCGTCGTAGACCAGCGGTGCATTCACCACCGCCCCATCAAAGGTGCCGTGAATGTCAATGCGATCAATGTCCGATGTGGTATACACCTTGAGCTCACGCCCGTCGAAAACGTATTGGGAAATATTCTGGTCAATGTTTGCCAGTGCATTTCCCGCACAGAGCACAAACACTGCTACCAATAGGACGACTCGTTTAATCATGATAATTCCCTCTCATTTTGTTTAGTTTTGATGTTGAGATCAATCCGTAAACACACTAACGTTTTGCCGGCATTCATTGAGTGCGTTGAACCACTCATACAATGCGTTCGGCGACGAAATGTTCAAAAAAGATTCACGGCAGGCTTTTTTAAGTGACCGTCCGAACAGCTGATCACCCGTCTGTGACAATTTGCCCTCTCAGCCGATTTTTTTGAGCCTTCTCTACTGATTGCGCATTGATTCTTAGCCGATCATTCAATCAGTTTAAAGGAGGCAAAAAGTGAAGAGAAGTCAATTGGTTATACAGACGGGCCCGCGTTGCTCCCGCATTCGGACGGTGGGGTCCACTGTGCTGGCGACGGGACTGGTCTGTTCTGATCGCTAATCCTTTTTCTCCCCGATCCATCCGCTGATTTGTGACCGTCAGGGATCTCGAGCAAGGTCGATTTGGTGCCGAAGTACATCATCCCCGGTTGTTCGAGGTGTAGCTGGTTCCCGGTTCATTTGGCTACAACCAACTGTGGGTTTGTTTTTGTTCAGTTGAATCTGGAATAGACATGGGATCGACAAATAGACTATGTTGCATCACAAATGGTGTGCTCCGCTGAAGGATCAGTGGCACTCGTGCACAGAATTTTGACTTGTGGAGAAGCATGTTGCGAAAACTGATTTTCACAACAGTGATATGGGCCGGATACCTATGTTTGCCCGTCGCCGCCCGATCGCAAACACCTGCTGATCAGGAAAACAACGCCGAGGAGGCTGGTCGAGCGGATCAAGGGCCGAGCTCTTCTGCCCCTGCAGCCGCACCGTCGGTAGAGCCGACCGAAAACGCACCTGCCGGCAATGCCGAGGTCGATTTATCCGCCGGGACAACTCCCGGTTCTGTCGGTCGGCCTGGGAACAGCGGTGACACCAACGATAGATGGGTGCTGGGACTTCGGGCCAGTGAAGCCTATCGCTTTCGGCATGCGACCACTCCCACCTTGGCCGAGGCGCAGGGGGAAATGCCCTCGGCCGAAACCGATCATGATGTTCAGTTGTTCATCGGAGTGAATCTTCAAGATCCAGGCGATCGGTTCTTTGCCGATGCCGCACTGGGCGCTTGGATCGATTTGGATGGCGTGCCCTCGGCCAGTCACGGCGCCGCACTGGTTTCTCCGTACGATGAATCCGGCCCCTTTTGGCTCGATGTGTTTAGCCTCTACGGGGAGTACCGCGGCCCCGGCGCATTTGCCTTGGCGCGGGTAGGGCGACAGCAGGCCGATCACGGACGACCGGCGACGTTTGACGGTGCGGCGATACGGTTTCGTTTGGTCGACCGGTATCTCGAACTGTTCGCTTTCGGCGGCCGTACAATCCACTTTTTCAATACCGATGATGGTTATTTTGAAGACTTTCTGGGCTCTGCCGGAGTGGTCGTTCGGCCCGCATCGTTTTTGCGGTTCGAGCTCGACTATCGCTTTTTACGGGAGGATACCCATGAGTGGGCGTCCGATGAGGAACGATCTGCCGTTCAGAATCATTCCTACGGCATCCAGGGATGGCTGTTCAACGGCGATTGGTTGTATCTCAGGGCCCACTTGCGCGGCCTCGGCGATCGGTTTTCCCGGGTCGGCGGAGCGGCGATGTTGACTTGGGACGAGCTCCAGCTCGGCTTGGATATTCGGGGCGAGTTGCAGCTCATTGCGTTTGATGAAGTCAACGAAAGAGATGATCCCTATTACTCGATTTTGGGGCATAGCCGACCGAACGTTCGGCTCCACGCGGATCTTTGGAAACGGTTTGAGACTGATTCTGGCGCCTACACCATCCATGCCGGCTGGAACGCCCGCATCTTGGCGCTGAACACGCCAACCCCCTTCAATCGCGACTTTGGTCGGGTGTACGCCTTGCTTCAAGCAGCGGAGGTTGGGGGCACGGGGCTGTTTGCGGGCGCGACGGTCGCCTACCACTACACCCACTCGAGTACCGACGGCAGTGACGACAGTATTTTCAGTCTCGGCGGTTCACTCGGGTGGGATGGGCGTTTGCTGAAATTTGAGGTCGGCACGTATTACTCGCAGGTCAAGTACACGTATTACAAAACTGCGGAGGAGCGGGAAAACGTCCGAACCTACTTTGGGGAGATAGGCTATCGGCTATTGGATTGGCTGCAGCTCAAGGGCCGGTACGAATTTGAACGATTCGATCGGGACATTCACCAAGCGACCATTTCATTGGCGCAGACGTACTGAGGTGATGATGGTGACTAAACATGCAATCATGCAATGCGCGAGCTTCTTGGTCGTCCTCACCAGCGGTACGATTTCAACGGTTTTTTATGCGGCGGGCGCCAAGAATTTTAGCCACGTAGAGCATGCAGAATACGGTGCAGAATGTGACAATTGTCACGTGGTCGACGGCAAAACCGGTCGGATGACCCACCTTGATGACGGCTGCACGGATTGTCACGAGCCGATTACGGAGGTGGTGCTCAAGGGAAAGAGCCGGCAACCGCCGCTTCGATTTTCTCATGAGACCCATGTGGCAGCGTTCGACTGTGCGGATTGTCATGGGACGACTATCTCCGACACTCATCAGACCGGGAAACCGCTCCTGACTGCGGCCAGGTGCGATGCCTGTCACGAAGAAAGCGGTATCGAACTGGGCTTGCGACAGTGCCGGAAATGCCACCATACCGATGCCCGCAAAATGCCCCCGGGCGATCACACCAAAATATGGAAGCAAACCCATGGTCTCCGATCCCCCTGGGGATCGACGGTGCACGAGCGCGTGCCCTGCCAGACCTGCCATCAGAAGTCCCAATGTGTAACGTGTCACCGGACGACCAAGCCCAAAAGCCACACTGGTTTGTGGCGCTTGCGCACTCACGGCCTATCGGCGTCGTTCGATCGGGATCGGTGCAAAACCTGTCACGAAACCGGCAGCTGTGTGTTCTGCCACCGCAATACCAGGCCACTAAACCATCGCGGACCGTGGAAATCGACTCATGGCTTGACCGCCGGAAGTCGCGGCGACGAGCGATGTCTGGTGTGTCATTCGAAATCCGAATGCCGAGCCTGTCACGGAGGTGGCCAATGACAAAAGCTGCAGTGAACAGCCGGTACAGATATGGTGTGGGGGTGATTGCTTGGCTGGTGGTGATCGGTTGTGATTTCGATCCTTTGGCCTCGGGAGCATCGGGCCCGGCAGAGTGCGATGCGTGTCACGGTTCGGCGGAGAACAACGATGAGCCATTCGGCATTGACGGCACAGCGGGGGCACATGAGGCCCATCTCGCCGGGGGCAAGTATGGCCGGCCCACGGCGTGCGAGGAGTGTCATCGGGTTCCCGAAAACGTCGATGATGAAGACCATGTGGATGCGCTGCCCGCAGAGGTTCGGTTCGGATCGCTGGCCAAGGCGGATGGGGCGGACCCAGAATGGAATCGGAAAGAGGGGATTTGTTCCGGTGTGTATTGCCATGGGGTCACGCTGAGTGGTGGAAGCAACACGACGCCCGAGTGGATGGACGATGATGTGGGCTGCGGTAGTTGTCACGGCTACCCTCCCGAGGACGGTCATCCGGACTCCACGGTGTGTGGCAATTGTCATGGGGAGGTCTATGAAGGCGGAGGCTGGGTGGATCAGGCGCTGCACATTGACGGTACCGTTCAGACAGGTGATCTATAATCGAGCTATCAGCTCCCTACCATTCGAGGTCACCGTGGCATCCAACCGAGCTGCATTGCTGAGATGTTGGATCATACGATCCGCTTCCTGGAGAAACATTCGGATCCCCATCCTGGTGTAGAGAATCGTCGATAATCGTGTCGTCCGCATCTACGACGTCACCATGACAGGTTGAGCATCCATAGGACGTGTGTTCGTCGTGACTGCCCGTGGTCGGTGGAAAACCGTGGCAGGTATTGCAGGTCGACGGCGAGGTGTCCGAGTCGTCGTTGTCATCGTTGTTGTCATCATTGTTGTTGTCGTCGTCGTCGTCATCATCGTCATCATCGTCATTTTCACCGGCATCCTGCTCTTCGTCTTTGACGATTTCGATACATCCCAGACCGATGATACTAATGACCAACAAGAATATACCAATCCTGTCAATGAGTGGATTGGCGGCCATCATTCCGCTGCCCGAATTACTTTTTTGCTGGCCAAGAGGGGTGCTATTTCTTGCCGTGGCAGTCTTTGGAGTTGCAGTACGGGCCTTTTTTAAGCTGTTCAAGATCGTTACCCTCGGTTTTGGGATTGCCGGCGGTTTTGTGACAATAGACACAGTTGACTTTTGCACCGTCTTTTCCGGTCAAGCCTTTGTGTTGCTTGTTCAGCGGCTTGCCTGCGTAGAGTGCCGTGCTCAACAAGAAGAGTCCCAACGTGAGTATCATCAGGGTATTTTTAATCATTCATTAACTCCTTACCGATGCGGAACGTCCAACAATATACTGTCCCACAAAACGAAAAACGATGCAAACAGCCGCAGAAAGTCGACCGCCGAAAACAGTGCGAGCGGAGGGGTTCGACAGACGGCAGATCACTCAGCTCGGCAGGAGCTCGTGCTCCAATAGGTCGATGATCGAAGCCATGTGGTCGACCTCGTAGGTCATCGCCTGAGCATGACTGCGACCCAAGTAAGCCCTGCGGTACAGGTTGACGTAGGCTTCGAAGAAGGCCTGTCGCGGCATCGTGGTCTTGTAGGGGCAGTGCAGCATGTCCAGCTTGTCGTATCCCGGATCGACGACCAGGGGCTGCATCTCCTCGAACATCGGCGTTCCCGGATAGGCGCAGAGGAAGGAGAAGACCGGATCGCGCAGATCCATCTGATCGATGTAGTCCGAGACCCGTTCGAAATCGTCGGGGGCAAAATCCGGCTCGACGAGAAAATAGGCGATGATTTCGATATCCAATTGCTTGAGGATCTGCAACGCGCGATCGTTGGTCTTCCGCGTGTTGGCCTTGTTGACTTTTTTCAACCGCTGATCGGTGATGTGCTCCACGCCGATCAAGAAGCGGCGCAGTCCCGCCTTGCGCCACTGTTCGATCAGCCCCGTGTTGTTGACGATTTTGTCCGCCCGTCCGTAGAACTGATACTCTTTGTGAATGCCGGCGGATTGAACGGCCGCGCACAATTCGGCAGAGTACGCCACGTCGTGAATCGAGTTGTCGTCGCTCATAAAGATGTAGTCTTCATCGATCGAATGGAGATCTTCGATCACCGTATCGAGTCCCCGGACCCGAAAGGCCCGGTCGGCCAGCATCCAATTGCAGCAGAAGCTGCAGCGAAAGGGACATCCCCGGGTGGAAAAGGTCGAGCCCATCGGTTGCCATTTTCCTCTGGCGTAGAATTGGCGATAGTCTCGAGTCAGGGATCGGTCGGGCAAAGGAACGCGGCCGAGATCCGGGATGATTGCCCTTTTGGGGGTGAACTTCAGCGTTCCCTCTCGGTTGACGGCCAATCCCTTGACCGAGGTCAGCGGGGTGTTCCTCTCCAGCGCCTCGGTAAGCTCCTTGAAGGTGATTTCCCCTTCCCCGAGCACGACCGCGTCGACGTCCGCCTGCTGAAAATCGAGGGGTTGCAGGGTGGCATGGGCACCGCCGACCACGGTGAATGTTTCGGGAGCAAGGCGTTTGATCCGGGACAATACGTCAGAGACGATCGACAGCTCGCAAGTGACGCCGGTGATCGCCACCACGTCGGGGGAAAACGACTCGAGTAGCGGGTCGAGTCGCTCGCCGTCGAATCGCATGTCGAGCAAGGTGATGTCGTGCGTGGGCAGCATTCCGGCCAGAGCTTCGAGACCGAGGGGTTCCTGGTCCCCGATCGCAAGAGAGAGTTTCTCGTTCCACCGCGGTGGCTGAATCATCAATATCTTCATCGATTCGACTTTCTCATCCCACCTGTGTCTGTTGACAATGAGTCCCCCCAATTTTCTTCCGGCGATCGAGTATAGTGGAAAGCACCCCCTTTGGGAATCTCCTTACAAAAAAAATTCACAAATGAATATCGGACAGTGGCGCTCGATCGCTGTCGGTGTTTTCCTATCGCTTGAGCTGGGGGCGCGGCGCCACCGGTGAGAATTGCATGGAGAGGAACAGCTCGTATTTCTGCTTGTGCGCGGCAAACCGCTCGGGTTCGCTGAGCACGAGGGAATCTCCCCGTTCGTAGTCATCGGTGATTTTGTAGAAGCGGTAGGAACCGGTGTCCGGAAGGTGGTGCAGCTTGTAACCGTTGGCGATGAACACGCGTCGGGTCTCATAATAGGGATTCTTGGGTTGATCGGCGATCACCGGCCGCTCTTCCACCTGTTGTCCACTGACCCAATCGGGCAGCAGACTTTGGCCGTGAATTCCCTTTGGCACGGGCACATCGAACAGATCGAGCAGGGTGGGGAAGAGGTCGATTTGACTGGTCTGCCGAGCGATGCGCTTTTGGGCGATACCCGGTCCGGTGAAGACCATCGGCACGCGGATGATCTCTTCCCACAGCTCCTTGCCGTGACACCACCGGCCGTGCTCGTTGAACGCCTCCCCGTGATCCGATGTGATCAGGATCACTGTTCGCTTCGACGCCTCGAGGGTGGAGAACAGGTCGAGCACCTTTCCCACGTGGTGATCGGTGAACAGCACTTCGTGATCATACCGCGCGCGCCGATCAGTACCGAAGGTCTTGAAGCCCCGATGGGTCAGGTATTCCTTGTGCGGGTCCATGTAGTGCAGCCAGAGCCAAAAGCGGCCGCTGGTGTTTTGCGGATTGTTGAGCCAGCGAATCGCCCGCTTGCTTACCAGGTGGGAGTTGTACTTGGAGTCGATATGCCCCGGGCCCGGGGGATCGGCCCCCACCACCTCCCACTGGTCGAATCCCTGGTTCCAGCCGTAGTGGGGTTTGAACAAAAAATGGGACAAGATGGCGGCGCAGTGGACTTTTTCGCCGCAGATCAGCTCGGCGGCGAACTGTTCCCGCTGGGAAATGCGCACCTCGTGTCGATCCGTCCGCTCGAGCTCGGAGGCGTACTTGCCGGTCAACATCGGGGGGACGGCCTGCCCGGTATAGGAGCCGAGGGCGTATGCCCGGTCGTAAATCGCGCCGTTGACGGCCACCCGATCCAGATTGGGGGTGACCGGTCGGGGATTGCCCATAAAGCCCGGCTCGTTCCAGCGCAGGGTGTCCACGGTGATCATCAGCAGGGATACATCCTCGGGCAGGTCTGGTCTCTTCAATGCGGACGAGGGGAGGACGTCGGGGCTGGGCGCCGTGGTTTGCTGTTGTGCCCGGGGAACGAAATCGGCGCCCGAGCAATCTTCGTCGAGACCGTTGCCCGGAAGATCCCGCGCACCCGGATGAATCTCGATGTTCTGGTCGTCACAGTCGCGACCGCCGAACCAGCTGCTGTATCCGTCCCCGTCCCGATCCCCCATGCGCCGTCCGAGTCGGGCCAGTGCCGCGGCCAGACCTTCGCTTGCTTCCAGGGTATCCGCTGCAGTCGGGACACGGCGCATCAGCCGATCGGCCAGCACCGGGCCGGAGATGGCCAGCACCAGGGCCCCGGCGGCAGTGAAGAGGGTGAACCCCCGTCGAACCGACAGACGGCCGAGCCTGTCGGCGAGCAGAGCGGCAACGGCGATCAAGATGATGGCGGAGACGAGCGGACCGGCCCCGAGGCCGTCTTTGCGCAACAGGCCGATGAAGCCGAACACGCCGGTCGCGTCGGGACCGCGAATCAGCGCCGGCGCCAATGCCGCGCTCCAGATCAGCGCGAGAAGAATCAGGGCGGTGGAGGGCCGGGCGAGCACGGCCGCGCGAGAGGTCAGCCGTTCGAGCACCCCCGAGAGGATGTCGATCAGCCGTCGCGCGATCAGCAGGAACAACCCGACGAACACAATCACCCCGACGGAGAGCGCCAGCGCGGCGAGCCCCTGATGGCGGTAAGCGGTGAAAAAGTGAAAGACAAAGCGATAAAACAGGGGCAGCGCGACTAGGGTGAGCAGCCCCAATCCGTAGATGCGCCCACAGGCGCGTGGTGCGTGCTTGTTGGTGAGCAACTCGGTCAGTCGACTCCCCCGGTCTGTACCGGAGATGAGCAACTTCAGGCCGAGGGAGCCGATGCCGGCGACTAGTCCCAGTGGGGCGAGCAGGCCCAAGGCGCTGAGCATGGCGAGACTGGGGCGGGCCGGGCGATGGGACGATCCGAAAAGGATTTCGCCGGCGGCGATGGCTATTGCCCCGACAACCCCGGCAACGATGGCGTTTGAGATACGGCCCCGCATGACGCGCTTTTATCACCAGGACCTGGGTTTGTCCAAGTCGGGGGGATCTACACCTGCGGCCGGTTCAGGTCGCGATGGTGTACGGACGAGCGTTTCCCCTGCCCGGTGAAGTGCTCACTGAGACGCCGGGCAAAGGCGACCGAACGGTGACGGCCGCCGGTGCAACCGATACCGATAGTCAACGCCATCTTGCCCACTTGAATGAACGATTCCAGGGTGACTTCGATGAGATCGACCAGCTTGTCGAAAAACGGATCGGCTAACGGTTGCGACATGACAAATCGATACACGTCATCGTCCAGCCCGGATTTCGGCCGCAGCTCGATTTCGTAGTAGGGGTTGGTCAGAAACCGCACGTCGAAGACAAAGTCCGCGTCCCCCAGCACCCCGTACTTGAAGCCGAAACTGGTCACGTTGAGCTTGATGATTTTGGTCTCGTCGTCTTCGGCCAGCAACACGCGAATCAGCTCCTGGCGCAACTCGGTCGATGCCAGATTGCTCGTGCTCAGTTTGTGGGTGGCGAATTTCTGAATCGACGCCAGCCGCTGGCGCTCCAGCTCAATCGCCTGACGCATGGAACCGGTGGTCTGAACCAGGGGGTGCTCCCGCCGCACCTCTTTGAAGCGGTTCATCAACGTGGCGGTGCTGCAGTCCAGGTAGAGAATGACGAACTCCACGTCGAGTTCGTGCAATTTGTCGACCATCGCTGCAAAATCATCGAACAGGGCACCGCTGCGTACATCGCTGACAATAGCGACACCGGTTTTGGTGGAGCCGGTGTTGCGGTACAGCTCGAAAATCGTCGGGATGAGCGAAGGGGGCAGATTGTCCACGCAAAAGCAGCCAATGCCCTCGAGGAACTGCATTGCCGTGGATTTTCCCGCACCGGACAGCCCGGTGATGATCACCAGGGGCACCCCCGTTCCGAAACCGGTCATCAGCGTTTTATCGGCCATCTCCTGCGTACCTCGATTCGCATCTTGCGGTGTTCACAGCGAAAAGTATATCACTTTTTGGAGTGTTGGAAGGGCGTGCCCCCGGGCTGTGGATCCGGGTGATTTCCCGGAGCATGGGGGTCAGCGGAACAGCCTCGCGATCCACGCCCGCCGGTGGTCACCGAAGGTCTGACAACTACACGAAGAGGTGTTGGAATCGGGGTCGTCATT
>JANQET010000289.1 GCA_028278265.1 Myxococcota bacterium
CCTCTACACCAAGGAGCAATTTCTCTCCGGTGATCTCCCCCTGTGGAATCCCTACTACTACTCGGGCCATCCGTTCATGGCCAATCCACAAACCTTCACTTTTTACCCCTTCACCCTGTTGTTCATCGCTCTTCCCCTCCCCTGGGCCTTTAATCTGACCACCGTGCTGCACCTCTTCCTGGCGGGCTTGGGCACCTACTATTTCGTCTTGGCACTGACCCATTCGCGCGGTGCTTCTATCGGCGCGGCGATCATTTTTTGTTTGAGCGGTTACCAAATCGAATCGCTCTACGCCGGGCATCTGGCCAAGCTGCACACCGCGGCCTTTCTGCCCTGGATCATGCTCGCTGTCGAACGGGGTCTCAGCGCCCGCTCGCTTCGATGGATTGCCGCTGCCGGCGCCTTGTTGGGGCTGCAGATCCTCGGTGGCGATCCGCAGAACAATCTGTACACCGCTCTTTTTCTCACCTTGTATTTCTTTGCCCGGGGACTACTCGTCGACCGCCGACCAGGACTGGCCGGGGTGAAGATTCTCGCTGCCTATCCCCTGATTCCCCTGATCGCCTTCGGCGTGGCGGCGATCCAGATTCTCCCCTCCGCCGAGTTCATCTCCCTCAGCGATCGAGCGGACAACACCTACGACTTCGCGACTTTTTTCTCGTTTCCGATCAAGAATCTGTACACCTTCTTGGTGGCCAAACCCAATACCCGCATACTCAACACCAACTGGGAGCTGGCCGGTTATTTCGGGATCATCGCCCTGGTGCTCGCCCTGGTCGGCGGGCTGTTCGGTCGAAAGAAACGCCACGCCCTGTGCTTCTTTGTGCTCACCCTGGTCGTGGCAACGATTATGTTTGGTCGTCACACACCGATCTACAAATTCTACTACGACTTCGTGCCCGGTATCGCCGTCTACCGCATCCCGGCCCGCTGTATGGTGGTCGGGATTTTCTTCATCGCCGCGTTGGCCGGCTTGGGGATCGAACGCCTCGCCACCAAGCGACTGACCAGAATTCAACAGGTGATTGCGATCATCTGTTTGGGGTTGCTGTTCGGCACGCTGGTACGAGGGGCCGAATCGTACAATGTTTCATGGCAGTCCGAAGAGTTGCGCCGCGCTGCGGTGCTGATGATCAGCGCCTTGGTGATTATCGTTTCAATTCGCTTCTTGAAAAAACCGCAGCTGATCATCGGCGTGATTGCCGTGGCCCTGTTCGCCGACCTCTATCTCAACCTGCACCACCGCATTCCCCAAACAGACGAGTCCCGCCTGCTCAAACCGAAACATCAGGAAGAGGCGTTTCTCAAAGAGGCGGGTCACTATCGGGTGGCCTCGACCATCACCCCTTCCCGCTCGATGAAATTTCGCTACTTCGGCATCAATGGCCGCACGCCGATCTGCCTGGGCAACTACTACGAGTTCGTTCATAAAATGGCTGGGGTTCCTATTCCCAAGAACAGACGCCACACCTTGAACCGTCGCCTGTTCAGCAAAGCGCGGGTGTTCAGCTCAAAGGTGCTCAGCGTGAAGTACGCCCATGTGCGATCCGCCGGCCGCACACCCCTCATTGCCGAGAACGCCATGCCCCGAGCGGTTGTGGTATCGCGGGCCAAGTTGATTCCGGTCTACAAAAATCAGCTCTCCTATATGAAGAGCACCGCATTCAATCCCCTCGAAGAAGTGGTGCTGACACAGGCGCCGATCCTCAACGGGGCACGGTTCGGTCAATCGACCGGCGATCTCTCAACAGGCCGCCGGGAAGTGAAAATCAAAGAGCTCGCACCACATCGCATCACCCTCTCGGCAGTGAATGATCAACCCGCCTACCTGGTGCTGAGCGAACTCTTCTATCCCGGTTGGCGAGCCTTTGTCGACGGGGAGCACCAACCGATTCTACGAGCCAATTTTCTGTTGCGCGCCCTGCCCCTGCGACCCGGCCGGCACGATATCGAATTCTCTTACCGGCCGCAGAGCCTGCTCATCGGCGCATTGATCACATTTTTGACCCTGGCCCTAGGAGGGGTCTACTGGATAGTCACCCGAAAAAGATACCGGTCATAACCAGGAGAAGGGTGAAAGCCCGACTCACAGCAAATTGTCAAGGATTGAAACGGATGATGTCGTAGACATCGTCCTTGGCGGTGATGTACTGGGACTCGTCCATTTTCTGGCGCCAGTGATCCGTGATGTAGCTCGCGTTCTGGATCCGCGTATCGCCCCATCCCTGTCCCTGCCACAGCGGCTGGGCTTCCCAGTTGGCGTTGATGTAGGCCAACGCTTTGATCCGCCCGCGGTGGGTTTCCATCAATTCAAAATAGCCCCGGTACCAACTGTCCCACTGGCTCTCCCCCTGCGCTTCTTGAATCATGTAGCCTTTGGGCGCGCTCTCGGCGACCATCACCGGTTTGTCCACCTGCTCGGCAAAATCGATCGTTCCACTGCCGGATACGGCGCCCCAATAGGAGAATCCCAGCCAGTCCACATACGCCGATCCGGGATAGTAGGCCTCCCATTGGGAGACCGGCGTCGAGATGATCCATGATGCCATCACTGTGGCGAAGTTGGTCACGTTGCGCTCGCGCAGCCGGTCGACGATATTGATCCAGGCCTTTTTGTACAGGGTCGCCTCGTAACCGTTCCACTCGCCGTCGAACTCGTAGCCGATGCGCAACAAGAAGGGAATCTCGGACCAGCGGTTGAGATAGTCGGCCAACTCGTCGATCAGATGTGTGGAGTGTCCATCGGCCGCCAACTGCAAATCGTTTTGATGGGCCAGGTTGATCGATAGGTGAATCACCAGCGAATCGCCCATTTGATCGGTGATCGCCGACGAAGTGAGGTAGCACTCCAGACAAATCGGTCCAGCTCCCCAATCTGCGGGCGCTGCGCCATTGGGCGGTCTGTACATTCCCAGCAGCCGCTTGCCCTCGGGCAGGGACGGATGGGGGCTATCATCGTGCAGGGGCATGTAGTGACTAATCCCCGCCGGGACATCCACCCGCTCGATGTAACCGTCGGTGTATGGAGCGTTAGCCCCTACCGATAGGTTGTCCTGGCCGGCGAACACTAGAAAACAATCGCCAGCGGGTTCGTACTTGGCCAAGGCGCGGGGATCGACGTGGGACGGATTGCAGTCGACGGGATCGTCCGAATCGCTGTCAGCGTCGTCATCGTCATCGCCGTTGTCGTCATCGTCATCGCCGTTCTCACTGTCGGCGTCGTCGTCATCATTGTCATCATCATCGTCATCGCCGTCCGAATCGCTGTCCTGGGAGTCATCCTCTTCAGGCGCCTCCCCCTCAGAACCTGGGGCACAGCCCCAAATCAGCAACAGACCGAGCAGGCCGATGTTGAGGCTATTCAATAACTGGATCAAGATCTTCAATGGTCGTCTCAATGCGGAAGGTCGACAGCTCCCAGTGGCGTTCGGCAAAAAAGAAGTCCAGGCGATAGGTGTTGCCCGGTTCGATTTCGAAAACATCGGCCATCGTGTCCAGTACCACCTCGCCGGTCATCGGCAGGTGAACCCCCCCGAGATCGATCGCCAGATGGCCGTTGATGAACACGAACAGATCGTCATCACCGACGAACTTGAATTTTTCTCCACCGTCGTAGGTGAAGGTGGTGTTGATTTCGTAGGTGAAATGGTAGTTGTGTTGGTACCCCTCGTTGCCGAACAGCTCCCCGTCGATGGGAAAGAAGAATTGATTATCGTAGACGTAAACGCCGTTGCCGTCGTTCTCCAATACAATTTCGAATTCGGTCGACTGATTGACCCCGGGAACGTCATTGTACCAGGTGTTGAAATTGTCCGCCCCGGTGGTGGACCAGGAATTGGTTCCCAGGTAGACCGGTTTGAAATTGCTGTCCAACTGATCGGCGACAATCCCGGGATCGTGACCGAACTGGGTATCGGCAAAGGGGGTCTCGAAATCCCCATGCTGAGTGGTGTGATCCCGCACTGTGCCGACCAGGGTGATCTCCGGCGGACCGATATCATCGGTGTCGTCGCTGTCCTGGTCGTCATTATCGTCATCGTCGTCATCATCATCCCAGCCGCCATCGTCCGTATCGTTTCCGCCGGAATCGCTGTCGGCATCGTCGTCGTCATCGTCGTCATCGGCGACAAAATCGAGAGGACTGTCGGTCTCATCACACATGCAGAGCCAAACTGCCCCACAAATCATCATCGCAAGGGTTATCCAAACAGGTCTGCTCATCGCCGTTCTCCTCAAGCTATTTTACGCTGATTTTTATCGCCCATGACATTTTTGTAACCCACCGAAAATGTTTGTACTTCAAACAAACTTAAACTAAAAATATGAAAAATCCCGATAAAAGTCAAACAGAATCGACGGTTAGTGATATTCTGTGTATGCTGGGACAGCGTGATCCGCGGTCTGAACCCGCCAATGATGATAGGATGTGCCCCATGACCCATCTCCGTTCCGTCGTCTGCTTTTTGTTGTTGACGGCGACCGTTTGCAGCCCGAACCGGGGGAACTCACTCGAATCGGACATCTCGATCGAGGTGTTGGCGACCTATCCCCACGACGATCGGGCATTTACCCAGGGCCTCCTGCTGCATGACGAGTTTCTATACGAGAGCACCGGCTTGTGGGACGAGTCGACCCTGCGCCGGGTTCAGCCCGCGACCGGTGAGGTGCTGCAGAAAATCGACATCGCATCAGACTACTTTGCCGAGGGCTTGGCCCGGGTCGACAATCGGCTTTTCCAGCTCACCTGGAAAGCCGGCATCGTATTTGTTTACGATATAGACACCTTCGAAGAGCTGGCCCAGTTCACCTACATTGGCGAAGGATGGGGACTCTGTTACGACGGAACCTCCTTGATCATGAGCGACGGCAGCAGTGAGTTGAGCTTTCACGATCCGGCGACATTCGAAATAACGAACACGGTGGTCGTCACCCTGGACGGGGAGCGGGTCAAAGACCTCAACGAGCTCGAATGTGTGGGTGAGCTGGTCTATGCCAATGTCTGGCACTCGGACAACATCGTCCGCATCAACAAACAGACCGGCGAGGTCACCGGCGTGGTGGACGCAGCCGATTTGCTGACACCGGACGAGCAGGGCCCGGCGGATGTGCTCAACGGCATCGCCTATCTCCCCGAATCGGACACCTTCTACCTCACGGGCAAACGGTGGCCCAAGCTGTTCGAAGTACGGCTGATCGAGGGGGGGGACGCCGACGCGGACGGGGACACCGACGCTGATGGGGACACCGATGCGGATGGGGACACCGATGCGGACGGGGACACCGACGCGGACGGGGACACCGACGCTGATACCGACACCGACGGGGACACGGATGCCGATTCGGATGACGCCGACGGTGGAATACACTTCGATGATGGGGAGGGATCGTGTAGTTGCGGCGCAATCGGTCGCCGTGCCAGTCCCGGTTTCCGCTCACTCCTAGCGGCGTGGTGGTCAGTTGAGAGGGGAGAGAGCGGCTAAGAACCGGCGACGACCTGGACGCCTATTTCAAAGGTTTCGATCTTGATATTCGTCTGATTCTCTTTCACCGCAATCAGCCCCTTGTAACTTCCGCCCACTTGCAGGGATTTGCCGTTAATCTCATTGTAAAAGACGATTGAAATGGTGGTCCGTGGCTCGTCAATGGTGATGGAGTACTGACCAGGACCCTCCGGTGTGTCCACGTGGCTGCCGGCGGTCAGCGAAAAATCGGTGCCCGTTGAGATGTTCTCCACGCGCAGCGTGATCACGGATTTGGTGATCAGTCCCATTGCCTCATCATCGGCAACATCGGGGAAGGGTTGGGCCAACTCCAGGTCTAGGGTCGCCGTCATGTCGGAGTTGACCACCACTGTCACCGGGTTGGCCAACACGTCGCGCAACACGTACTCCCCACCGGCACCACCGTCGTCCGTGTCGATAATGTCGAGGAGGCTATCGTCGAAATCAGTGACCACCGAGCATCCCCACAGACCAACCGACAGCATTAGAATTACGAGTACACTCTTTGATTTCATCACACCCCTCCTAAAAGGTCACCACGGTATTGACGCCGAACACCTCACCATCTGCCATGGGCGTCACGTTGATTTTACTTGCAGTTTCTCCCAGCTCAGCAGCCGGTTGCTCCTCATCGTCTCCAGAGAGCAGTAGAATCAGCACACCGGTAATCGCCGAGGCAGCGGCAACACCGAATGAAATATCGGCGATCAACGCATCCCGTTCGCCGGCGTCCTTCTTGTCCTGTGTCGGGCTGTCGTTGTAGTCCTCTTCCTCGTTCAACGCCATCGTCCCGAAGACCGTGCCGCCCACCAGACCAACACCGGTCAGCGCAGCACAGATCCAAAATCCCACCGGGGGTCCCCCGCTCTCGCTGGGTTGGATATGGGCCGCCGTGGGATCGTATGTCTCATAAGTGTCTCCGGTGTACTCCTCCTGCGTCTCGGCCCCCTCATCAGTGCCCGGCGGATCGGCCGTCACCGGCGGTGTCGGCGTGGGGGTCGGGGTGGGGGTCGGCGTGATCGCGGGTTTTTCCACGGGCTTGGTGGTAATTGTCTCCTCCGGCTTGGCCACCGGATCCACCGGCGGCGTCGCTCCGGCCTTGATCCCCTCGGTCTTGAAGTTGACCCTGAGGACCTTCTTCTTACCCTTCTCCAGGGTCACGTGCTTGATGAGCGGTTCGTACCCCTTGAGATTGAGTGTGACGTCGTGCTCACCCGGCCCGAGCTTGATCGTCGTTGGGGTTTTCTTGGGCTGTTCTTGGCCGTTGATCGCGATCTGCGCCCCTCGCGGTGTGGTTTTAATCTGCAACGGCGCGAGCAGTTTTCGCAGCTCCTTGATGCGCTTATCGAGCTTTCGGCGCTCTTTCCCTTTGAGCTTGGCCTTGGCCCCTTTGAGCCGTTCGATGGCGCCGTTGATATCACCGAGCTGCACCATGCATTCGGCGACACTCTTCAACACCACCGGATGGGGTTTGGTGTCGTAGGCCGCCTGAAATTCGATTAGCGCGGCTTTGAAATCGCCTTTGTCGTAGAGATCCTTACCTTTCGCGTAATGCGCGTGGGCCACGGCTTGTAGGTCTTTTTCCTGGGCCGTTGCAGCGCTGGTCAGCCCCACACTGACCGCCATGACCAGGGCCATCCCCAGGCCGCAAAGGTACCGCCGATGATTCGTTCCCATTTCAACACCTCCCCTTAGGGTATTTTGAAGAAATACTAATTTTCAGTTTAGTCGACGTCAACTGTAATGATACTAAATACTCAGCAAATAGTTGAATTTTTGGCCCGAACAAAAGCGTCTGCGATGCGTGAGTGCTGACCATGGAAACCGTCCGACGACCCATTACCAAAACCGTCCTCGCTATCGGCGGACTCGACCCGACAGGGGGAGCGGGCATTCTCATCGATCAGGTCGCCTGTCGCGCCGGCGGGGCCCACGGGGCGGCGATCATCGCCACGAGCACCGTACAAAATGGGGAGCAATTCTTCAGTGCTGCGGCGCACAGCGCAGCTGAGATCGGCCGGACCGCGCGGGCGGTGTTGGAAACCCTCGAGGTGGGGGCAATCAAGACGGGCGCCTTGGGCAGGGCCGAACAGGTCATTGCGGTGGCCCGGCTCGCTGCTGATCACCCCTCCCTGCCGTTGGTAATCGATCCCGTCCTCCACAGCACCAGCGGAGGGGAGTTGCTCGACTCGGACGGTCGCCGCGCCTTGCTCGATCACCTCCTGCCCCTGGCTGCCCTGGTTACCCCGAACCTGGCAGAGGCGAGCGCCTTGAGCCGTATCGAAGCGACCGACGTCGAAACCATGCGTCAAAGCGCGGTCCGGTTGATCGACCGGGGGGCCCGGGCGGTGCTGATCAAGGGGGGCCACCTGATCGCCGGGGATCCCACTGATCTGTTTTACGATCACCGAGGCAACGCACAGCTGTTCTCATCGAAACGACAGGCTGTCGGAGAGATTCGCGGCACCGGCTGCGCCCTGGCCTCCCTCATTGCCGCCGGTTTGGCCCGGGGAGAGCCGCTGGTTCAGGCGATCGAGAGGGCGCGCGCCATTCTGCAGACCGCCATCGCCAACGCCTATCCCGTCGGGAGCGGACCGAGAGTACTGTCATTTCGCTGACCCGACAGAAGAAGTATGTCTTGGATCCAATTGACTTTGTCCAGGGGGCCATACATATACCTAACAAAACGGCGGATGATCATTCATCATGAGGAGCGATAAATGACGCTGCAAATCTACAACGTATTGACACGCCAAAAGGAACCGTTCTCGCCCCTCGAGCCGGGAAAGGTCAGCATCTATGTCTGCGGACTCACGGTCTACGGCCGCTGTCACGTCGGTCACCTGCGGAGTGCGCTGGCCTTTGACGTGGTGGTAAGATACTTGAATTACAAAGGATTTGATGTTCGGTTAGCCCGCAACATTACTGATATCGACGACAAAATCATTGCCCGTGCCCAGGAGATCAGCGACGGTCCGACCGGCACCTGGCGAGAGAAGGAGGCCTACTCGACCTATGACGAAGCCATGTGGGCCGAACGCTTTGCCGAGGACCGGCAGATTGTGGAGCGCCAATCCGGCTCTGAGCGACACTTGGCCGAAGTGGTCGCCGATTACTTCATCGACGTGATCGATCAGGAGGACTTTGCCCCGTTCGACCTCCACCCCCCCCATGTGGAACCGAGGGTTTCCGAACAGATTCCGGAGGTAGTCGCCCTCATCGAGCAGATCATCGACCGGAGATTCGCCTACGTGGTCGAGGGAGATGTCTATTTCGACGTGCCTGCCTACCACCAAGCCACCGGGGCATACGGCAAGCTATCCGGCCGGGACTACACCCAGCTGATCGACGGCGCGCGGGTGGCCCCTATCGAGAAAAAACACGCGGCCCCGGACTTTGCCCTGTGGAAGGCCGCCAAACCGGGTGAGCCCGCCTGGCCCTCTCCCTGGGGTCCCGGACGGCCCGGTTGGCATATCGAATGCTCAGCGATGAGTGTGCGGGAATTGGGTCAACCGTTCGACATTCACGGGGGGGGCAAGGATCTCATCTTTCCCCATCACGAAAACGAGATCGCCCAATCCGAAGCAGCTGCCGGCAAACCGCTGTGCACCACCTGGATGCACAACGGTTTCGTGACCGTCGACGGGGTCAAGATGTCCAAGAGTCTGGGCAATTTCGTCACCGTCAAACAAGCCCTCGAGGTGGCACCGCCGGAGGTGTGGCGGTGGTTGATGCTCAGCGTGCACTATGCCAAGCCGATCGATTTGAGTCACACCCGACAAGCAAACGACGATTGCGAGACCATTCGCGGTTCGATCGAAATCGCCTGGGAGAGGTTGGACTACTTCTACGAGACGCTCAACCGGGTTGAATCGTTGCAGGCGACCCACGGTACCCCGGCCGGTCCGCGCGCCGATGATCCCCAAAGCGCCGAGGTGATCTCCCGATTCGAAGCGGCGATGGACGACGATTTCAACACTGCTCGGGCCCTGAGCGGACTGGGAGAGGGGATGCGCTACCTCAACGAGCTGTGCGACATGAAGAAAAAGCAGGTCAATCAGTTCCCCGGCGGAAAACCCGGTTGGTGGGCTACGATCGTCGCCACTGCAGACGATCTCGTCCGGGCGGCCCAAGTGCTGGGCCTGCTCACCGAGAACCCGGCCGAGGCGCTCGAGCGATCTCGCAATCTCGCCGTCAAATGCTACGGTTTGGACGAGGGGGTGATCGTCGACAAAATCAACGCCCGTGCCGAAGCGCGCCAGGCCAAGGATTGGGCTCGTGCCGATGCATTGCGTGAGGAGCTGCTGGCGATGCGCGTCGAGATATGCGACACCCCGTCGGGAACCACGTGGAAGGTGCGGCGCTGATTCGATGACCCAAGGCTCTCCCCGCCTGCCGATTTTGCTCGAAGACAATCACCTGCTGGTGATCGACAAACCCTTCGGCCTGCTCAGCCAAGCCGATTTGAGCGGCGACCTGGATGTGCTGACCGTGGCCAAGGCAATGATCAAGCACCGCGACCAAAAGCCGGGCAATGTGTTTCTCGGATTGGTTCATCGCCTGGATCGCCCGGTCGGCGGGGTGATGGTGTTGGCCAAAACCTCCAAGGCCGCTGGTCGTCTCTCCGCTCAGTTCCGGGACCGTCAAACCAAAAAGATCTACCGCGCCACGGTCGCCGGAGCATTGCAGCCCGACGAACAGACATTGCGCCATTTTTTGGTCAAGGATCGGGCCTCGCGTATCACCAGGGCGGTGGGCTCGGCCGAGCAGGGCAAGCGCGCCGAGTTGCGCTATCGGGTGTTGCGGCGTTCCGCCGGGCGCAGCCTCGTGGAGGTGGAGTTGATCACCGGACTGTCGCACCAGATTCGCGTTCAGCTCAGCGCGGTCGGTCACCCGATCATCGGGGACCGCAAGTACGGGTCAACCGAGCGGGCCGCCCCGGGACGAATCGATCTGTTCGCCCATTCCCTGACCTTTTTACATCCGATCCGTCGGCAGCCTATTACCGTTGTTGCCGAACCGCCCCGGTCGATCAGTTGATTCCGCGCAAAAAGCTCTGCGGGGCGCCCTTCCCCTATTGATGTCCACAACGGCAGTGCTAGACTGAGTAGTATACTGTACTGGAGTATACCTTAATGAGCGACGACCCTATGATCGGCACAGTGCTGGGTGAAAAGTACGAGCTCATTCGCCTGCTCGGCGAAGGGGGCATGGGAACGATCTACGAAGCCACCCACAAATTGATTGGCCGCAGCCTGGCGATCAAGTTTCTGCACGAGCAGTACAAGAGCAACGAGGAGCTGGTGCAGCGGTTTCAACGGGAAGCCCAGGCGGCGGCGGCGATTGGCCACGACAACATCGTCGAGGTCACCGACATGGGCAGTGGACCGGAGGGGGCCCCCTACATCGTGATGGAGTTCCTCAAGGGTCAGGATCTCCGCGATTTACTAAATGAATACGGACAATTGAGCCTCGGCCGGGCGGCAAACATCATGATCCAGGCCCTGTCGGCGCTGCAGGCGGCTCACGAAGCCGGGATCATTCATCGGGATCTCAAACCCGACAACATCTTTCTCACCGAGAAACACCACAAATCCGATTACGTTAAACTGCTGGATTTCGGCGTCTCCAAATTTCGCAGCCTCGAGCCGGAGGGTACCAAAGGATTGACCCAAACCGGCACCGTGTTGGGCACCCCCTACTACATGTCGCCGGAGCAGGCTCGGGGGGATCAGTTTCTCAGCGCCCTTTCGGACATCTACTCGATGGGGGTCATCCTGTACCAGATGCTGACCGGAGAGCGCCCCTTCGATGCACCGAACTACAACGCGCTGATGATCCGCATTCTGACCGAAGATCCGATTCCCCCGCAGGAGCTCAACAATCGGATTCCCGACGGATTGGCCGAGACGATTCTCATGGCGATGTCCAAAGATCCGGACAGGCGGTTTCCCGACTGCGATGCCTTTGCCGCGACGCTGATGCCCTATGCCACCGATCCGAGCCTGACCAGGAGCTCTTCTCAGAAG
>JANQET010000293.1 GCA_028278265.1 Myxococcota bacterium
CTCCTTGAATCGGGCGGCCTCTTCGGAAATCTCACCCTTGCGGCCCAGCAGTTCGTAGATCGTGACCCCTTCCGATTTGCCCTTCACCTTCACATGGTCCACTTTCCTGGCCTCGATGTGCTCTTTGGCCAGCTCATACGTGTAGTGGCTGATCACCCCGCATCCCGAAGTGTCGAACTTGCAGAAATCCTCAGTGCACTTCAGTGTCCCGGGCTCTTCCCCCAATGACTCACACGTTTCGCCGTCCAGATCATCGCCGTCGCACTGCTCGAAGAGGCCCTTGTCGATTCGCTCGTTGCCGCAAGCCGTGGCGATCTGCATCGTCGTACAGTGCACGGCACCACCGGAACCGATGATCGAGTTGGAAGGAATGCCGACCACCTTGTAGTCGGGTCCCAGAATATCCTCATGAGCATCGATTGCGTCCTGGTCCAAGGAGCTGCCATAGGTCGGGATCATCAGGATGTTGTTGATTTGCAGTGAGTTCGTATAGGTTCTGCCATCCTCCATCTGAACCCGGTGCACCCGAAAGGACTCCCCTTCGAGATTTTGCGCGTTTTCCATTATATCGGCATTCTCTTCACACTCTGAGTCCCAATAGCCGCCATCCATGATGACAATGTCGAGGGGAGTGATCAGCTTGGCGATCAGATCGATATGCCCGGTGGTCGCGCCGCCGGTGGAATGGGGGGTCCGCATCCAGAGAAACTGCTCGCACCCCATATATTTTTGAAAGATATTCTCTACCTTTGCCTGGGTGTTGGCATCCGGATTGGAGGAGTTGTCCAGCCAGATATCGTCGGACATAATACACGTGCCCTTGCCATCGGACATGACGTTGCCCCCCTCCTGAATCAGCAGGTATTCGTCACCGGGGTGGTAGGAGCCCTCCAATCCGTATCGCGTGATGCCCAACTCATCGGCCAACTCTTCGGGGGTATTGTCGGCGCCCTCGCTGCCCCCGCGCTCGTAGTACATGTCCACAAAGGCGAGATGCCCTTCCCCGTCTGCCTCATACAAGCTGATCGGACCAAAATCCCGAATCCAGCGGCGGTAGGTCTCCTGGCCGAAACACCGCCCCCAATCCTCACCGATCCCCATCCCTTGGAGCGTACTTTCGCAGCTGCTCACGCCACCACCGGTCACCACAATCACCGGGGCGCCCCCTTCGGTCGCACCCCCTTGAATCATGTTGCGCAGCATGGAGTCATTGAGTCCCCATTCCCCGTCAGAGACCAAAAACGCGCTGGAGAGCTCAAACTCTGCCGGCGCTCGATATCCCTCCTCCGGAGGGGGAAGATGTCGATCAAAGGTCGAGGTGATCCGCGGCATGTTTTTCTTCAGTTCTTCGCGATATGCCTTGTACGCCTTGGTATCCCCTTGGGGCATCACACCATAGGGAAGCCCTGTTTCCTCGGCAATGGCCTGCCAGACATCATCGGGTAAATCGAGTTGTGCATGCGCTAAACGAGACAAACCGATGGGACTGAGTACGGAAACGAGCAATACCGACAATATCTTTGAATACATACCGATCTCCTTGTCATCAGACAGTTTCCCGACGACCCATAATGGACCAAAAGGGAATTTCAAGCAAGCAGGGTGCTCAATTGAGCACAAAATGAACGTTGCAATAATGGTATAAGTGGTAGATCGCGTAAAATATTGGAATCACAGCGAAAAAGTGTCTCACGGTCGAAAATCCGCTGGACGGAAAGACTCTTTTAACGAGCAGATTGAGACAGATCCCGATATGAATCGTTCACTTTGCTGACCAATGGGGTGATTACCGTTCTCCGAGGAGGCGGTCGAGGACGATGGCCACCGCGCTGCGCACTGAGAGGTGGTTCCAGGATTGGGGATCACCGATCGCCTCGAGCAGCGCGCCGGAAGATTCCAAGATGCTCTCGGCCATGCCGTACCCGGTGCCGAACAGAACGACGTATGGCTGGGTGGGGTATTCGTGCATCTGTTGCCGCAGGTCGGCAAAGCGCACCGTATCGTCCCGTTGTCGCGCGCAGGTCGCGATGGTGAATGGAGTGACATCCCTGCCGTCGACGATTTGCTCGAGAGCATCATCCAGCGTGCGATTTACCCGAACCAAATTGATCGCTGAGACCCGGTTGGGCACGCGTCGCGCACCGTATCCATCGCGCCAGTGGTTGAGAATGCGACTGACCAGTTCTATTTGTGCGTCGAGCGGGGTGATGATGTGGTAGCTCGCCACGTCGTACGTCCGCGCGGTTCTGGCGTTGTCGTGAATATCGAGGTTGGTCACGGCGGTGGATACGATATCCCCTTGTTTGTTGACCACCGGATGATGCAGCAGGGCGATGTGGACTTCTGGTTTCATTTTGTCTTTCCCGGCGGATGTTCTTGCTCGGTTTGGTCCATCAGTTGTTGCTCCGCTTCCGTAATATCGTATTTCTCGAAGAGATCGGGCCGTTTGTCCCGGGTGCGCAAGAGGGCCTGACCGCGGCGCCACTCGGCCACTCGGCCGTGGTCCCCGCTGAGCAGCACTTCTGGAACGCTCTGTTGGCGGATGGTTTCCGGGCGCGTGTACTGGGGATACTCCAGCAGACCGTCGCTGAACGACTCCTCTACAACGGATTGTTCATTGCCCAATACTCCCGGAATTAAACGGGACACCGCCTCAATGATCGCCATCGCCGCCACTTCGCCGCCGTTGAGCACAAAGTCGCCGATAGAGATCTGCTCATCGAACTGATCCCGTACCCGTTCGTCAACCCCTTCGTAGCGCCCGCAAAAGATCAAGATACGAGGCAATCCGGCCAAACGCCGTGCTGATTGTTGAGTAAAAACAGATCCTTGGGGAGTCAGCAAGATCCGATGACTCTCAGCTGCATCGTCCAGTAAATCGAGAATGGGTCCGGGTTTCATCACCATGCCGGACCCTCCGCCATAGGGGGTATCGTCGACGCTGCGATGGCGATCCGAAGTGTAATCCCGCGGGTTGATGAAGCCGATTTCCAGCAGGCCGTTTAGTGCTGCCTTGCCAATCAGGCTCGTTTGGGTGAAGGATTTAAAAAGTTCGGGAAACAGGGTCGCCACATCAAAAATCAGCACTGTTCATTCTCACCGTGGGCATCACTCAGACGCAGCTGGGCCGAATTGCGGATGAGGATCCGGCCGGCGTGGATTTCGATCGCCACGACATATTCTTCGACAAGCGGAATTTGCAGCTCCTCGCCACTTGCACTCACGGTGATGACTTCTATTCCGCCCTGTTCTCGGCTTGAGAGGACACGGCCCAGATGGGTTTCGCCCTCCCAGACATCGAGTCCGAGCAAATCGACCACGTAGAACTCGTCTTCGGCCAAACCTGCCAGGGTATCGCGCTCAGTGCAGATTTTCTGCCCTTTGAGACCGTCGGCCTGCTCTCTTGTCGTCACGCCATTCAAGGCCAAGCGCAGGCAACCGGAGCCGGGTCGAATCGAATCGATTGCATAGCGAACCCGATCGTTTCCGTTGCCGATGTAAACGTGTGATAGCTGCGTTAGGTTTTCGGATGATGGATTGTGGAGAAAGACCTTGACCTCGCCTTTGACGCCATGCGGACGTCCGATCACTCCCAACTCGACGTAACAGCTCTTCGATTCCTGTCGCACCGAGTTGAACGAAAGGCTACTCGATAATATCGAGGACCGCTCGTTTGCGGAGCTTGGTCGATGCGGCCCCCAAAATGGTCCGCATCGCCCGGGCGGTACGCCCCTGTTTTCCGATCACTTTGCCCAGGTCCTCCCGCTGCACCCGCAACTCGATGACCGAGGATTGCTCCCCTTCTATTTCGCGCACTTCAACGTTGTCGGGGTTGTCCACCAGAGCTTTCGCCATGTACTCTATGAGATCTTTCATCTGCATGATGCCACCTCTGCATTCCGCATTCGCCGTGAAAACACACCATACACCGTGTTATCGTGGGTCTTCACGCAACTGGTACTACAAGCCTGACGGCCGGCGATGGCCAGGGAGCCGGAACTCGGGGCGACGCTGCACACCCCCCTCACTTTTTGGTTATCTAATAAAACTACGCTTTTTCGGGGTTGCGACGCAGCAACTCGGAAACGATCTGCGTAGGCTTGGCCCCCTTAGATAACCAATATTCTATTCGAGCCGTTTTCAAGTTAATCGCCGCCGGCTCAACACACGGATTGTAAGTACCCACTTGTTCGATAAACGCACCATCCCGTGGCGCTCGTTCATCTGCAACAACAACACGGTAAAACGGTTTGTGTTTGCCACCAATACGTGTCAAACGAACTTTTACTGTCATCTTTCGCTTCTTTCGTCGAGAATAACCGCTTCTTTGTTAGTTTGTCAATATTTCCTTAGTCTGCGCTACAAAACAGCGCAAAATAAAGCAAATTCGCCCAAACAGCTTAGGCAATTTGGACACCGGGAGTATGTCCGGATGGACCGAATTGTCAAGAGCTGGCGCCCATATGATCCTTATTTTTTGCCCGTTTTCGCCAGTTCGAGTATTTTGGGGTATCATGTCACATCTGCAAGAAAAATTGTGTATTGGGCTCTTGGCCCTTTTTTTGCCTATGTGTGCTGCGGCGCAACTGAGTCGGGGGTCGGCGCTGGGCGAACGGGAAACCGGGCTCGCGGTCTACTACTCCGATCGATTTCACGGCAAACCGACCGCCAGCGGCGAGCTCTACGACAAAACCGCCCTTACTGCAGCCCATCGCCGGTTGCCGTTTGGAGCGATTGTTCAGGTCACGAACCAACGCAACCGCCGGTCGGTTAGGGTCAAGATCAACGATCGTGGACCGTTTGACGACAAGAAGCGGGTAATTGACTTGTCGTTTGCTGCCGCACAGCGGCTCGACATGATCAGGGCGGGGGTGGTGCCGGTGCAGATTGAACTAATCTCCTTACCCCAGCCCAAGAGCTGATCGCTCTATTCCGGACGGATCGCCTTGACCCAGCCGTGGGTGTCGCGAATGTTCCCCAATTGGATATCGGTCAACTGGTTGTAGAGCTCTGTGCAGTATTTGCCAGGTTTGTCATCTTTGGCATAAACCACCTTGCGCTCACCAAAAGTAATGGATCCCACTGGTGTAATCACTGCCGCGGTGCCGCAACATCCCGCCTCTTGGAACCCGAAAATCTCTTCGATGTGTACCTGACGTCGTTCGGGTTTGAGCCCCATCTCGCCGGCCAGGGTGAACAGCGACTTATTGGTGATCGAGGGCAGAATCGATTCGCTCTGCGGGGTGACGTAGACGCCGCCCTCGGTGATGCCGAAAAAGTTGGCCGGTCCGGACTCATCGATATACTGTTTTTCTTTGGCGTCCAGGTAGAGCACCTCGGTAAATCCGTTCGATTTGGCCCTCATGCTCGCCCGCATTCCGGCTGCGTAGTTGCCACCGACCTTGACGTCACCGACACCACATGGTGCGGCGCGGTCGTATTCATCTTCAACGACGAGGTGTACCGGCTTGAATCCGGTTTTGAAATAGGGGCCCACCGGGGTGACCAACACGATGAACGTGTATTCATCCGCCGGTTTGACCCCCACCTGCGCCCCACTGCCAAATACGAGTGGTCGCACGTAGAGGCTGGCACCGGTGCCGTAAGGGGGCACAAATTTTCGGTTGGCGTTGACGACCTTGCTCACCGCCTCGACGAACAACTCCTCGGGCACAGGCGCCATGTGGATCTTCTCGCAGGATTTGATCAGCCGTTTGGCGTTTTCCTCGATGCGGAAGACCACCACATCGCCGTTCTTCTGCTCAAAGACCTTCAGTCCCTCAAAGCACTGCTGACCGTAGTGCAGACCTGTCGCCGCAATGTGAACCGGCAGGGATTGGTCAGAAGAGAGCTCGCCGCTGCTCCCCTGACCGTTGGACCAGGTGTAGCGGATGTTGAAATCTGTTTCGTGGTAACCAAAATCCAAGTTTGGCCAGTCGAGGTTCGCCTTTGTCATATCTTGCTCCTTTACGTTCCCCGTTGAGGTCGTCTCAGTTCCTCCATAACACATCTGTGTCGGTGTTTGTCAAAAGGATCTGTCGGTTCTTTTTATCGAGGCTTGCGCTTGGTCAGTCGCTCGAGCAGCGACTGGGAAAGTCTACGAACTTCGGGGATTTCGTGCCCCACAGCGGTCATCTCCAAATAGGCCTGTGCTTCTGCACCGCCAATTCTCCCCATCGCTTCGATCGCACGGACTTCACTGCGGATGTTTCCCCGCTGGATACCCTTGATGAGCAACGGAACGGCGCTTTGGTCGCCGATTGCGGCGAGCGCATCCGACGCGGCCTCCTGCACGGCCATCCGCGGATCCGTCAATAGTCGACCCAAGGGAGGAATGGCCGCCTTGACTTTGTGCTGACCGACCAACTGCGAAGCGAGAATCTGTTCATCGGGCTCAGGGGAATCCAATGCCATTAACCACCGCTGCTCGCCGCTGTTGATCAACGTGATCAGGTCGGTCAGCGCCGTTTTCAGGTCGTTTAGTCCATTGTCGATCAAGGTGCCGACGCTGGCCGCAGTATCCCCGGCACCCGTGGCCGCCACCGCGGCTGTCAACGGTTGGGGTAGACCCGGCACCCGGGCGCGGGCAGTGAGCGCCAGTGCCCCCTGTGCCTCGGCAATGGTCAAGGTGCCGCGCACCGTGAGTCGCTGGACGGTTGTTGCACCGGTCAACCGGGGAAGCCCGGCGACGTTTTTTTGAACCGCCTCGGCAAACTCGGTCTGGGAAGGGCCTTTGAACGTTTCGATGCCAGAGACCTGCAGGTCTGATCCGATCAGCTTCCATGCCCCACCATCCGTCTTTGGACCGGCCGATTTATCTTTGCAGGAAGCGAGCGCGGCGAGCACCACGCACATCACAGCCATCCCGATAGACTGAAGAACGGACAATCCGGTCTGCTCCCTTAAAATCCCAATTGGGCCATCAGCATCACTTCGTGCCGATTATGATAGGTCGTACGATAGGGGACCATGAATGATTTGTTTTCTTCTCCGGGGAGCAGCGATCTGAATTCGAGTTGCACTTTCAGGTGGTTGGCAAACAGGTGGTAGTTGAGCACAGCCGTCAACTCGTGGAGGTGATCGCCGGACAGATCCACGTTCTCGTCTAGAATGGCATAGCGCACCCCCCCTTCCAGTTTGAGGGGTTGATGGAAATAGGCGAGCTGGCCAACGAACCCCATCGTCTGAATCGGGGTATCGAAAAAGACCGCCCCGTGATCCGAATAGCGGTAGAAGGCGGCGATCAAGGAGCTGAGCCCCTTCCACTTGAAATGAACGTCTCCGGTCACGTTGAAATCTGAGGAGTTGTACGTCAACTCTGGGGTTAGCTCATTGCGGTGCTGTGGGAGATCATAGGAAAATGCGGCGCCGACGCTAACCATCGGCGTCGGAGCAACCGTCAGATCGGACATCCCGGAAGTGACCGGCCCCAGCAGATCGGACCAGACGCGGGCGATCAGCAACAGATCGCGATTGTTGTTGTTTACGTTGATACCCGCACCGTTGAACGCACCGAGCGCATAGTTGAACACCCCTTCACCGATGGCGCCGTGGAGTTGAATTCCCCGATCCCAACCAAAACTCGCCGCGCGCTGAAGTTCAAACTCATCCGGTGAGAAGCTCGGATTGGCATCGAACCCGGACGGTGCCTGCCAATAGCGCCGGCCGTCGGGATAGAGGGGATAGCGTCTGGTGATCAGCGATCGGTGGCCAAAGGTCAGCTCGTTCTCCCGAAACAACATTTCTCGGTCGAACGGGACCTTGAATTGACCCGCTCGCACCTTCAACTGGCTGAGCGGTGCGTATTCGCCATAGACCGACATCATGCGGACGCCGTAGCTCTCCAGCTTGATGACCCCTTCGTGGGAGATCCGCCGTTCGGTAGGAACTATTTTCGTTCCCGAGAGCGTGCCGAAGTCGATTTCCAACAAGCCGTGGATTACCTCGAAAACCTTGGTTTCAATACTCAACCGCGCACTGGAGAGTTGAAATCCGCTTTCGTCGATTTCTGTATCGTGGGTGTCTGATTCGTGGTCCGGCGGGGGCTCTTGAAATCCCACCAGATAAAAAGGCTTCACAAATCCCGACAGCTTGATCTCGAATTTTCGGTCTGCCGAGGCGATAAAAAAGCCATTGTCATAGCCGGCGTTGGGCTTGAGCATGCGCTCTTTCATCAATCGCTTGAGTTCATTGACCTCGGCCCAGAGCCCCTCGATCTCCTCGCCGATGGCGTCCAGGCGATCGTCGTGTTCCTGCATCGCCTGGTTGCGGGCGTAGGTCTCCTGGCGGAGTTTCTCCAGGTCAGCGGTCAGTGCATCCACGCGGGTCAGCAATTGGGTGCTCTGGCGGCGCAGGTGTTGCGGCTCTTCGCTGCCGACGATCGCCTGGAGCGTCTGGCTGAGCTCGTCGACCTGTGATTCGAGCAGCACCAGCCGGGGGCGCACCCCTTTGGGCCGTTCGGTCGGTTGCTGGGCTTCGACCGCTTGCAGTGCGAACAGAAATACCAGGCACAACAGGAAAATGTGTCTCATTGTCCACCGCCCTTTTGAATGATTTTTTTGGGTGCAAATAGGCCAGCGCGAATCGGCATGGGGCATTGTAGCCTAAAATGGTCTGTTGCACACCCGTTGGCCTCACAAAAAATGTGGTGTCCTTATTGGGCCGATTGTGCTTGGTGATCAATGAATCTCGAGGGGTAGTGCACCGTCACGTCGACGAGCTGCCCTCGATCATCGAGTTTGGCACGGAGCACCGGCAGGACGATCGCTGCCGCCGAAGGAAGGGGCAGCCCCTTCCAGCGATTGCGCGCATCTTCGTGCCAGCTCGCCGACAAGGGGGCACCGTAGGTGTTGACGAGGCGATTGGCCTCCTGATGGTCAGCGGAGAAGCGAATCCGTTGCACGGCAGCGGCCAACTCACCCATGCCCTTGCGCAAGGTCGAGTAGTCCTTGACCGTGAAAAAGACATGGCCGTCCTTTTCCACAACCTCCACACCGCCTTTTTCAACGGCCCATTTGAGTACGATTCGGTCGCCTCGAGCGCGATGGTGTGCTGCGCCGGGTCCATTTTGCTGTCTGCTGAGGGCCAGCTTTTCCAACAGGCGGTTGAAGTATCGATCGCAACCGGCCTGGGCCGCCGGCTGATGCGGAATCAACCCAATGGTATGGGTCAGGGGCTCAAACGCGAGATAGAGGGCGATCGCATCGGCGCGTGCCTCCTCCAACGCGGGAAGGGCGTTCGACAGGTAATCTGGGGGAAGTCCTCTTCTTCGGGCACTCGGCTTGCCCAGCCGTCGGCCGATGACCTCCCGCAGGACAAACAGGCCAAAAGCAACGCGATCGCGCCATTTTGCATTGCGGGCAACCGCCGCAGGATCAATTGAAAACGCCCGATCGACGACATCCCCGCGAAGCGTCTGCAAC
>JANQET010000299.1 GCA_028278265.1 Myxococcota bacterium
CTGCACGCTGCCGTCCTCGAGGGGCTGATCGGCGTTCTTGGCGGCGAACTTGGCGGCATTGATCCGTTGTACGCAGAACGTGCACTTCTCCATCACGCCGACGCTCCTGACCGTGACCTGAGGGTTGTGCACCAACTCCTGCACCGGATCGCGCATCTGTTGTTCGTGAAACCGCAGGTAGTTGAACCGCCGCACCTTGAACGGACAGTTACTCGCACAGAACCGGGTGCCCACGCACCGGTTGTAGGTCTGGTCATTGAGCCCTTCTGGGCTGTGGGTCGTGGCATTGACCGGGCAGACCGTTTCACACGGGGCGTGATCGCATTGCTGACACATCATCGGCTGCTGATGAACCGTCGGATTCTCCTGATCACCGGTCACGTACCGGTCGATCCGCAGCCAGTGCATCACTCGCCCCTTGTCGCATTGCTCTTTACCGACCACCGGGACATTGTTCTCCGCCTGACAGGCGATCATGCAGGCGTTGCACCCGACGCAGCGGTTCATGTCGACCGACAGGCCCCATTTGTGACCGCCGGAGTAGTCGACTTCCTCGTACAACTCGACCGGCTTGGGCAGGTGCCGCTTGTGTTTGACGAACGCGGCGTCGTGACGATATTCGTCGAGTGTGCCCTCGAGGACGATCGGCCGATCCTCTTTTTCAAACTCCGGTACGCGCAGTTTGAAGTACTTTTGCACCCGGGCGATCGCCGCTTTTCCGCCGGCCTTGGTCACCCTGGCGTTGGTCGCCAGCCGGGGTGTGGCGACATTTTCAGCCCCGATGAGCGGGGCGACATTTGCGCCGCCGGCCAGCTTGAGCACCTCGCCGCCGGCCGTGCGACCGTGACCCAGCGTCAACGCCACCACGCCATCGGCAAATCCCGGTTCGACCAGTGCCGGTAGCTCAACCGACTGCTCGGCCACCTCGACCGAGACGATGTCCCCTTCGACTACCGTCAGGCCGGCTGCGGTGGCCGGGCTCATCGCGGCCACATTGTCCCACACGTGTTTGCTCACCGGATCGGGAAGCTCTTGGAGCCAGGCGTTGTTGGCGAACCGGCCGTCGTGCACCGCGTGATGGGGGTGGATCACCACTTCATATGCTCCCTGCTCTTGCTTCTTTGCAGCCAGCTGCAGGGCCACCGCGCGGTTAAACGGGGGAAACGGTTCGGCCACAGTCTCGAATCGACCGCCAGCGGCCAGGACCTTCTCCCAGCCTCGGCGAGTTGCCAACGGCAATCCATCCTTCGCCTGGGGCGCCAAGCTGGTCGCAGCCAGAGCGGGTGCAGTTGGTCCCGCATCCGCAGTAACCGGCGTTTCTTCCGGCATCGTTTCGGGCTGAGCCCTGAGCCAGCGGTGACGGATGAACTCGTGCCAATCTTCGAGCTGATTCAGGTCGTGCCCCGGCGGCACCAGTGCCTGGGTCCAGCGAAGCAGCGATTCCGCTTCTTGTCGGCCGGAGAACAGCGGCGCGATCACCGGCTGACACAGCGTGTGCATACCTTTTCTCGGTTCGGCGTCGTTCCACGATTCGAGGTTGTGGGCGCTCGGAAGCGCGATTGAGCTCGCCTCCGCTGTTTCGTTCAGCGCCAACCCGTGGGTTACCGATAACTTGGTCTTGGCCAGTAGCGGCTTGAATTTTCCGCCGGGAAAATCATACACCGGGTTCACACCGAGAAAAATGGCGACATCCACCCCGTTGCCGAAAAAGCCGGCCAGTTCAGAGGGATCGCTGCAGGGCAGTGAGGTGTTGGAATTCCACATCAAGGTGTGGTCGGCTGCGCCTAGCGCATCATTGAGCAATGCGACCGACGCGTGTACCGAGGCCGGGAGGTGGACTCCGGCCAACACCGCCGCTTGCCCGCGATGGGTTGTCAAGTCGGTGGCCAATGCCTCGAGTTGCGCTCTGTCGAGGTCGTGCTTCTCTGCGAACGGTTTCAGTCCGTCCGGGTTGCCGGTCACGGCGGCGTATAGTGCCTGTGACAAGGGTCCCATCAGTGACGGACGGATCCGGATGCGCTGATCGGCGTTCCCGCTGGTGCTGGTCATCGTCGCATCGACCGCGTAGAACCGGGGCAGCTGGGCGGATCGATGGTGTCTGTCATCGAGGGTGCGGGACTGGGCATATCCCCGGATCGATTCGAGGAATGTGCCCTCCTGTCCCAAAAAATCGGCGTCAAAGCCGAGCACCACTTTTGCCGACTCGAGCTTTGGCACCACCTCGCCGTCACGGTCGTAGACCGCCTTCCACGCTGACCGTCTGGTGCGGTCGTCAGCGGTTTCGTGTACAAAATGTCTCGTCCCGGGGACCTGTTCTTGAAACCGTTTGATGAGCGCTCGCTCTGATGGCCCCAGAGTTGCCCGGGTGACCAGCGCTACTGTGGACGCTTTTTTCAGTGCGCCGATGATCCGTTCATCGGCTCGTTGCCAGCTGATCGCCGTGCCGTTGGCTTGTGGTTCCCGCAGCCGATCCGGATCGTAGAGCGACAAAGTGGCGGCCTGCATCGCGGTGCTGGAGGCCCCTCGATTCACCGGATGATCCGGGTTTCCTTCGATTTTAACCGGGCGACCATCAACGGTTTTGATGACCAGGCCGTAGGGAAAACCGCCCTCGGTCCAAGTCGACGCATATTGCAGTGTCCGCCCCGGCTGTTGGTACTCCGGTCCGGCCACCCGGCTGATGATCTGCCGCTTTGGTTTTCGTTCACAACCGCCGAGCCCCAGAGACACGGCGGCTGACGCTCCCAACAGAACTTTCATCGCGTCGCGCCGATTGAGGTGCCCCTCACCTAAGTCGGTATCGGACGTTCCAAAAACAGCGTTTTCACGACGTTTCATTTCGTTTGGTTTCGTCTCCGACCCTTTGCTGTTTCTTCGCTGCATCTGTTTCCTACCTGTGGCACGTCGAGCAAGAAATCGCGGCCTTGGTGGTCTTCACCTGGCGACCGCGGGCATCGGGTTTCACTTCAGCCTCTTTGTGGCACTCCAAGCACCACTCCATTTTCTGTCCGTAGAAGCGTTTCATATGGACAAAGGTCTCCACCGGCCCATGACACTCCTTGCACTCGAGATCCGCTTCCAGGTGACGGCTGTGATCGAAATAAACAAAGTCGGCCAGGTCGTGCACTTTGTTCCAACGAATCGGCTGTCGGTCATCCCAGTGGGCCAGCACCTTGACGATGCTCGGCTTGAATTCGCCGTTGGGCTCCTTGGGCTTCACTTCGGTGTGGCATTTCATACAGGTTGACACCTGGGGCACTGTGGCGTTGGGTCCCTTGCCGGCGTTGGTGTGGCAATACAGACACTCAATTTTCAGATCTCCCGCGTGGGTTTTGTGACTGTATTCGATCGGTTGACTCGGCATGTATCCCCGCTCGCGATGGGACGGCCAATTCACATAAACCGCGAACGAGGTGAAGATCACTCCCGCTGCCAACAACACGGCCAAGGTGATGTAGATTCTGCGATCAAAGGCTCTCGTGAACATCGACTCAGTCTCCATAAGGATGACGACTTACATACCGGTTGTACTGCCCTGTGCTACTTTATGAGACTCACGGTTGTTTAACACTTTGGACCAGGATTGTGTAGCAAAGTAGTGCAGATTATCCGGAACAGCACCTGAAATGGGGGTTCTACGCTTTTTCTTACGTAGTCAGATGTTATTTTGGAGGTGTCAACGGGGAGATCAAAACCGAAAGTCGCAGAGAATTGAGTAAGACGGCTGATGAGCTGACCAACATCAGTATCATTGCAATTAACGGCGCGAGCTTGCCCGCCGCGGCCACGGGGATGAACAGGGTGTTGAAGGCAAACGCCCAAATGTAGTTGAGGCGAATGACCCGGGTCAGCTTCCTGCCCATCGCAAACAGCTCGGTCAGGTGGGCCAGCTTGCCGTGCAAGGTGACGAAACCGCTGGCCAGCAGCGCCTCGTCAGTGGAGCGAGAGACCGCGATCGAGACCGGTGCTTCGTTCATCGCCAGCGCATCGTTGGTGCCGTCCCCGACAAATCCGACGGTTCGGCCTTCATTCAGCCGCTTCTTGACCCGAGCGACCTTGTCGTCGATCGACATGGCCCCGGTCGCTCGGTCGATGCCCAGGGTTCGGGCGACGGTTTCGGTCACCTGCTCGCGATCCCCGGAGAGCAGCTCCGTGGTGATGCCCAGCCGTTTCAGCCCGGCGATTGTCCCGGCCGCCTGGGGGTCTACTCGGTCGGTGATTAAGAAACAGCCCGCAGCCCGACGGCCGTAGCCGAACCAGACGGCGGTGTGCTGTGGCGTCATCTCTTCGGGAATAAAAGGATCGTCGAACAAAGAGGCCTGGCCCACGGCAAAGGGCCGACCGTCAATCGATGTCCGGCGACCCTGACCGGGCAGGGGCTCGACGGGTAGGCCCGCCGGTACGGATTCGGCAGGGATATGACGCTGCAAATACCCCCTCATCGCGCTGGCCACGGGATGGGTGGCGTCTTGTTCCACGGCGAGCACGTGGCAGAGTAGCTCAGGGGTGGGTGTATCGCGCCAGACGAGCTGCTCCACGGCCATCGCGCCCTGGGTAAGGGTGCCGGTCTTGTCGAAGATGAGATGATCGATGGTGTGCAACAACTCGAGCTGACCGAGCTCTTTGACCAGCAGGCCCTTCTTGAGCAGGCTGCCCGTGGCTGCAGTGACCGCGCAGACCCCGGCGAGACTGAACGCGCAGGGACAGGCCACTGCCAACACGGCGACCGAGGGGAACCACCCGTCCGGGCTCAGGGCGTAGGGCAGACCATAGGAAAACAAGCGCCAGAGCCAGACGCCTGTGGCGATGAGCAGGACCAGCGGGACAAACCAGGCGCTGACCCGATCGGCCAGGCGCAGTCGGTGTTCCATCTTGCTCAGGGCAGTGGACAGGGTTTCGGTAATCTGGTGCAACCGGGTCTCTTCGAACCGCCGGATCACCGTGAGCTCCAGGCGACCGCTGTGAACCGTGCTGCCGGCAGAAACCGAGTCCCCCGGGTGTTTGGTGACCGGCTTGGGTTCCCCGGTGAGCACCGCTTCGCTCACCTGTGCGGTTGAACCGACCAAACGACCGTCAAAGGGAATTGATTCCCCGGTGAGAAACACCACTCGGTCCCCCGATGCGATATCCCCGATGTTCGAGTAGCGCTCCTCGCCCGCACCATCGATCAGGCGCACTTTGGTCACCTTCATCTTGAACAAGCCGACCAAATCGCGAAAGGCCCGATCCCGCAACCGGGCCTCAATCATCCGGCTGAGCAGGGCGATGGTCACCAGACCCGCCGCGGTCTCGAAATAGATCTCATCCCGTCCGGTGAGCAATGCGGCGGCCGAGAGCACGGTCGCTGCCAAGGCGGCGATTCCGATCAACAGATCCATGGTCAGGGAGCGGCGTTTCAACGCGGCGAGGGCCCGGTTAGCCATCGGCAGCCAGCCGATGTAGAGCACCGGCACCAGCAGCAGTGCTTCCAGCCAGTGCAGGAATTCGGGCAGTTGATCGAGGTAGCCCAAGCCGGCGAAGTAGCGCAGCGACGAGAGGGTCATCAGGTTCATCGTGATCACGGCGGCGACGATGAATGCCAGGGTCGACCGGCGATTCGAGCTTCGCCGCTGCTCGTCATAGGCCGTGTCCAGGCGATAGCCCAGCGGTGCAATGAACTGTCCCAGCTCATCCAGGGAGGTACACCGTAGATCAAAGGTCAGTTGACCCGTGCCGGTGAAGAAGTCGGCCCTGGCCGAGTGCACCCCCCGTTTGGACAGCAGCACCTGCTCGATGACCCAGGCACAGGAGGGGCAGCTCAGCCCGTCGAGCAAGACCCGCTCGGTTCGCATCGCCGCCGGATCCGGGGGGAGGTCGTCCGGTTGTGGCTCGGATGTTGAAGATCCCGCGTCCGCCGGGACAATGCCCAGCCGCTTGGCCGTGGCCAAATAGTCCGATTGGGCGGAGCTGTCCAAGTTGCTCAGCACCTGGTGGACCTGCTCACAACCGGCGCAGCAAAACTGACCCCGCTCTGTGGTCCGGCCGACAAGCGGCGTGCCGCACAATCGGCATACCCGCGGTTCGGTCGAGGGGGACACCAGCTATTGCAGCGGTTCGGTATATTTGGGTTGGAAATACGGCTTGGAGGGTCGGTCCTTCAGCGTGCGCATGTACTCGATGGACAACAGCATCTCCAGCGGAGAGAGGGTCGCGGCGAACGGCAGCATCAAGCCGCCGCCGGTCTGGAGGTGCTCGAACAGTTCCTCGTCGGACTGGGATTGGACGTCGTCGCTGCGCAGATCAGTTGGCGCGAGCTCCAGGCTTTCACCGACGATGATCCGCCCGTCCCCGTTGGGGCCGTGGCAGTGGTGGCAGTAACGGCGATAGGTCAACGCGGCGCGCTCTTTGCGCTTGATGCTGGGCATTGCGTTGAACGCTGCCGCAGATTTCTCGAAACTCACCCGGCCGGTGGTCGGGACCGTGCCCTTCACCGTCTTTGGCATCGGATCTTCGTACGGCCTTACCGCATCGCCGTCCCACATATCCCAGCCGTTGAGTGCGCCGCGAAGTCCCCGTTCAACCGGCCCGAGCCAGTCCCCGTCCTCGCAGCCCCACAGGCTGATTAACCACAAAAGGGGTATCGTTAGGGTAACCGCCCGTTTCATTTCTTCTCCACTGCTTCGGTCTGTTCAGCTCGGGGGTGTTCAACCGGGCTGTAGTATTCGTTGGCATAGGAAGAGCTGGCCGGCACAAACGGCACACCGCCCATGCGCCAGGTTTCGGCGGGGGCGTCCCGGTTGGTCTGATAGGCGAAGTAGGCAAAGACGACGACAAATACCGCTGCCAGAAACCAGAGTATCCAGGCGTTGCGAAACGCCTTGTTGAGTGCTCGTCGTTCCATTGTTTGCCTCACAGTCCCCGGGCGCCGCTGAAGATGACATAGGCCACGGCCCAGATAAAGTAGCCCACGGTGACCAGCCAGATGAACAACGGCATCGGCCGGTTTTGTTCGGTTACTCCGCCGCCGAATTCGTGGGTCTCGGCCTCGAGCTCCTGTTCGGTGCGCTTGCGAAAGCTGAAGCCCAGGTGTCGGCTGGCCCGGGCGAGAATGATCGCCAGGGCAAAGACCAACCCGCCGGCGAGTAGCCAGTAGACGCTTTCAATGTGAATCCATTTATAAGGAGGCATTGCTCACTCCCTCAATAAACGACCAACGTCAGCACCAGGCACGCGCCCAGTGCGCTGACGCCGATGATCAGCATCGACCAGATACCGACGATCTCGGCCCGGTGACGCTTTTTCGGTGCGGCCGCGAGCTCTCGTCCGGTCAACCCGGTCAGCGGCAAAAACCGCGCCCGTTGCTGATCGTCGAACTGTTTGGATCGGATCGCCCAAACGATGGTCACGATCGCCATCACCAGCCCGGACAACAAAAAAACCACCCACATGGAGACGAACATCAGCTCAGTCTCCTTTTTTGGGGGATGAATCGATCGGCTCGAATGCCGCGTCGATCCCCCGCGGCTCGGCATTGGCATCGACGATGCCGATGAACTGCTCGGCCACGTAGTTGGAAACGTCCCAAATTTTTTCGCTCTCCAGCTCTCTCTTGAAATAGGGCATCGCCGTGCCGGTGATGCCGTTCATGATTTGGTAGTACAGCATCCCGCCGGTCGCGCCCCCTTCGATACCGTGTCGTCGCAAAGTGGTGAAGTTGAGCGGGGGCGGATAGATGAACGCGACCGCCGGTCCCTGACCATCACCCACCGGTCCGTGACACCCCAGGCAGTGGCGTTGGTAGATCGTCGCCCCGCGCAGCCGCGATACCTCGGTGATCGGATAGGGGTTGGGTACCTCGAGCCAGCCCTGGGGGACGTGCTGGTGCAGCCATTCGATGTTGGCGTCTGCGTTTTTTTCATAGGCCGCAATCGCCTGCTTGCGCCATTTCCATTGCCGCGCGGTCCGCTGATCGGCCAGCCGGCCGCCCAAACTCTGGACGTAGGCGATGAGCGCATTCATTTCCCCCTCCTCGAGATAGGGAAACGGCGGCATGAACGACTCGGGCCGGGTCCACCGGGGGTTGTAAAAGTGGGCCGCGTGCCAGTCATCCGTGTGCTCCCCTCCCTCTTGCGACAGATCGGGTCCGTTGCGCAGGGAGCCGAGTTGGGGGGCGGTGTCGGCGGCGTAGTCACCGGCCTCGGCCAGCCGCTCGGCACCCAGTCCCCAATCAACCGTGCGGATGTATTGGGAGTGACAGTACTGGCAGCCGTAGCGCATGTAGAGATCCCGCCCCCGCTCTTCCAAATCGGTGCGCTTGCGATAGTTCTCGGAAAACTGGTGCACCTCGGGATTGAGGTGCTGGGGGGCCACAACGACTGCGGCAAAAATCAGGGCCACGAGAAAGGTGGTGCCGATTCCCACAATTTTGGCGTTCATGTGGATCATGCGGTCACCCCCTTGGCGATCGCCTCGGCCGGCTGCTCATCCGCTGCTGTGCTCGGCTTGGCGAGCAGGGTCATCAGCACGTTGTAGATGAACAACAGGGCGCCGACCAGGATCAATACCCCGGACATCCCGCGGACGATGAAGTAGACTCGCAGCTCACTCAACACCCGGTAGACCACTTCGCCGTTGGCCCAGGCCTCACCCTGGAGCAATCCACCGATGGTCAGGGAGATGAAGATGCCGATGCCGCCGACCAGGGTCAGCCAAAAATGATAGTCCGCGAGCTTCTCCGAATACAGCTTGCGCCCGGTCACCTGGGGCAGGATGAAGTAGATCCCCCCGATGGCGATTGAGCCGGCAAAACCGAGCAGGGCCATGTGGGCGTGGGCCACCACCCATTGGGTGAAGTGGGTCACCTTTTGTACCGCCGGCAGGGAATGAAACGGCCCCTGGAGGCAGGTCAGGAAATACCAAACCGTGCCGGTGAAAACGAACTTGGCGCCGGCGCTCTCGAACACGCGATCGAGATGCCCGCGAGCGGTCATCCAAACGTTGGTCAAAAAGGCGAACACCGGAATCAACAGGGCGATTGAATTGACGATCGAGATCACCTTGAGCCACTGGGGCACCGGGGCCTGCAGCAGGTGGTGGGTGCCGGTGTGGGTGTACATCACGATCAGCGCCCAGAAGCCGACCAACGACAAGGTGTGACTGTAGAGTGGCCGGCCGGTGGCGCGGGGCAGAATGTAGTAGGCCAGGGCCACCGCCTGGGGTGTGATCACCAGGCCGACCACATTGTGTCCGTAGAACCAGAGCAGGATCTGATCGCTCATCCCGGTCCATGAACCGCTGGACGGCTCCCAGACCACGTTGCCCACCGCGTAGACGAAAAACGTCCACATCAGTCCGCCGGCGATGTACCAGACGCTGACGTAGAGCAGCTTCTCCTGGCGCTTGATGATGGTGCCGAAGACCAGGATGAGGAGCACGAGCACTGCCAGGAGAATGGCGATGTCGATGATCCACGGATTCTCCGCATATTCCCGACCCTGGGTGTAGCCGTGGGGCAGGGCGTAGAGAATGCCCAGCACCACCGCGTTCCAAAACCAGACGGCAAAGTTGGCCAACCGCTCGGCAAACAGCTCGGTGCGGCACACCTTGGGCACGACGTACATGAACCCGCCGAAATAGGCCGAGAGGAGAAAGCCGAAGACCACAATATTGATGTGGGTCGGGCGCAACCGGCCAAAGGACAACATCGGATGGGCCGGCAACAGGTCCGGGGCGACAAAGCCCAGGGCGGCGAGCAGCGCGACGAAGACCCCGACGAACAACCATATGGCCGCGGAGAGGAAAAATCGTCGCGACGCGCTTCCGGGTTCTTTGGGCAATAGAATGTTGACGACGTTTGGCATCTCGCCTCACTGATGACACGCCACGCATTCCAGCGAGGCGCTCATTTCCTGGTGACAATCGATACAGAAACCCATGTAGAAGGTGACCTGGTGCAACCGATCCGCCTGCTCCACCTCCCCGTGACACCGTTGGCACTCGAGCTCTTTGGCCAAGTGGCGATAGTGGGGGAAGAAGACGTGATCCGGGTTGTAGTAAACCCGCACCCAGGGCAAGGGTTGACCGCTCTTTTTGTAGGCTTTCAGCTTTAGAATCTCCTCGTGCTTGGGGATGATGTAGTCGTGGCAACCCAGGCACTTGTCCACTGACGGCAGGCCCGCGTTGAGTGATCGCTCGGCGTACGAGTGGCAGTAAAAGCAATCAATCTCCTTATCGGTGACGTGCAGTCGATGGGAAAACGGGATCGGTTGTTCCAGCGTGGACCCGAACATCGCCCGGTGGTAATTCACGTTGAACCCGTAGGAGCGCGCAGACTGAGGATAGAAATATATTCCGTAGAGCAGCAACCCCAAAAAGAGGAGAAAACCGGTTACGGTCAGCGGGCCCCAGGCGCCGCCCCACAACCGCCGAGCGGTGTTCTCGCGCGTCTTTCCACTCATCGATTCGTCTCCGTTTCAGCGAACTGGGCGGTAAAAATACTATCTCCCAGCGCCATGATCGGTACCCCGGCTATCACCCGGCTGTAGAGCAGCAGGCCCAAAGAGCCTCGGCACGGCGGTGCCCTCGGGCCCGCGCGGCCTTACGCGGGCCTCGGGCCAGGACAGCCGCTCGCTGCAGGAGGCGCGCCGCCCGCTGCTGAC
>JANQET010000325.1 GCA_028278265.1 Myxococcota bacterium
GCTTGGTCAGCTCCCGGAAGACGGCCGCCGGACGCTCCGGGCCGCACGCCCGAGCCAGATCGGCCAGGGTGTGGGACAATCGTTTGGGGGCTTCGTAGATCACGATCAATCCCGGGTCGAGGGCCAAGGCGGTCAACTTGTCCTGTCGCCGGCGTCCGCTCCGCGGTAGAAATCCGAAAAATCGCATCTCCGTTCCGGTCAGTCCTGCCGCGGAGACGGCTGCAATCGCCGCGCAAGCGCCGGGAATCGGTGTGACGGAAATTCCCTGGGCGGCGGCTTCTGAGACCAAGGCGTGTCCCGGATCGGATACCACCGGGGTTCCGGCGTCAGAGACCAGGGCCACGTCCTCGCCGGCACGCAGACGGCCGATCAATTTGGGCACCGCTCGGGCGGCATTGTGGGCGTTGAGGCTCAATTGATGGGTCGAGATTTGGTACCGGTTGAGCAGCTTGGCGGTCACTCGGGTGTCCTCGGCGGCGATCATGGCGACCTCGCCGAGCACACGCAGGGCGCGCATGCTGATATCCTCCAGGTTCCCGATCGGCGTTCCGACGACGTAGAGGGTGCCCGGATCCCCGGCGGCAGTCATTTACTGCAGGCCCTGGTCGAAGTATTCGGGAAGCTCGTGTTGCAGGTATGATCGCAGCTTGCCCAGCAGTCGCTTCTCGATCTGCCGCACCCGCTCTCTGCTGATGCCGTAAAAGTCACCGATTTCCTGAAGGGTCATCGGTTCGTCAGAGACGAGACGGTGGCTGAAGATGTAGGCCTCCTTGTCCACCAAGGGCTCGCCAAAGGAGAGCAGTTTCCGGTGCACCACCTCATCGAAGCGGGCGTCCTGGATCAATTGATCCTGCAATTCATTATCGTCGACCAACAAATCGATGCGCGAGAGCGGCTTCCCCTCGTTGTCGTTGATTTCCGCGTCCAATGAAACATCCGTGCCCTGCAACCGTCGCTGCATATCGATCACTTCGCGCTCAGAGACCCCCAATTCCTCGGCCAGCAGCGCCGGAGTCGCTTCCTTGCCGATTGCGGCCAAGCGGGCCCGCTCCTTGTTGAGATTGAAAAAGAGCTTGCGCTGGGTCTGGGTCGTACCGAGTTTGACCAGGCGCCAATTGTTGACAATAAACCGGAGAATATACGCGCGAATCCACCAGGCCGCATATGATGACAGCTTGACCCCACGAGACGGATCGTACTTTTTGACCGCCTGCATCAGACCGATGTTCCCCTCCTGGATCAAATCCATGATATTGCGATAAGCCCGCCGATACTCGAAAGCGATCTTGACCACCAACCTCAAATTGGAGGTGACCAATCGGGCAGCCACCTGAACATCTCCGGTCTCCTGAAAATCTTCGGCCAGCGATTTTTCCTCGTCAGGTGTGAGCAACGGGTAATGCTGTATTTCTTGAAGAAATGCCTCAAGTGGGTCATAGGTGCTCAGCGTCTTCTGTCTGGACGGAGAGACTTTTGAGGGAGGTGTGGGTTTTGCCAGTTTGGCGTTACCGGGCCTAGGCCGAGTATCAATATTTTTAACGCTCATCTCGTCATCAAATCAAAACTATCATCGCCGGGAGCCAGCTCACGATGCCACAAAAACAACTGATCCGTACTTTATCGTCGCGCGTCACTATAACACAAGTTTAGAACCCTCCTAGGTCAACTTGGTTAATTTTATATAACATGTTATCTTATCAGTGCTCGCGAAATGACAACCTCTGAGGCCCGGTCGGGTCTGGTGGGACAAAGGGCGACCGCGGCGCAGGCGCTTCGGGTGGGAGCGAAACAACCATGAGGCAACCGGGAATGAGCGCCAAAACAATCCTCTTACCACTCCTCTGGCTCGGCCTGTTGTCCTGTTCCACCGGTGCCGGCGACGGCCGCATTTGGGGCAAGCTGTTCTTACCCCAATGCAGTATCGACTCTGATGAGTTCGATATGAAAATCGATTTTTTCGCGGCAAGTGATTTCAATCAAACCCTGACCATCCGCCTGCAGCGCTCCGGCAAGGATCAGACCTTCACCGACGGGGTGCTGTTGGTCCTTCGCAATGTCCATGACATCGCCGAAGCCCTCGAAACCAATGATGAATTCATCAGCGAGATCACTTTGGAACCAACGCTGCAGGAGTTCATCGACCAGGGACCGGAAGTGGGAGTGCCCCGCACGTCCCGCACCAGCCCGGCCGCGGTGACGCTCTACCTCAATGACACCTGTCCGGACAACACGCTGGCCTTTACCGATGGCACCGGCACCCTGACCCTGGAGAGCATCTATCTGCCGGATGAACAGAAGCGGATAAAAGGCTCCTTCGACCTCACCTTTGTCGATCCGCGATACTGGGAGTCGTCCCATCCGGGATCATACGGACCCACTGCCGAGCTGAAGGGGGAATTCGATTTCAACTACACGCGCGGCAGTCCGGCCCAGACCTTCCCCTGAGCGACCCAATGGCGCAACAGTCAGCTCGGATCACCATCGAACGGTTGGCGGCAGGAGGGGACGGGATTGGTCATCTCGATGGAAAAGTCTGTTTTGTCCCCTGGTCCGCACCGGGGGATCACTTGATAATTCGCATTACGAACGAAAAAAAACGATACAGTCGCGGTGAGATCACCGAAATCCTGACACCGGGTGTTGGTCGGGTTCAGCCGAAATGTGGCTTATTCGGTCAATGCGGAGGATGTCAGTGGCAACACATCGCCGCTTCGACCCAGCAGGAGGCCAAGCAGGCCATTTTGTCCCAAGCACTGGATCGGCCCGAGCTGGATTTCACCCCGACCGGCACTCCCTACGCCTACCGCCGGCAGGTGCGACTGCACCTCAACACGGGGCGAAGTACTTCGCCGAAGGTCGGTTTCATTCGGGCCGGATCCCGACGCATCGTCCAGGTGACCGAGTGCCCCATCATGGCCCCACAGTTACAGTGCGCTCTTACCACACTACACCGGACTTTGTGCCCGACGATTGGCGGTCCCGCAACAATCCGCCTCGCCGCCGGAGACGCCGGCGCAGTGGTGGCCGTCGATTGTGCCGCTGCCCCTCGGAGAGCATTTTACCAGCACGCGGAAGCGTTGGTTCCCAAATCCCTGGCCGGTGTGGTCGCGATTGTCGATGGTCACCGGACCGTGGTCGCCGGAACCGGCGACGTGGTGCTCAGCGGCAGTGACGGCCAATCTCTCTGCACGCCTGTCACCAGCTTCGGGCAAGCCAATGAAGAGGCCAACCACCACCTGGGCCGAACAGTGGACCGGTGGCTTGGGGATCGGCATTTCTCGAACGCGTTGGAACTGTTCGCCGGTGCCGGCAACCTCACCGGTGTGCTGGCCACTCGGATCAAGCAGGTCACAGCGGTCGAATGGGATACCTCTGCCTGTCGAGCGCTGAAAGAGAATTTGCACCACCGTCAGCTCCGCGGGGTGACCATCGAAGCCGGCGACGCGCTCGAGCATTATCGACAGCTCCACCGCCGTTTCGAACTGGTCGTGCTCGATCCGCCCCGCACCGGACAGTTGGAGCTTGCCCGGCTGATGGCGACCGGGCCTCATCGCGCGGTGCTCTACATCTCCTGTAACCCGGCAACATTGTCGCGAGATATCGGCGTTTTACGCCGTGGTGGTTTTCACCTCACCGAGGCGATCGGGTTTGACATGTTTCCCCAGACATCGCATATCGAAGCGGCCGTACTACTGGAGCGGTGACCATGGATGTACCGTTTAACAATAAATTCGATGAACAGCGAAAAATCTTCGGATTTCGATTCACCTGCGAGCATTGCACCTATTTCGACGATTCAGAGCAGTCCTGTTCCCACGGTTTTCCCAATGGGGTCCATCGCCTTTCCCACTACGACGGTCCAGCCAAACCGGAGACAATCATCTTCTGCAAGGAATTTGATCTCTGTTAAAAACAACACTGAAAACATTAGAATATTTATAAGTAGTTTGAAATAAAAATTCAACCATTCCCCCTTCCTTACCTGGCTCGATTCTCAACCTTTTTGTCCTCGTGGCCGCTTTAACCAGCTGAATACACGCAATAAAATCGTACAATTCTGCCCCGCCTGAAAAAACGCTTCCTTTTGAGTCTATTTGCCTCAAAATTCGCATTGACGCATAAACACTCATTAAGGTATCGTGTTGGGGATGTACCGTGGGAAACCCAATCGAATCGACCACTTCCAAGCGACACCATCCCATCGAGATGAAAAGGTATCGAAAATGAACAAATATGCACCGACGATTGCCCTTTTGGCAATCCTCTGGCTCACAGCCCAGCTGGCTGGCGGCTGCGCAGCTGAACCGGCGGCCTTTCAAGCCGAAGACGCGGGCATTAATCCGACCGACACCGACTCCAGCGACAATCCGGGCGATGACGACGATGATGACGCCGACGGTGGCGGGGACGCGGATGCCGATACAGACGCGGATACGGACACGGATACGGACACGGACAGCGACACGGACGGAGATACCGACGGGGATGGAGACACGGACGCCGATGGGGACACCGACGCGGATACGGACAGCGATACGGACGGGGATGGGGATTGCGATACCGATGGAGATACGGATGCGGATACGGACGCCGATACCGACACCGATGCCGACGGTGATGGGGATTCCGACACGGATGCGGACTCTGACGGCGATACGGAAACTGAGACGGAAAATGATTGTATAGTGCTGTTCGAAGACGACTTTGAAGACGGCGATCACGACGGCTGGAACACCTCTCAAGCCTACTATGATTTTGCCGGCGCCAACGATAGCGAGGCGGCAAACGGTTCAACCTATAGTTTTTTCATCAAGGGGGGGAGCCAACAACCGAAGAACCGTGTCTTTCACCCGCTGGATTCGATACAGCCCTCCCGCGTCTCCTACTGGGCGAGAATCGACAGCGATGAACGGGCCGGCGGCGTGTTCGTCCTGGCCAATGAAGATACAGAACCACTGATGTGGACCTTCTTCTCCGACGAGGGACAAATTACCACTTCCGGGTATCTCGAACTCATGGAATACCAAAAGCGGCGCTGGTATTTCTTCGAATACAGGGATATCAACTGGTCTGAACAGACTTATGATGTCTACATCGACCACGAACAAGTCGCTGATGATATCGCCTTTGGTCGCCCGGAGGATGGGAACAATATCAAGTATATAGCCCTATACAACTATCACTGGTGCCTGGCCTGGTGGGATGAAATCACTATCTGCCAATAGGGCTATCCAGGCCAGAAGCCGACGCCAGTGGCACCACCTTTATTTGGTTCAATTTTACACTTCCTCTAAACTATCTGCTTGAAATTTAACGTATTTCTACAAATTCGGACTTGACGAACATTCATTTGCCGTTTTAATTTGTCTCGTGCACGAACTTACAAAAGCACACGAGTTGTTTTCACTAGCCGGCTTTACCAGTCGACGGTAGGGGGCAGATGATGGGACATGTTCACCTGAATATTTACACATTGGCGACGATTCTGGCGCTGGGCTGCGGCCTCTCTCCGGACGCTCCGTTCCACTCGAGGCCCGACTCGGGGACCATCGACGATGAAGAAAACGATGGGGATTCCGATTCTGAAAACGAATCGGATTCCGGCGCTGATGGGGATACAGATGCTGACGGGGACACCGATGGTGACACGGACGCTGATACGGATACAGACGCCGATTCGGATGGGGACGCCGATTCGGACAGTGACGCCGATTCAGATGGGGATTCCGATTCGGACAGCGACGCTGATGCGGACGGTGATTCCGACGGCGATACGGACACCGATGCGGACGCGGATGCCGATGCAGATACAGACACCGATTCAGACAGCGACGCCGACTCAGATGGGGATTCCGACTGCGACACCGACGCCGATTCGGACGGGGACGCGGACATGGACGCCGACACCGATTCGGATGGCGATACGGATGATTGCATCGTGTTGTTCGAAGATGATTTCGAAGATGGCAATACCATCGGCTGGAACACATCGCACGCCTTGTACATTCAAATGGGTGTGACCGCGGACATCGCCGCAGCCGGTACCGAAAGGAGCTTCCATCTGAAAGGTGGAACCAAGGATCCGTACAACCGGGTCGTTCTTCCCCTGAGCGGCATCGCTCCCTCTCGGCTATCGTTCTGGACCCGCACCGGCAAGGATGAGGTCGCTGCCGGCTACTTTCTGCTCACCGATTCGAACAACCGACCGATCATGTGGACCTATTTCAACAAAGAGGGATTCATCCGCACCAACCACGAGGAGAACTTGGTCGAATACGAAGAGGACGAATGGTATTTTATGGAGTACCGCAATATTGACTGGGCGGCGAGGCGATATGACGTTCACATCGATGGGGAGCTGGTCGCTGAGGAGCACCCATTCCACTCCCCGGGTACCACCGGATCGATTCACTCCCTCAGTCTCTACAACTACGACCCAAGCGAATCCTGGTGGGACGAGATCCTCATTTGCGAGTAGTGATTCGTATTAGTCTACGATAACGAATATTGAAATCTCATCGCAGCCGTCGAGATTGGGGTCGGTGGGATCTTCTGCGCACACCTCGATATCGTGACTTCCCACGTTGTTCAGTGTGGCTTGGGTGGTGCTGCCGGTTCCCAACGGACCCTCCAGGCTACTGGTCCAAACGATCTTGTTCGGATCGATGGTCTCTCCCTCCGGATCGGTGCACTCCGCCTGGAAATACACGGTCTGACCTTCCTCAAAGGAATCCCCGTCATCGGGTTCGAGGATGACGCACTCCGGCGGCAGATTCGACACCACGTGAATGATAATTGCGGCCTTGCCGACGGCCCCCTGGGAGTCCTTTGCCTCCAAAGAGATCACGTGATCTCCGGCCGACAGCGAATGGCTGACCGTCTCACCGGTACCGAAGGCAGCACTGCCCGCTTTCCACGTCAACGCGGCTCCGGTCAAGGCGCCGTCCTCGATATCGGTTCCGCTGCCCACAAACTCAATCGCATCTCCGGCCTTGAAGTAGTCTCCATTTTCCGGTTCTTCAATCTCGGCGACCGGCACCGAGTTCACGTCCGAGTCGGAATCGGAGTCACTGTCCGCGTCCGCATCACTGTCCGCATCGCTGTCCGCGTCTGTGTCGCCGTCAGTATCACTGTCGCTATCCGAATCAGTGTCACTGTCCGCATCACTATCGCTGTCGGTATCCGTGTCCGAGTCCCCATCGGCACCGGTATCGGTATCCGAATCCGTATCGGTGTCTGTGTCCGTATCCGTATCAGAATCCGCTCCTGCGTCGTCGCCATTGGGTCCGCCGTCGGCCTCACTGCCGCATCCGAAAAACGGCAACGAGCACATCAGACCCACCAGTATCAGGTTTTTTAAATACGTTTTTTGGCTTGGCATATTTTGTTTCTCCTTCGTTAAAAAGTTCTCTTCTTCTCCGTCGCGATTGTTCACGTACGTCACATACCGGTTTAACGCGGGACCTCGCAGCGCGTGCTCCTAAACGCTTCGACGTCACCGAGATGGTTATGAAGAATGATGTGACGAGCGCACGAAATTGATCAGAAGCGCCTAAAAAAAGAGACGATTCTTTCAACCCAGCGAAATCTAAACTTAAAAAACACTCAATGCCGATGCAGGTAGAAACGGTGAGATATCAACGGCGCCCCGGTCATCGCCCTTCAGTGCTTCGAGCAACGCGGTCAATTGAGGTGCTTCGCTGCCCAACGCCCGGGCCATCTCGATCGCTTTGATGGACTCTTTGCGCGCCCCTCGTCGGGCGTAGTAAATGGCATCCTGAAAGTGACACCAGATCAACATGCGCAGGGTTTCCTGTTCATGCCAACGAGTGCCCAGCAAATGGTAGAAACCTCGCCAGCGGTTCAGGTGGGACTTGGCCGCGGCCATCGCGCCGGTGGTGGAGAGGGGCTCGGGCGAGGCCGCGTACACCGGCCCATCGGGCAGGAGATAGCGCACCGCATCGTCGGACAACCACGGGTCGGGCTCCACCCGTAGCGGTTTCGTCAAGGCCAACCCGGCAATGGTGGGCTCGGTCACTTGTCCGTGGACGATCATCGAACGGGCCAGCCCCTTCAACTCGGGATGGGCCACCAGCGTGGCTTCCAAATATCCCGGATACCCGAAAAACTGGGGATTGATCACCGTCACATCAGGACGGGATCCATCGATGAACCGCGCAGACCACAACGCGAAAAACAACTTGTAATACGATGTCAGCACCAGGCTGCCCGGCGATGCGTGGGTCAGCGACAGATCGAGCATCAGACGGGTTGCCTTGAAATCGCTGAGATCCGCTCGTGATCCGGCCTGGCCGGCTCGAACGGCGGGGAGAGCCAGCAGGCCGACGCCGAGGAGCGCTGTCAGCCAGACCCGATCCTTCAGCGCGACTCGAATCACATTGAGCGCCACCGTGCCAAAGACCCCCAGACCGAGAGCCAATCCGGCCAAGGCGGGAAGCATGTACCCGTAGTAGTCCGGATTGAACGGATCAAACCCCATCACCGCCCGCAACAAAACCGTGACCGAGACCATTGTCGAAATGACCAGGGCGACCAATCGGGTATCCCGCTTGCGGAACAACAAATAGAGTCCCGCCGCAGCCGCGACGAGCAGGATGGGGCCGAGCTCGCCCATCATCGTGTAGAGGGCGTCCAGGGAGCGGGCGTCCAACCGCTGGGCGTGATCTCGGACCATCGATTTTTGATAGACTTTGGCCGAGACCACCCAGAAAAAATCGGCCACCGAGTGAACGCTGCCCAGGGAAATCGCCGGTCGCGCGGCCGAGCGCAGCGGCAAGAACAGATAGGGCAGCAACCCAAATATCGAGATCGCACCCAACTTCAAGCTCAATCGAAGCGCGCCGTACCCCCCGAAGAACCGCGCCGCCCCCACCAGCACGGGAATGATTGCGGGAAGGCAGGCCATCATCATGTAGTGGTGATTACAAAGGCCCAGACCAAAGACAAAGGCCGCAAGATACAGCCAACGAATATCGGAATGATGGGCGTTGAGACAATAATGCACCACCGGATAGAACACCCCCAGCACGAGCAGAATCTGTAGAGCGTACACCTCGGCGCGGACGCATTGCAGCCACCAGCCGGGGGCCACAGCGGCGATCAAGGCGGCAGCGCAGGCGCCGAGGGCACAGAGCCAGAGGGGCAGTCCGTGCGCGGTTCGGCGAATCAACATCAACGCCAATTGGAACAGCAGCAGCGAGGCACCCGCGCCGGCGATCGCCGAGGCGAGGGCCACGCGAAAGGCCACCCCGCCGAGGGGCAGCAGGGTGAAGGGTTTGACCAGCATGATGTACAACGGATGGCCGGGCGGATGGGGTATACCCAAGGTTTGAGCGGCAGCGGTAAACTCCGGCGAGTCAAGCCAGTAAGGCTCCGGACTGGCGTAGAACACACCGAGAACGAGCGGAATGGCAAAGGACGCGGCTCTGAAGAGCGGGACCGACAGGCGGGCATCGAAGCGCATCGGTTGAGCCCAGCTAGCGTTGACCGAGGGGCCGTGCCGGACACCCCGCAACGATCTCAAAGGGTGAAACCGATCGGGTGACCACCGCACCGGCGCCGACCACCGCCCCTTGTCCGATCGTCACTCCCGGAAGAATCGTCGCTGCTGCACCGATATCCGCTCCATCTTCAACCGTCACCGGGCGAAAATCGAGCGCCCCGTGCAAAACCGGCCGTTCCCGTTCGGTGAGCACATGCTGACTGGTCAGGATGGTGACCCGCGGTCCGAGGCCTACGGCGCGGCCGATTTCCAGCCCGGCGGCCCCGTGCAAATACGATAAGGGACCGATCCACGATCCTTCCCCGATGTTCACCTGGCCCCGGTGATAGCCGTCGATAATCACATCGTGACCAATAAAACAATTGGCTCCGATGCGCACATTTTCCGGATGAAAGATGCGGGTTCCCGGTTCCACGATCGCATCGACACCCAGTTGGCAAAGGTTCCCGGTCCACCGGCGTCCATCTCCCCGGGATCGGTAGCCGCTGATGGCCGAAAAGTCGAGCGGCGGCATCACCGCGCCCAGGCCCAGCGGCGCCCCACGTCTCGACAGGCCGGACGATCTCCCCGGGGGCAATAGATGCGCACATGAAAGTGATCGGCGTGGGTCTTTTCGCCGGGTTGGCGCAACATCTGCTCGGCTTTGCGGATGACCGATGGTGAGGCGCCCTGCTGCTCGGCGTGTGACAACAACAGCGACTTGATCGCCTTGGAGACGAAAATCCACTGCACTTTGGCGCGACGGGAGTGAATCAACGCGACGATCAGTTCCCAGTTTCGCACGGTGTCGAAGCGATAGACCATCGGCGGTTCGGTAGAAAAGCCGTTCTTGTCGACCGGCACGAATCTCGTGTTGACCACCGGATTGCCCTTCATGTCGAGCAGATAGAACAACAGATCCACGTCGCGACCGCTCTGATGGGACCCATGGTGTTCGATGGGACCGCCGATGCGCTTGGACAGATCGGCGACCCCGAGTACCCCGCCGGGTTGGCGTCGTTCCAACCGAAAGGCCACCTCTTTGATCATCGCGATCAGCTCGGGCACGCCGAAACGCGCGCGGCGCTGTCTGGAGATCTCGATCAGTTGGTACCCGGCCCCTTTTCTCGGCAGCACCTCTCCCTGTTGCAACTTGCCGTCCCACGGAATACCGATGGATACCGCGCGCCGAGAGGACTTGGCCACCGGAGGCTCGGCACTGGCGACCGCAGTCCATAACAGAACCATCCCCCCTAGAACCAACAGTTTCTTCGGTTTACGTTGCATCATGTGAACGATGGTAACAAGACACCAAACAAAACGACAAATTTTAGACATAAATTTGAATTTATTTCGTTTTTGGGATTGTCTATTCGCACTATTCGATTTATACGGCTGCGAGTTATGGTTGACTTGTTAAAAATCGAGGACAATAATCAAGTTCAAAACTGCAAAATACTAAAATAATCGAGAAATAAGAGGAACAGGAAAACATGTCATTGCATACCGAGAAAAAACAGGAACTGATTGAAAACTTCCGCATTCACCAGACCGATACGGGATCACCGGAAGTACAGATCGCGCTGCTCACCGAGCGGATTTCGTATCTGACCGAACATTTCAAGGTACACAAAAAGGACCACCACTCGAGACGTGGACTGCTCAAACTGGTCGGTAAACGCCGCCACCTCCTCGACTACCTCAAGAAACAGGACGTGGAGCGTTTCCGTAAAATCATCCGTTCGTTGGGCATCCGCAAGTAAGTAAGGTTCATTTCAACCAACCCATGAATTCCGTAACTGCAGAGCTTTTAGTCGGGTTCCATCTTCATGTGCTGACGACGTGAAGTTGGAACTGGACTAAAACTCCGTCGACATTTGCGGAAGACATGGCCCAATCGGCGCCCTGCCGATAGAAAGGCTCATTCCAACATGATCATTCGCGAAACCGTAAACGTCGCCGGTCGTGATATCACCATCGAAACCGGACGAATCGCCAAGCAAGCCAGCGGAGCCGTGTTGATCAGCCTCGACGAAACCGTCGTGCTGGTCACGGCCGTGGCCTCCGCCGACGAGCGGGATGTGGATTTTTTCCCTTTGACCTGTGACTTCATCGAAAAAGCGTATGCCGGCGGTCAAATTCCCGGCGGCTTTTTCAAGCGAGAGGCCAAACAACGGGAAGATGAAATCCTCACCTGTCGGCTGATCGATCGCCCCTTGCGCCCCATGTTCCCCGACGGATATCGCTCAGAGACCCAATTGATCGCCACGCTGGTCAGCGCTGATCGGCAGAACAAGCCCGATGTGCTCGCTCTGACCGGCGCTTCGGCTGCTCTCCACATCTCGGACATCCCCTTCGACGGTCCGCTGGCCGGTATTCGCGTCGGCCGAGTGGACGGGCAATTCGTCGCCTACCCGACGATGGAAGAGCTGGAGACCGCTGACCTGGATATCGTGATGGCCGCTACCCGAGACGCCATTGTGATGGTCGAAGGGGGCGGGGAACAAGTGAGCGAGACCGTCATCATCGACGCTCTGGAATTCGGCCACAAAGCCATTATGCCCCTGCTCGACCTGCAGGAGGCGATGCGCAAATCGATCGGCAAAGCCAAGCGGGAAGTGATTCCCCCCGAGCGCGATGAAGCACTCTACGCTCGCGTCAGCGAAGCCTATTCCGCCAAAATAGACGAGGTCACCCGCATCCCGGTTAAACAGGATCGGTACGCGGCGATCGCCGAGTTGAAGAAAGAGGCCAAACAGGCGCTCGTCGAGGAGTTTCCCGAGCGGGAAGCGGACATCAGCGCCTATTTCAACGATGTCAAAAAGGATGTGGTCCGCAGACGCACGGTTCAGTCCAAAACACGGATCGACGGGCGAAGTCACACCGACGTCCGGCCTATCACCTGCGAAGTCGGTTTGCTCCCCCGCCCCCACGGCAGCGCGGTGTTCACCCGGGGCGAAACCCAGGTGGTCGCCACCACCACCCTCGGGGTCACGCGAGACGAGCAGCGCCTCGACGGTTTGTACAATGCCGAGGAGTGGAAGAAATTCATGCTGCACTACAACTTCCCCCCCTACTCGGTGGGTGAGGTCAAGTTCCTGCGCGGGACCAACCGCCGGGAAATCGGTCACGGCGCACTGGCCGAGCGCGCTCTGGCCAAGGTGCTGCCCAAACACGAAGACTTCCCCTACACCCTGCGGGTGGTCAGCGAAGTGACCGAATCCAACGGCTCGTCCTCGATGGCCACGGTCTGCAGCGGCTGCCTCTCCCTGATGGACGCGGGTGTGCCGATTGCCGCGCCGGTGGCCGGCATTGCCATGGGACTGATTCAGGAGGGCGAGGAGATCGCCATCTTGTCCGATATTCTCGGTGACGAGGATCACCTGGGAGATATGGATTTCAAGGTCGCCGGCACCACGGACGGGGTGACGTCGGTTCAGATGGATATCAAAATCCAAGGCCTGAGCCGGCAGGTGCTCGAGCAGGCGTTGGAGCAAGCGAGGCAGGGTCGGCTGCACATTCTGGGCAAGATGACCGAGAGTCTCAGTCAGCCCCGCCCGGACCTGTCCAAGTACGCCCCGCGGATCACCACGATGAAGGTCCGGCCGGATCAGATACGCATCATCATCGGCCCCGGCGGCAAGATGATCAAGGGCATCGTCGAGCAGACGGGCATCGAGATGAATGTCGAAGACGACGGCACGATTTTCATGGCCTCCTCCGACGAGGCGGCGGTGGCCAAAGCGATGGAGATCGTCAACGGTCTGATCCGCGAACCGGTGGTCGGTGAGGAGTTCGAGGGGACGGTTTCGCGAATCGTCGACTTCGGTGCCTTCGTCAATATCCTGCCCAATCTCGATGGCCTGGTGCACATCTCGGAAATGGCTTGGGAGCACGTGGGTAAAGTCGAGGATATCTGCAAAGAGGGCGACCAGATGCGGGTCAAGGTGATCGAAATCGACCAGGCGAACGGTAAAATTCGATTGTCGCGCAAGGTGCTGCTCGAAAAACCGGAGGGGTACGTCGAACGTCCACCGCGTTCCCGGGGCGATGGCCCGGATCGGGGGCGTCGAGGCGGCCCGCGTGGATCCCGGTCCGGTGATCGGCGTCCGGGTGGCCCTCCCCGAGGTGGTTCAGGTCGGGATCGGGGAGGACGAAACCGTTGAGGTCGAAAGCGACACCAAGCGAATATACTGGAAAAATTGATTGATTCTTTAGTTCAATAGCTATATCCATAACCGCTGATGTGATATGCTCTAGTGGCATTTGTCGGAGTTTAGCAGCCGACCGGAAGGTGTTTTAGTGGATTGCATTCGGTGCGGCATTGAGCTTGAGAACCTCGCCGGCGCATGCAAGAACTGCGGATGGGATCCCAACGCAATGCATGACGCCACTGCGGGATACCGTCAGGGTGCGTTTTTTCACGGCCGTTACGAAATTCACAAATCGTTGGGTGTCGGGCGACTGGGAACGGTCCTCGACGTCGTCGACCTGGAGGTGGGCATCGAGGTTGCGCTCAAGGTGATTCACCCGGGGCTCATTCCCACCGAATCCTCTGGCCACCGTTTTCTGGACCGACTGCGCACGCTGGTGCCGATCAAACACGAAGGCATGGCCCGCATCTACGACATCAATGTCGATAAACAGAACTATTATATTGTGCGGCAACTGCTCGACGGGGTCCCCCTGCGGCGATTGATCGATGGCCGGCGAGCTCGCGGCGCCGTGTTCACGTTGGATGAAATCATCCCCATTGTCGAACAGATGGTCGATTTGTTCGAAACCGGAGGGCTGGTTCACGGGGCGTTGTTCCCGGAAAAGATCTGGATCATGCCCAAGCACCTCAAAGTCGTCGACATGGGGCTTGCGGCGGCACTTCCGCCGAAGGCGGTGTGGCACCGACTCCGTTCCCTCGGACCGTCGGCGGGATACACCCCGCCGGAGCTGGAACGGGGGCACGAACCGGATGGTCGTTCGGATGTATACACCCTGGCCGCCCTGGTCGGTGAAATGCTGACCCAAACGACCTTCGAGCAACAAGCTCAGATATTCGATCAGGCCGGCGACGCGATTCCCGCGGAAATCCAACCAATACTCCGACAAGCGCTGCAACCCATCCCGGAAGACCGCTTCGAAACACCGACCGAGTTGCTCGATTCACTCAACGAAGCGACCGGTCGCAAGCGGGTTTCCCTCGTTCCACCGCCGCCCAAGGCAGCCGCACCGGCACCACTGCCCAGACGGACGATTCCGGCCAAGCCGCCGACACCGGAAGCGATGACAGAAGCGGATGATCATACCGAGCAAACCAATAAAGTGAGCATGGATGAAGTCATCCGCGCCCATTCGGATGAGCTCATCTCAGACGAGAAAAAAGAGCAACAAACCGCTCCTGGGCAGCGCAAGACCATTCCACCCCCAGTGCCCAGTGCTGCCAAGAAGAAACGCAAGACCGCCAGCGAAGTCCCTCCGCCGAGCCCAGCGGTGATGTCCTCCGCAGCCGTCGCCGGGGTGCCTCCCTACGTACCGCCACCCTCCACCGAGCGGGCAGATGATCCAGTCGATATCAATGGGGATGCCGCGACCACGAGCCGCGATGCGGCCCAGCAAGGTGTCGATAATTCGGCCACACAGCGACGGGAGGTAACTCAGGAGATTGAAATGGATGCCCTCGAAGAGGTGAACGAGCTCACCGAGGAGGGAACCGATTCAATCGAAGTGGACGACGATCTGCCCACGCCAGTTCCCCTGCCCGACACGGTGGTTCCCCAACTGCCCACCGCCGAAGAACACGCCTCGAGCTCGGCGAGTCAGCTATTGAAACAGCGGGCCGAAAACTTGGAGGGTATCGACGGTCGACTGCTGCGGGCTGCTGCCAAGCTGGAAAAAGCCAAGGTCGGTGAGCTGACGGTGGAAAAAGAGGAGGCCCCGCCCGAGGAGAAGAAAGAGGACGATTGGCGAGAGCGGATCAGCTCAGCGCCCCAAGACCGGATAATCTCGTTCATCCAGCCGCCATTCGTCGAGCAGCCGATGAAAGTGCGCGGCTTTCCCAAGAATCAAAAGCGCACCACACAACCCCACCCATCGATCACGCCGCCCCCCAAACCGCCGGCAAAGCGCACCACGCCGCGCAAACGGGAACCCGGCACCGTGCCCTCCCCTCCATCGATCAACGAGGACAACAGCGACGTGGACGCGGATTCCCAATTCGATCACTGATGCGATTCAACCAATCGAGACGTTACCTGTAACCTAGCCCCGGGTAACAGGCCTATCTAACTAAAATCATTAACAAATTTTCTGACATCAGTTGATCGACTGTTACATGGAACTGCTCGTAGGTTACTCGAACTGGCTGATGAATCGCAGCCGAATTCCTTCGTATCGACGCAGAACGTAGCAACACTAAAAAATTCCTGTGGGGACAGCCGTCAGGCACGACTCTTGCTCTACCCTTGGCCAGTTTAGCCTTGGAGGAAAAAAAGATGATGCGAAGAAGAGATTTCACTGAATCGGGAACCACCGCCGAGGCCCGCGAATTGGGCGGATGCGCATCGGAGCAAATCGGATCAACCCATCAACAGAGGGTGGTCTCCATCGGCCGGGAGTTGGAAGAGGCAATCAATGTCGACGTGGCCAGAATGGAGCAGGAGATGCAGCAGATTGCGAACACCGAGATTATCCCGGGCATCGAACCGTTGTCTTTGATCGGCGAGCGCGTGCGCGTTGCGACTCATGCATTGTATTTGAGCAGCAGGTTCAGGGATCTGCCCCTCGAACGACAGCGCCATCCCCGGTTGCAGCGTAAGATGATCGATGAGATTGATGTCTTCGATGAAGCGATCTTCGGCACCGGATCCTATGTGCGAAATAGCGGTCTGCTGACCGACTATCGGGTGGTTGCTGCGCTGGGTAAACGCCGAAATTTGGGCCTGTTGGCGGTGGACCAAATCGCTCGACTGGCCATGCGATTGGACATGTCGCTCCCCTATCGACTGCGCCTGCGGGCCATCGGGAGCGAGATTATGCGCGACATGCGACAAAAATCGCCGCTCACCGCATTCGAAGGGTATTGGTCGAAAATCGAACAGTTACAGCGGCAAGTGGAGCGAGCGAATTCACCGAAGCGTCTCAATAGCCTTAGCGCCGGCGGCCGACCGAGCCAACAACGGCCCGCACCTGATCAATCCCAGAAGTCGTTTGTTCGTCGTTACTGGCAAAATCAACTCCTGTCGACATACACCCAGAACACGGTCATTCAGCTGACGAGCGAGGTGATCAACCCCGGCGCGTGGACATTGGGAATCGGCGCTGAGGAGACCGGTACCCAAGTCGTGACCATCAACGGGAGTTGTACAGATACGCCCGGAGCGTACCTGATCATCGCCAGCATCATCGTGCTGACCGTTGGCGTGGCCGTTGAATCGTCCTAACACATGGTATAAGAACAGAGGCAAGTGATTGCAGGGCTTGTCGCGTCAGTCGCGTTATCCCCCTCTCATCCAATATCGAAATTCTCGCGCGGGTATTGCGGACAGTAGAACATGATACATTTCACAACCAATCCCAGTCATCATTCCCCATCCTCCAATGACAATTCACAACCGCCGAAGGAGGATCGGTCTTGGCGTGTTCTCGTGGCCGGAATGGCGCTTTTCATCTGGATCACAGCGGGCTGTTCGAACTCCTCGGTTGCCGCTCAAAACGGACCCGACGCAGGTACAGGGGATACCGATACCGACACGGACAGCGATACCGATACGGACGCAGACACCGATACGGACACAGACACCGATATTGATACCGATGTCGATGCGGACGCTGATACAGACGCGGACACGGACTCAGATGCCGACACGGACTCAGATACCGATACGGATGGAGACACCGATACCGATACAATCCCCGTCGATACGGACACGGATACCGATGTCGATTCTTGTATCAGATATGTCAGTTTGCTCTCGATGGCTGATGCCCCCACTGGAACCAGTTGGCCAGAGGCATTCAGGGAGATCCAACCCGCAATTGAACAAGCGGCCTCATTGGTGGGCAGCTCTGACTGTCCGGAGTCGATCCAGATTTGGGTTGCTCGAGGTGTTTATTATCCAATCGACGGCATTGTGCCTCCCGAGGATGAGCGAACCGCGACATTCGAGCTGGCCGCTGGTGTGGCCCTCTATGGTGGATTCGACGGTACGGAAACCGCACTCGAAGAAAGGAATTTCGTCGAGAACCAAACCGTATTGAGCGGCGAAATAGGCGACCAGACCACCATCGTCGACAATGCTTACCACGTGGTGACCGGCGCGGATGACGCACGAGTCGACGGTTTTGTGATCACCGGAGGTAATGCTGATGACAGAATCGACGCTACTTCCAGCGATTTCGATCGGGGCGGCGGGATCTACTGCCGGGACACCTCTCCCGTGGTGGCCAATTGTACCATCGAAGACAATCGGGCCGATGACGCGGGGGGCGGTCTGTACATCGCCAATGCCGCACCGCGTATCACGAACTGCGCGTTCATCTACAACCGTTCGGAGCTCAATGGGGGTGCTATAGTCAACCACAAGGCAACATCCATCATTGACAACTGTCTGTTTCGGGACAACGCCTGTGCCAAAGACGGGGGCGCTGTTTACAACGAAGAGGATTCGCAGCCGGTAATCGAGAACTGTCTGTTCAGGCACAACGAAGCGTTGGCCGACGGGGGCGGCATGCGAAACAAAAACGCCTCGCCCATGGTGCGAAATTGCGTATTCCAGGACAATCTGGCCAATGATGACGGGGGCGCCGTTTACACCTCCTACTCGTCCCCCACTTTTACCGCATGTCAGTTCATCGACAACCGGGCAGGAGATGATGGTGGGGGAGTATTCAACAATGTGGCCGACGCCGCAGTTCACAACTGTCTGTTTCGCAGCAACGCATCCGGCGACAATGGCGGTGGAATGAACAATCACAACACCCATTCTGCGCAGGAGATCGTGAATTGCCTGTTCATCGACAACACGGCAAACAACGATGGTGGGGGGATGTACAACAAGAATTCGCAACCCACCATCATCAATAGCACCTTTCGGCGTAATAGGGCGGTGGAGGACGGCGGCGGAGTGGCCAACTCGGACTCCACGCCGACGATCACCAATTGTATCTTCTGGAACAATAGTAATAGTGCCCTCCAATCCAATCCGCAGCTATACAACGATCAATCTCAAACCCGGCTGACGTTCAGCGATGTGCAGGGCGGCTGTCCTGTTCCCGATTGCACCACTGACAATACGGGCAATATCTCTTCGGATCCACGGTTCACCGAGGAGCTGGACGGTCAATTCACATTGGCGGTGGGATCTCCGTGTATCGACGTGGGCAGCAACGAAGCGCTTCCCCGGGACATCGGCGACCTTGACGAAGATGAAGACACATTGGAGTTGGTACCGTTCGACGTTTTGGGGAATTCACGCATTTTTTCCGGGATTGTCGATATGGGCGCACACGAATACACAACTCAAACAGGATCTTTGCGATGAGTCGTCTGATCCTACGGATCACCCGAACAATAGCGTTGGTAATGGCATTGTTCTGTGGAGTGACGCCGGGATGTTGGCCGCTCAAGCCGCTGGAACAGCACGACACCTTGGACGGCGGGGGTGACACCGATGTTGACACTGATACCGACATGGACGCGGACACCGATACAGACACCGATGCTGACACTGACGCCGATATGGACACGGACTCCGATACAGATTCAGACAGCGACTCGGACACAGACAGCGACACCGATTCGGATATCGATACCGATGTAGATTCAGACTCGGATACTGATTCCGATACCGATGCCGACACCGACGCCGATACGGATGGTGACACCGATACCGATACCGACGCCGATACCGACACCGACACCGAACCAGACACGGACACGGACATCGATTCTTGCGTCCGTTATGTGAACCATCTGTCGCCTGCTGAGAATCCCACGGGCATCAGTTGGGCAGATGCCTTCGCAACCCTCCAGCCGGCGCTCCAGATCGCCGCTTCTTTGGTGGGGGATCACGACTGTCCGGATGCCGTCAGTGTCTGGGTTGCCCGCGGGGAGTACCATCCCGACGACGACCACCCCGCACCACCGGAGAATCCCCGTGACGCAACCTTCGCCTTGGCCCCGGGGGTTCATCTCTACGGCGGATTCGAGGGCAATGAGATCGCGCTCGACGAACGTGATGTTGCCGGGAACGAGACCACCCTGAGCGGTGATATCGGCGAACCGAATCTCACAACCGACAATGTGTACCACGTCGTAACGGGTTCGGACGATGCAACCATAGACGGATTTTTCATCACTAAGGGCAACGCCGACGACGGTCAATTGGGCGCGGGATCGGCCGACAGCGGAGGGGGGATGATCTGCCACAGTCAATCACCGGCGGTGGTCAACTGTGTTTTTGAGGACAATCATTCCCACTATCACGGCGGCGCGCTCTATATTGTCAATGCCGCTCCGACGATTGAGAACTGTCAGTTCATCTACAACCGCTCAGAAAAAGGTGCCGGTGCCGTCTTTCTCACCCTGGCTGAGCCAACCTTTGATGAGTGTCTGTTTGCCCAAAACACCGCTGGCGAAAAGGGCGGTGCCATGTACATCGCGAACAGTTCCAACCCGACGATTGAAGGCAGCACCTTCAGATACAACACCGCATCTGACGACGGAGGCGCAATTTACTGCGAGCGATCGCCAACGGTCATTCGCAACTGCATCTTCGAATACAATAAAGCAATTGGGCCGGGTAGTGGCATCAGCAGTGGGGGTGGGATCTGCAGCCGGGAATCGAACTCTACAGTTGAATCGTGTACATTCACCGCCAATGAAACCGATGGGGATGGTGGAGGAATAGAAGTCAAGAGCTCCCCGGAGATGTCCATTCGCGGTTGCCAATTCAACAGCAACAAGGCGGGAGACGACGGCGGCGGTATCAATTGCTCCCAATCGAGCCCCTTGATTTTCGATAATGAGATATTCGGCAACGAGGCCGAAGACGACGGTGGCGGAATGAGCTTGGTAGAGTCTTCACCGTTCGTCGTCAATTGCACCTTCGCTGACAACATCGCGGGCCAGAGCGGTGGCGGCATGTACACCGCAGAAGAGGTTGCCGAGCCCGAGATTGTCAACTGTCTGTTCGTCGACAACTCAGCTGGTAGTCATGGGGGCGGGATGCACAATCGGAAAGCCGTGCCCAATGTGACCAATTGCACTTTCTTCGGCAATCATGCAGGTACTGACGGCGGGGGAGTTTCCAATGAAATGGTTCAAGCGGAAGTCTCCGTGATGAACAGTATCTTATGGGGAAACACCGCGAACGAACTCGGTCAACAGGTGCACAATGACGATTCCCTCAACACGCTGATCAACTTCTCCAATGTGCAAGGGGGGTGCACGGTGCCAATGTGTACGACGAACGACAGCGACAACATCGACGCCGACCCCCTGTTCACCGATGTGGATTCAGGGAATTTCACCCTATCCATCGTTCCATTGTCTCCAAGTATCGACGTGGGTTGGAAATACGCCCTTCCCCGCGACCGCTACGATCTCAACATCAACGGCGATACAGTGGAGCGGATGCCCATCGATCTCGCCGGCAACAAGCGCGAGGCAGATGCCGAAGTCGATATGGGTGCATTTGAAAACGCGCTTACCTCACCTTCCATTTTTCTAGAAAGATAGCGATCCACCGCCGCGAACACTTGAATCCGAGTGTTTTGAGATGCCGTTCGGTGGCGGAGATGTTTTCGTTGTGTTGACGGTAGGCGTTGATAATGAGGTCTTTATTGGACTCGTATCTGGAGGCGGTGGAGCTCTCGTCGTCCATCACGCTGCGACGATTGACCGGACTGTCCGCAAAGAACTGCTGAAAAATCTCGGTCGCCGCGCGATCCGGCTCTGCACCAGCCCTGATACGCGTGGCGATGCGATCGCTGAGATCTGCCAGGCCGCGCACATTGCGTTTGGTGAACCCGTCGAGGCAGAGCGCCTCATAGTGGTCTGCGTTCAGTAGAGGCAACACCTCATCGGGTGAGACGGAACACCGCTGAAGCGCATTGGAGAGCAGTGCGTTGAAGATGTCGGGAATATCGGCGATGCGCGAGGTCAGCGGCGGAATCTCGACCAACCTCAATCTGGCGAACAGGTCGTGAGCCAGCCCCTTGGTCTGGTCTTCCACATTGGACGCCAAAATGAGTCGCACATCGGTGGGCCTGGTTTTGGTTTCGCCCAACCGCGCGGTTTTGTTTTCCTCGATGACCCGGAGCAGGCTGCGCTGTGAGCGCTCCGGGAGATTGTGCACCTCGTCGATGAACAATACCCCCCCCTTGGACTGTTCGATCAGTCCCGGTCGGGCATCCACATTGGAGAAATAGCGGGGAGCCACGCCAAACAGTGTGGCCACCGCCTCTTCGGTCGAAGCGACTCTCGCGGCGTTGAAGGCCAATAGGGACAGCGGGTTCTCCGCCGGACTCATCAGCGAGGCAAGCGCCGTTGCTGCCAGCTCCTTGCCGGTGCCCGAAGGTCCGGCAACCAGCACATGGCGACTCGACAGGGAGGCCTCACGCAGCTCCGCCAGGATTTGACTGGAATGGAACTGCCCCGCCATACCGAAGTTCTCCACCGGAGGCGTTTTCAGCAGGGGAGTAACGTTGGAGTGGAACACCATCACCGTCTGACCGATGCGGATAATCGCTTGATCGTCCAAAGGAACGCGTCGATCCACTTGATGACCATTGAGGAACGTCCCGTTGGTGCTCTTCAAATCGGCAATTCGATAGACCGATCCATCCAGTGCGATGGTAAAGTGTCGGCTCGAAATCCGCTTGTCGCGAATGCAAAGCTGGCACCCCGGGTTGCGTCCCACGGTCAGCTTCCCGGCGATAACGCATCTGTCAGTGGTGCAAAATCCACTGGGAGTAGACGCGATCAGTACGCCGGCGGACGACTTGTTCATGATCAGGGCATTTTTCGAAGTTTCAGAGATATGGGTGGTAGTAATTGTCTTCATTGAGTTTAATTATTAAATCGTTTACTATGCCGAAATCAAATTATAAAGACTCTCCTATACCGAGAGTGAGTAAATATATGGTTCACGTTTGCTGCATGCTTAATAATTTTAAAGGGTTGAGCTGTTTATCCAAGTGCGATACATTTTGTCCCGATTTTCATGTATTTCAGGAGCAGATGATCTCCGATCCCGTATTCAATCGACCTCCCGAGCAGCAGAAGCAACCCGTCAACACATCTAACTAATGAAAAATATTATAGAAAACGGGACGATCATCGACGGGAAATACCGCGTCGACCGCTACATCGGCTCCGGCGGCATGGGCCAGGTCTATGGGGCGACCCACCTGACCCTGGGGCGCAAAGTCGCGATCAAACTGCTCCGTCATTCGAGAATCGATGATGAGAAAGCAGTGGCCCGCTTTGTCCGCGAAGCCCAGATCGCCAGTGCGATCGGCCACGACAACATCTGCGAAATGCTCGACGTGGGAGCGGATCAGGGCGGGATCCCGTACCTGGTGATGCCGTTACTGGTCGGACAATCGCTGCGAGATATTCTGGACAACCGATCCCAGGTGACGATCGATCGGATCGGCGACATCATCGGCCAAATCCTGCGCGCGCTCGACGCAGCCCACACCGAACGAATTGTTCACCGAGATCTCAAACCGGACAACATCTTCATCACCGACATGGGGGACCGCAAAGATTTCGTGAAACTCCTCGACTTCGGCATCTCCAAATTCCTCGATTCCACGTCGAACATCGAGATCACCCAAACAGGCGCGATTTTGGGCACCCCCCCGTACATGGCTCCCGAACAGGCCGAAGGATCCACGGCAATCGATCACCGGGTCGACATCTACACCACCGGGGTCATTCTCTATGAGGCCCTTACCGGTGTTCGCCCCTTCGAAGGCAAGACCTACAGTGAAATCGTCGTCAAAATAGTGTCCAGACCCTTCCTCCCGCCATCTGAGCTCAATCCATCGATCCCTCCGGGGGTCGAAGCGGTTGTGATCAAGGCGATGGCCAGAGATCCCAACAAACGGTACTCGAACGCCGAAGAGATGAGAGTGGCACTCGACGACGCCTTGTCCGAGAAGGATTTGGTCGACTGTGATCCGATGGTCAACACGCTCGAAGAGTGGCCCAACAATCCGTTCTCATTGGGCAATTCAGTAGAATCGTCATCGAGCACCCTATCGATCACCGGCAAGTGGCGGGCGAGATGGCGCACCCTTGTCCCCATCGCGGTCGGCTTGATCGCCATCCCCGCATTTATTTGGTTTTCCACATACGCCACCGAGGGATCGATGAGTGGACCCATGTCCCCTTCGGCCAGCGATAACGATCCGCCGACACCGGACCACCTGCCGACAAAAACATCAGAAGCCGATTCCTCCACTGGTCACCCCCCAGAGAATCCATGCGCCGGCGAGACCGATTCCCAGTGCGACCCATCAAAATCGGGTGAGGCACCGCCCCCAACAGACACCGATACCTCGACGTCCCGCGCGCCGACCCGGGCCCAACCGCCGATCAATACGCCAAAACTGAATACCAATCCGTCGCCGAAATCGATCCCGGCAACCCCGCCGATCAAACGAAAATTCCACAAAAAACGAAAAAAACGGGACAAGAAGCCGAAGTTGAAAAAAGGACGTTTTGAAACATCGTTCTTTCCGGTATATGGAGAAGACTAACGGCTGACTCGAAAACTACCGGGATTCAATGGTTGAGGTTGCTAATGCGGATGACCGTTCAGCTTTCCAACGCGCACTCGAGAGTCAACGGGGTCCTCATCTCTGTGGCACTGCTCAGCGCACTGACACCTTGTGTCGGGGTTCAAGCCGAGGAGTCGGACCAAGCTGCTGCCAAACGCACCGCCCGGAAACAATTCGAAATCGGCATGAACCGAATTGCCGAAGAGGACTATCACGGCGCGCTCGAGGCTTTCGAGGAGGCCCACCGGATCCGCCCCAAGCCACACGTATTGTACAATATTGCGATGTGTCAAAAGGCGCTGTTCTTATATACGCAGGCGCTTGAGACGTTCGAGCACTACCTGCAACGAGCAGGTGACACCCCCACGCCCGACCTACGACAACCGGCCGCCAAGGCGATCAGTCAGATCGAGCAACTCGTCGGAAGATTGCGCATCGAGGCCATCCCCGAGGATGCGACCATCTCGGTTGACGGGCAAAGAGAGGGAACCACTCCGCTCACGTCCCCCATCCTGCTCAACCCGGGACACCACACAGTGAGAATCGAGGCTGCGGGCTATCAGCCCTACGAGTCCGGCGTCACTGTCGTCTCAGGGGCCGAGGTCCGCCTATCCGCCGAATTGCTGCCGAAATCTGCCCGATTGTCGGTGAACTGCACACCGGCGAACGAAGCGGTGGTCAGGCTCAATGACCTGGAGGTGGGGCCGTGTCCCTATAGCGCCGATGTGGCATACGGTGACTACACCGTCCGGGTGGAGGCGCCGGGGCACAGAGTGTTCACCCGTCAAGCAGCGCTGGAGAGTGACCAGGGCGTGGAGATCAATGCGATACTGGAACAACTACCGCAACCCGATCTCGAGCATCCGGGCGTATCCGGTGGATCGGCCGTTGTCATCGCACCGAAAAGTCTTACCGAATTGAATAAGTCCATTCGGACAGGCAAGCGATCAAAATACTTTCTGCCCGGTGTCATTGCCGCCTCAGCCGGGCTCTGCGGAGCTGTGGTCGGCCTGATCTTCAACATCAAGGGGCAACGGGATTACGAAAAGGCTCTCGAACTGAAAAAAGACTGGGAGAATTCTGTCCCCACGAATGATTCGTACAGAGTGCGATACAACAAGTTGGCCAACGAGACGGTGCCAAACGATCAGATTGGAATGATCATCGGATACGCGTCCGCCGCGGCGCTGCTCACGACCGGCACAATTCTACTTTTCAAAGACCATCGTCACACCCAAAAAACGTCGAAAAGAATGGACGTGACCCTCTCACCGACCGGATTGTCGATCGTTTTCTGAGCACCCTACCGACACGGACACCCATTACTGGTGCGGTTTCGAGCGCTTTCGCTTCGATTCTTCAGGAATCGTTCAGGCTAGCTCAGGCAGTCCCCTCTGACATCTGCCCAATCGACACCTGCGCCGCCCTGCCCCGGCCCATCCCATATGCCGGTCCAATGAACTGCCCAGGATTTTAAATCGGTTTAACATCCAATCGTAACGGGATAAATTAACTGCTTTCAAATAATTCAATTCTCCATTACAAATTGCGATTATTGACTTCGAAACACACTAAAAAATATGTCGAAATTTTGTCCCTGAACAAAAACAGCTTAAATTTCAACATATTTAAATAGATGACGGATATCACGTGAGTCGGGGTCGTACGGTTCGGACAGCACAAAGTGTGGGGGCATGAATGATTGAATTGAAAAAGTGAACACATCTCGTCTTTAAAAAGGAGTAAGGACAGGGTGGGCGATAACAAAAAAAATCATCAAACCACACCAACGAATCAGTCAACGTCACCGACCACAGCAGAATTTGGCACGAGCACTCTACCGGCAAACGAGTTGGCTCCGGCCACTGCTGAAGACCGGGACGCACTAACCGAAACTCTCGACATCCTGCACAAATCGTATCAAGTGGATTTCAGCCACTATCGCCAGACCACGGTCCTCAGAAGATTGACCCGGCGTATGGCCCTCTGCAAACAGAGCGACTTCGTTTCATACCGGGCTTACCTGAACAATCACCCGAATGAGATCGAATCGCTTTACGACGATCTCCTGCTCTCATTTACCGAATTTTTTCGCGATCCTCCGGTTTTCGAAGCATTGCGCCGAACGGTTTTCCCCAAGCTGGTCAAAGGGCGGTCGGCCAAAACCCCCATTCGAATCTGGGTCCCCGGGTGCTCCACCGGGGAAGAGGTCTATTCCCTGGCCATTTGCGCCCACGAGTTTCTCGAGGAGCAAAAATCCAATGCCAAGGTTCAACTGTTCGGCACCGACCTGGTCGAAAGCCACATTGTCAAAGCGCGAGACGCCCTCTACCCGGAGAAGATTCGCTCCCAGGTCACCGACAAGAGACTGGATCAATTCTTCGACAACACGCAGGACGGGTTGAAGGTCACCAAGCATATTCGGGAAACGTGCGTGTTTGCTGTTCAGGATGTGACCCAGGATCCCCCGTTTCCCCGCATCGACTTGGTGAGCTGTCGCAACGTGCTGATCTACTTCGACACTGCTTTTCAAGAGACCGCCATCCCCCTCTTTCATTTTGCCTTGCGCCCGGGGGGCTTTCTCCTGCTGGGCACTTCTGAATCAATGGGCCGTTTTCCCCACCTCTTTGCCCCTGTGGACCAGCGGGCCAACCTATGGAGCAAGCGGGAATCGAGGGCCAAGTCACTGTACCGCCTTCCGATATCCGTAGCGACGGCGAAACCCCGTTCGCTCGGCGGGGTCCTGCCTCAGGGTATCGCCAGTCGACAGCAGAGCATCGACATCGCGCAACAAATCGATCGAATCATTCTCGATGTGTATGCGCCGGCCTGCGTATTGGTCGACAGCTCGATGCAAATAAGGACCTTTCGCGGACCCACCTCGCAATACTTCGAGCCGGCAGACGGAGACGCCAGCCTGAAACTCTCTCGAATGGCGAGGGAAGGCCTGATGCCCGATCTGTCCGTTGCCATCGATGACGCCAAGAAGCGACGGGAGCGGGTCGTGAAGAAAGCCGTCACGTTCATGCGCGACGGACAGGTCCGCGCCGTTGACATCACCGTAGTCCCGGTCCCGGACAAGGGGAGCGACGAATTGAGCTTTCTGATTCTCTTCGACGATCGGGAAGCGCTCCCGGCGGTGCGGGAATCCACCACCAATGCTCAGGTGGGGGTGGATGCTTCGCACAACGAGCTCGATCAATTGAGTGAGGAACTCCGCCTGACCAAGGCTCAGCTTCAAGCGATCATCGAGGAAAAGGACGAGGTCAATCTGGAGCTGTGGGCTGCCAACGAGGAGGTCCAATCAACCAACGAGGAGCTGCAGAGCGTCAACGAAGAGATGGAGGCCGCCAAGGAAGAGGTGGAGTCGAGCAACGAGGAACTCCTGACCCTCAACGAAGAGCTGCAGGGCAAAATCCTCCAATTGGACACCGCCAAGAATTTCGCCGAGAACCTGTTGGAAACGGCAAATGCGATCATCGTCACGCTCAACGAAAAGGCAGAGATCACCCTGTTCAACCAATACGCCGAATCGTTGACCGGATACAAAAAGGCCGACGTGCTCGGCCGCAATTGGTTTGAAACATTCATCCCCGAATCCGACCGGGCGCTGATGCCCCAGGTGTTCGAGGACGTGCTCAAACAGATGCCCGAGGTCTCCCAGTTCGAAAATCCCATCGTGCTGAAAAATGGTGAAAAGCGCCTGATCGGCTGGAGCAACAACGTCTTGCGAGACAACTCGGGTATGATCACCGGCGTGCTCAGTATCGGCGCGGATATTCACGATCGCCATCAGACCGAGGAGGCGTTGCGCAGCAGTGAGAAGCGATTTCGAACATTTTTCGAATTCTCCCCGTTTGTGCTCGTCATGGGCGATCTCGAAGGCAAGATCCTAGTGGCCAATCCCGCGTTCACCCGTCTAGTCGGCTATACGGCAGAGGAGCTCGAGGAGTTGAGCTTTTCCCATATCACCGACCCGTCGGATCTGAAACGGGAGTGGCCCCTGTTCGAGGCGTTGAATTCAGGAAAACGGGACTCATATCACATTGAAAAAAGAACGATACACAAGGATGGCCACGCCATCTGGGTTCATATTCACGTCATTGGCGTGCGAGATGAGAATGGCCAGTTGGAGTACTTGATCGGCCTGGGTGAGGACATCACGGAAAGACGACAGACAGAACAGGCGCTTCAGCGAAGTGAGGAGAAGTTCCGCAGCTATGTCGAATCCGCGCCGGACGGTATCTTCGTCGCCAACCAGGACGGCCGCTATACCGATATCAACCAGGCAGCGTGTCAAGCCACGGGATACTCACGGGAAGAACTACTGGGGATGCATCTCCTGAAGGTCACCCATCCCGACGACCATGACGTCGCCAAGCGACACTTCGAGGAAGTCGTCACCACCGGACGAGCCTCCGGTGAGATTCGCATCGTTAAAAAAGAGGGGACGATCCGACACTGGGTGGTCGACGCTGTGAAACTGACTCCAGCGCGTTTTCTGGGCTTCGCCACGGATATCACCGAGCTCAAATTGATGGAGGACAAACTCCGTCAATCGGAGAAGATGGACGCCATCGGACAGCTGGCCGGGGGCATTGCCCACGACTTCAACAACCAACTGTCGGGCATCCTCGGCTACGCCGAGGTGTTGCGGGAGGAGGCCAGCAACAATCCGGAGTTGGTCCGCTACACGGACAACATCCTGTTGGGGGTCAAACGGGCCTCGGATCTCACGTCCCAGCTCCTCGCCTTCTCCCGCAAAGGCAAATACCTCCACACAACTGTCGACGTGCACCGGGTGATTTTCGAGGCGGTGAATCTGCTACAGCACAGTGTCGACAAAAAAATTGTCATTCACCAAGAGTTGAAAGCCAATCCGTCGACCACTATCGGTGACCCGACACAGCTGCAAAACGCCATCCTCAATTTGGCGATTAACTCGCGGGATGCCATGCCCGAGGGGGGCAAACTGATCCTCGCGACAGAAGTACTCACCCTCGGTGAACAATGCTGCAAGGATCTCTCTTGCGAAATCACCCCGGGTGACTACTTGAAACTGAGCGTGGCCGACTCAGGCACGGGAATAGAGCAGGGAATTGTTCACCGCATCTTCGAACCGTTTTTCACCACCAAGGGACAGGGCAAAGGCACGGGCATGGGTCTGGCGGCGGTCTATGGCACGGTTCGCAATCACGGCGGAACGATCACGGTGACCAGTCAGCCCGGCGAGGGGAGCCGCTTCGAGCTCTATCTACCCTTGGTCCAGGCAGGGCAAGACGATCGGCTGGGAGATCATCAGCAACAGTCTATCTCAGGCAGCGCTCACCTGTTGCTCGTCGAAGATGAAGAGATGATCCGCGACGTGGCCACCCACATGCTGGAAAAACTCGGCTACACGGTCACCGTATGTGTTGACGGGGCACAAGCGGTCGAGCGATACCGCGAAATGTGGCGAAGCATCGATTTGGTGATTCTCGATGTGATCATGCCCAACATGGACGGGGAGCAGACCTTTTTGGCCATGCGAGAGATCAATCCCGAGGTCCTGGTGCTCATCTCGTCCGGCTACAGCATGGAGGGTCAGGCGAGGAACATCATCGACAAGGGCGCCAAAGGGTTCATTCAAAAGCCGTATCGCAAGGGGGAGTTGTCGATGGTGGTGTCCAACCTGCTGAGCGAGAAAAAGGGATAGTCAATACGATCTGCCCACCGGCACTACTTCGCGCCCACGTACTCGTAGGCACCCATATCGTACCCACCTCCCTGGGGCCGATCGACACCGTCGAAATCGTGATCCGGGGCGCCGCTGGCGGTCGCCGCGTCGATCGCCGAAGAGGGGGATTGCAGATGGAGATCAAAGGGGGCCGTCCCGCTCACGAAGTTCGGATCCCCGTTGACGTTGCCGTCTTGCACCGGCCCGTCTTTGACCACACAGAAGGTCATCGCCAGTGACGAGGTGCTGTAGGTGTAAATCTCCGGCCCGAGCTCACCGGCCGTGTTGTTCCACAGAATCGAATTTCTCATTACTGCCGAGCTCTCGCCCGCGTTCAGCAGGCCACCGCCGTTCTCGGTGGCCCGATTGGCAGTGAAGGTGCAATTGGTGATGATCGGGTTCTGCTCGTAGTTGTACACGCCGCCGCCGTGAAATGTGGCGGAATTGTCGACAAACAGGCAATTGGTGATGGTGATCTGCTGGCTGCCGTGGGGGTCGTTGCTGTAGATACCACCACCCCGCCCGGCCGTGTTGCCTTCGAACAGACAGTCGATGATTTGAGCGAAACCGCCCCTGTTGGACAGCCCCCCGCCGTATTCGCCGTAGTTGCCGCGAAACGTGCAATTGCGCACGATAGGTGATGTATACCGATTGTAGAGCCCCCCCCCGGTGTTGTCGTCGGACGGCTCCCCATTGGCATTTCCGCCCGTGATGGTGAACCCGTCGATCACCGCCTCGTTGGCACCCGAGACCACGTGATAGACCTGGCCCTCGCCGTCCAAGATTGTTTCCCGCAGGCGAAAGTCCCTCTCCGATCGGATCAGCTCATCACCGGCGAAACCGCCGTAGAGATGCACTTCTTCCTTCAGCTCGATGGTGTCATCCACGCTGCTGTCGTAAACCGGGTACACCCCTTGGGCAACCCAAACCTCCCACACCGTGACCCCTCCGCCGGCCATAAACGCCGCGCTCAACCCGTCTTGCACTCGCTGAAACGCCGTCTCCCAGGACAACCCGTCCGGTGTTGCAGCGGTGCTCTCCCAGTCGACGACGATCACGTTCTCGGGCAGTCCGTCGGTATCGGCATCGGTGTCTGTGTCCCCATCAGCATCGCTGTCGGTGTCTGCATCTGCATCTGCATCTGCATCCGAATCCGTGTCCACGTCCGTATCGGTGTCTGTATCTGTATCGGCATCTGAATCGGTATCGGTGTCTGTGTCTGTATCTGTATCGGCATCTGAGTCCGTGTCCGAATCCGTATCCGTGTCAGCATCCGTATCGCCGTCCCCGCCGGCATCCTCCTGTGATTCCGTGTCGTTCGGTTCCTCCAACTCAAACTGTTTAAAGCACCCCTGACCGGCCAGTATGCTGCATCCGAGCAGCAGCACCAGCGCCTTCAGCCTCGCTCTCATCATCCTGGCCTCCCGAAACGCCTCAGCCCTGCGCCAGCAGCCCCCATGACCCGATGCGCCGGCGTCGAGCTATTTCAACTCATAAAATATACCACAACCTCATTCGGCGTCGTGTTTGTTTATCGAGAAGCGTTTACTCGAAAAGTCTTCTTCACGATCGTCTTAAAGCTCTGGTTGTTGAAACTGGGGATAATATGATCCGGCATGGGTCGAAATCCGTTGAGCCCCTCGAGGCCCGGCGAGTATTCAATCACGGTGAGCTCGAATGGCCGGGGAGAGCAGACCGCGGCGATTTCGACCCCTCGAGCATCGATTCCCCGGATCAACAGGTCGTCGTAGGAGCCATTGTCTCGGTCGGATTCCGCAGTGGTGAAGCGGAGTGATTTCCCATTGATCGTCACGGCGGACAGTTTTGCTGAGTGGGGAAACATCAAGCGGAAGTACGAGGCTGCCCTGGCGGGAACGAGGCGTAGCCGCAGCTGGTTCGACTCGGCAGAAGACGCTGCAGACAGTACGCTCAGGTTCGGCGGCTCGAGCTCGGTCCACGGTGCCGGACTCTTCATTCGTTTTCGCTGTGCATCGGGATAGATTTCGGTGAGCGGTTTATACACGGCGTGCTCGAAATAACGGGCATTCCACTCGTCTGTTCGGCGACTGTTCGAGGCCCAAATAGCCTCATGGGAATCCATATCGAAACAGGCCATCAAATGGCTCTGCAACGGCTGCTCGGCATCCCACGATGAGGTGAACTGCCCGGCGACGAGCAATGCTAAACCAACCACCAGACACAGCCCCCATAGCAAATGTCGGTGAATGCGCCAACACGCGTGCAGCTGGGGGATGAGAAACAAGAGGGCAACCGGCGGCAAGGGAGCCACCAGCGGCGCTGTGCTCAAGCCCAGCGTCGTAAACATAAACCGGAGCTGCGGCACGAAGAAAGTGATTGCCGGCAGGGAAGCGATCGCCAATGCGGTGTAAAACGCCGAGGGGCGTTTGGCTTCGGACCAATCGAAGTGAAAGACGATCACCCACGCCGAAACAGCAAATAAGAGAGGAACGACCACCCAGTGGGCACCTGCCGGGAGAAACAGGGTGAGGGCGACAGCGATGATCAGCCCCACCGTGAGTGCCCCACAGGCCAAGTTGTCCAAACTCGATCGCTTGAACCGCCAATGGCAGATGACGGCCTGTATCACCAGGACAAACGCGCAGATCGACAGGTAGTACAGCGGGGCATTGTAAAATGTGGAAGCTGGATAGGCTGTGAAATGGGGATTGAGCCAACAAATAATCGTCTTGAGTCCCCAGGCCGCGATCCCCGCCGCAACGATCGACGCCAGCATTCCGCCCGACCCTGCCGCTATCCCACGGAGACTCAACCGCTGTCGACGTGCGCCGAAGAAGAGACAGAGCCCGTAGAGGCCAAGCACCACCAGCAGCAAGAGGGTGTTTCCCCACGGCGCGTAGTGGACCATGGCGTGACCGATGGGATTGAAAAAGGTCAGCTCGCCCTGGGGCACCGCGTCCAACGGCCGATCGCCGAAGTACCGCGCGATGCCCAACATCGAGTTGCCGATATGCTGCAGACTGGCGGGATCGAGATTGCTCGGGGAATCGGTCAGGCTGTGATAGTGCGCGTACTCCTCGAGAAAGCCCAGGGAAATACCGGGTATCTTTTGTTCGAGAAACGGCTCCAGATCCGTGTGACTCGGCAGGGTTTTTCGAATCTCATAGGTCAATGAGTTGCCGAAAAACTCGGGTACAGCTCGACGCAATCCGTTGATATACCACCCGTGATCCGGCCCGACCTCGTAGAGAATCACAGGTCCCGAGCTGCCCCGCGAATCGAAATTGGCCACAAAACCGACGCGTTTTGCCAGGGGATGCTGTTCCATAAAAGCGCGAGAACCGGCCAGTTGCGCCTCCTCGGCGTCGGTGAAGAGGAAGATCACGTCGTTCCGTGGTCGCGACAGCTGGCGCAATGCCCGAGCGGTTTCCAGCATCGCAGCGACAGCCGAGCCGTTATCGCCCGCGCCCAGAGAATTGGGTTGGGAGTCATAGTGTCCCATGATCGCCACGGCCTTGCCGGGCCGGGTCCCCCGATGGATGGCGATGATGTTGTGGACATTTGTCGCAGTGCCCCCCCAGGACTGTTTTCTCACCGCTGTGGTCGATTGGATTTCAACTTCGTATCCCAGTGCACGCAAACGGGCGACAATGGCATCGCGAACCTGTCGGTGTGCCGCCATCCCGATGTAGTGCGGCTGCCTGCAGAGCGCCGAAATGTGCGCCATCGCCCGCGTCGCGGAAAACGTTTCAGGGGGCGCGTCACGCGGGAGTGGTTCCGGTGCGCGATACAGCCGCATCGCAACAATGCCGACAACAATCGATAACAGGGCGATCGCCACATGGCGAATTGAGGTGTTCATTCAACCGACCTATCCCAGGATCGGCGAAAAAACAACTGTCCCGTTGGAATCGCCGTCCCCAACAATCGAACGATTCGCCCGTCCGGCTTGGACGAATTTTTTCCCCTCTTAGCGGCGCATCTCATCTAATACCGGTGAGAGTCAAGACCAGAAGAGATGGCAAAAGGCGAGGTTTTTTTTCAAGAGGTGAGGTACGCGGTGAGCACTACCCAAGTCGGTCGGGTTCACTCCAATCGAATCAGAGAAATAGAGGCTTAGTGATGAGAACATTTTTACTACTGTGGTTATTGGGTTCATTTATCGCTTGCGTGATTCTCGCCTGCATGGATCGCCGGCCTGCGCCGGTTTGTCCGGTACCGGTCGAGCTCAACCGAACCAGTCGCCAGGCCACCGGCTTCAAAGGGGTCGACATGATCGTCGTGGTCGACGACTCCGGCTCGATGGCTGAAGAACAGGCGATTTTGTCCACCCAATTTTTCACCTTGATCAATTCCCTCGTCTTTCCCACCGCGGATTGGAAATTTCCCGCAGCGCAGAGCGTTCGCATCGGCGTCGTCTCGTCGGACATGGGGCAGCGCTACGGTGACGATCTCAATTGTGAATACGCTTCGAACAGTCACCTGAATGAGAAGTGCCGCAAGTGCGGGAAAAACGGCCGCTTCAGAACCTATGACAATGGAGCGACGATCAATATTCGCGAAGGGGAAATCAAATGCAATCTCTACGATGATCAGCCCCAATGTCCGACAGACTGGGAATGCCGTAGCGAAGGGGATTGCGAAGGGGAGGAGGATCATCCGAATGTGGGATGTTGCTATGACCCGGAGGGTGACGGAACCGCCCAATCCTGTCCCAAACTGAATGCGATCTACGCCCAGACCCCCATCGGTTCGGGGGACGACGAAACGACTAATTGGGATCTGGCGTTTCAGACCGCCTGTTTGGCGAAGTTGGGCATCGAAGGATGTGGCTTCGAGCAACAGCTACAGGCCGCCGCTCAAGGGCTGATTCATCCCAAGAACAACCCGGACCCGGACCAAACGTTCTATCGAGACGAGTACCTGCTCGCTGTGATCATCGTCAGCGATGAGGAGGACTGCTCCATCAAAGACAAACAACTGTACAAAAGCCCGGAAATGGAGCTCATCTCCGACGAACCCCACAAGATGAATATTGCCTGCGGCAGCAACGAGGAGTTTCTCTTCTCTGCCAGTCATTTCAAGGAGTGGTTCACCTCCCGGAAGAAAGACCCGAACTCAGTCGTCTTCGCCGCGATCGTCGGCGTCCCGACCGAACCTGACGGGGACGCTGAGTGCCAGGGAAAGGGGTCGGATCTAAAAAACTGTTTGGACCACAAAGATATGGAGGCGGTTCCCATGATCGAGGATCCCTCCAGCAACGATGCCAGTTGGGTCTTTCGCGAGGCCTGTCGGCGAGAGGGCCCATCCGGCGAGCTGATCACTCAAGCGCGCCCGGGCGCCCGCTACGTCGAGCTGGCCCAGGAGTTCGGCAGGTTCAGCCATGTGTCGTCGATCTGCAACGAGGACTGGAGTCCGGCGATGTCCGAAATCGCCTCGTTGATCGCCAACCAGCTGCAGGGCACCTGCTATCCCAAACCCCTCGATTGGGATCACGAGACCCAACAGGCCAAGTGCGACGTGGTCGCCGCATACGAGGGCCAGGACGAATGCGGCTTCGAGCTCGACGATGGGGTCTCCCCCTACATCGCAATCGAGGAGCGCGGAAACGAAAAGATCGAAGTCCTTTATTGTCCCCTACCACGGCTGGCCGCACCCCTGGACTGCGTCGAGGCGGAAAAAGCGATCGCCGAGTTGGGACCGGACAAGGTGGGTTGGTACTACTGTGAGGACAATAGCGAGAACTTCAAGCAGGCGTGCGATCCCGACGGTGCCTGGTCCGGCGTGGACGAGGATGAAGACGGCAAGGTGGATTGCGAAGATGAGGATTGTTGGCGATGTGAGCCGTGCGAAGGGCTCCCGGGGGTGGATCCATCCAGCGCCCCCGACTGCCCGCGGTCCTGCAAATTCAAGGTCGAGCTGACCGACCCGGCCAAGCGGATCACCAAGAACCAGCGGATCTCTGTTCAATGTTTGCAGCAGGTGACGTTTGCCGACACCAACTGCCAGGAAAACACCGCGGCAGTGTGCAATGACGGAGAAGACAACGACGGCAGCGGTGTGGCCGATTGTAATGACTCCGAAGAGTACCTGGCCGACCGCAACTGTTGCCCGATGATCGTCGATGAGGACACCAAGGCGTGTCAGATCAGCTCTTCGGTCTTTGACATCTGCGGTGAAAAGGGCGATGTCTCGGACGCCTGCGTGGCAGCCGCCAAGGCGTTCAAGTGCAATTTGCCGTCCGAAGAAGAGTGAGAGGTGTTAGACCGTGCCGAGCAGATCGTCGATTTTGCCCTTGGGCTGGTTGCCGATCAGCGAGCCCACCGGGGCGCCGTCTTTGAATAGAATGAGGGTCGGTACGGATCGCACGCCGAATTTGGTCGCCACGCCCGGCGCCTGCTGGATGTCGACATAGCAGAATTTCACTTTTTCCTCGTAACTCTCGACCATTCCATCCAGGGTCTTGCCCAACACTTTGCAGGGACCACACCAGGTGGCACCGAAATCGACGAGCACCGGCTTGGCCTCTTTTTCCACCTCTGCTGCAAAATTATCGTCAGTAACGATTGTCATTTTATCACTTGCCATGGCGTTTTGCTCCTCTCAGCATAGAATTCATACAGGTGTACATTAGTGTCCTGGCGGCGGTGTTGTCAATGCAGTCGATCTGCAAAATTCTCCGCACCGTCCCTTGAACTTTTGTCCAGGCAATTTTATAGCCTAGAAAATGAGGGAGGCCCAGGCGCGATGAAAGCTGTACTTGCCGGATACAATTTGGACATTTCGGTCATCAACGAAGCTGCTCGAGCCGGCGTGCCCCGCGAGAGACTGACCCCGGAGGTGTTGTCAGCGGCCTACGCGAGAATCAGCCGGGATCCCCGTCCCGTCCACGAGCTGCGCCGGGACGCGCTTGAAGAGGTCGAAAAGGCCCGAAATTCCAACAAAAATATCATTTTCAAAATGGGACACCACTCGGTGGCAGAGCACGCGGTGTTCAACTTCGACATCCTGGGCATCTCCCGGTTGGCGATCGAAGAGCTGGAGCAATTTCGCCTGTGCAGTTACACTGAAAAAAGCCAGCGGTATATCACTCTCGATAACGACTTCGTGATACCCGCCGAGCTGCAGGGCACCCCTCTGGAAACCGAGCTGCTCACCCTCGTTTCCGCACAATCCAAGCTGTATGACCAGTTCAATGCCGTCCTGTCTCAACGCCTCAAAGAGCGGCATCCCCAGATGACCAAAAAGAGATCGGGTCGCCGGTTGCTCGAATCGTGGGCCAAAGAGGACGCCCGCTACGTGACCATTCTCGCCACCACAGGCCAACTGGGACTGACGGCCAACGCGCGCAACCTGGAGCTGATGATCCGTCGCCTGGCCGCGGCACCGCTGGCCGAGCTTCGCGAATTGGGGCGGATGCTGTTCGATGCTGGATCAGCAGTGGCCCCCTCAATTCTGCTGTTCACCGAAGCCTCGTCGTTCGATACCCAGGCCAAGCGCGACCTCGCTGTGATTGCCGAAGATCTGTTGTCGGATCGGGACCCCCCGAGCGAAGACGAGATCCCCCAGGCGAGGTTGATCGGCCACACCCAAAAACCGGACCAGGTGGTCGCCGCGGCCCTGTTGCACAACGTGACCAACGCGCCATTTGCCAAGTGCAAACGGACTGTGGCCCAGATGTCCGCCGAGGAGTTGCGTGCCCTCTTTCAGACGGCGCTCAAACACATGGAATTCTTTGACGCCCCGCCCCGGGAGTTCGAGCACGTCATCTTGACCTTCGAGCTGACGGTCAGCTCATCCTGTTTTGCCCAGCTCAAGCGGCACCGCATGGCCACCCAATCGGTTCAAGAGTACGACCCGGCTTTGGGCCTCACCATTCCACCGGCGCTGCTCGAGGCCGGGCTCGAAGAGCCGTTCCGACATCACGCCGCGCAAGCCGAGGAGCTCTTCGATCGCATCCGGGAGCAAGCACCGGCCGCTGCGTGCTACGCCCTGACCAATGCCCACCGCCGCCGGGTGGTGCTCACCTTGAACCTGCGAGAGCTGTACCACGTGATTCGCTTGCGCGAGGATTTTCACGCCCAATGGGACATTCGGGCCCTGGCTCGCAATATGAGAACCGCTGCCGAAGAGGTGATGCCCCTGGGCACGATGCTGCTCTCCGGCAAGGACAGCTACCCGGAGCGCTACAGCCAAGTATACGGCCGTGCACCGAAGATCGATCCGGCGGACTTGTAAACTTCTCTACCAACAAGCGACCTCTACTTAGCTTATCCAGCCAGGGCATGTCCTTTCCGGCATCAGGGGCCTCACCGCCAGCCGCAGGGACCTCACCCCCAGCCCCTCTCCGTCAAGGAGGGTGTTGTTTTAGTCTGTGCTTCGCGGCTTTCGATGTAGGGCTGGGGTTCACCCCCAGCCGCTTTCCCTCGTCACTGCTGA
>JANQET010000338.1 GCA_028278265.1 Myxococcota bacterium
TTTCGCTTTGTTCAATGCCCTCCTGCTGACAAACCTCGGTGAGCAACCGGGCGGCGCGCTCGGCCTGTCCCACCCCCTGACTCGCAATGCCGCTGCCGCGAACGGCCAACGTTTCCTTGTCGAGCAGAACTACTTTAATCGTCCGCGATCCCGCGTCTATTCCCGCACAAATCATCTCTCATCCTTGTCTAACACGTCATCCCGGTGAGGACGAACGGATGCCGCCGCTTCCACCAGTGCCTCGAGTCGCGTCCGCAACGACGACCGCACCGAATCGCTGATCGGCGGCACCTCGATCTCCAGTACCGGCAGGGCACACTGTTCCCGTACCACGTCGGCGATAATGGCCCCCTCAGCCGCACAGTGACTCGCTCCGGGGATTTTCGAAATAATGACGGCCTGAGAACCGAACCGTCGAATATCGCTGACAACCCGCCGGGCCCGATCCTGGGCCGGACCGATCATCGGATCGGCCAGCGCCATCTGCGCCAGGGCCTCGAGGGGCGGCAAATCGGTGGGGATTGGATCAAGGGCATGGGAGAAGAGGTACTCGGTGCCGCAGATTCGCCCCCCGCACTCTTCGAGCAGGTTCATCGCCACCAGGTCCGCCACCGGATTGATCCAGAACACCCGCACCGCCTCAGCGCCGAAATAGCCCTCCCCTTCAGCGATGCGCCGATCCACCGTCTCGAGCATCTCGTCCAGCACGGCAACCGTTTCATCCCGGTCGGAACAGTAGTGAATGGCCAACATCTCCGCCACGAGCATCTCCAACGCGGGCATCGGACAGATCGGCGCGGTGAACACCCGCTGGCGCAGCTCGGCCAAGCGCTCACGAACCGTATTGGCTGCAGTGATGCTTCCGCGCAGCTGCTCCTCGCCGAGGGGATTGCCGGTCAACCGCTCCACGATTTTTTTCAACCGCTCGAGCTCGGCGGTGACCCCCTCGACCTGTCGCCGATGGGCAAAGAACCCACCGGGCAACGCCACCCGCTCAAGGGGATCGCGCACCGGATGCCGATGGGGGATCTCCCACCACTCGATCTCATGGCCCAAGCCGGCCAATCGCTGGGCAATAGCCGAAAAATCATCGCAAATGGCGCCGGCGCTGCAGATCAACAAATCGGGCAAGGGGAAGTGGGCCTCGGTGACAAAGGCGCCGAGCATCGCCCGTACCGGACAGAACGATTCGTCGATTCCCAGGGAGTCGGCAATGTCCAACAACCCCGCGCTCAACTCCATCACGCAGGGAATCCACCAGGCGCCGTCCGGATAAAACGCCACCACATCGGGATCAGCATAGGCGATAATCGGCACGGTGCCCAAGTCCTTCATCGTGCCGACCAGCTTCTTTCCGTCGCGACGCGCCTCGGCCAGCCGTTCCTCTTCGGTCAACAAAAAGTTCCACAGGCGCAGAGCGGCTGCGGAGTTGTCGAACTTAATGCTGTTCAGCCGAAAATCCCCATCGGACAGATGACGGCCCAACGGCCCACCATAGGCCGGTTCCTTGAGATTGTCCTTCAGCCGGTCGTATCGTTCGTCCCACTCGGAGATGGACAATTGGCGCAGCACCCCACTCATCGCAGGGCCTCCAAAAAGGCGGCGATGCGCGTGGTGTTTCGCGCGGCGCCGTCGATTCCGTTGAGATCGATGTCCACCAGGGGAACGCCGACCCACTCGCGAATGCGTTGCACCTCGGCGTGCCAACAATCGCACCACACGTAGCGCACGAGCACGATTCCCTCGATTCCCCGCTCCTTCACCTGTCCCTTGAGCCAGGCAAACAGACGGTTGTTGGGCCGTTGGAACACATCGACGATGGAGCCGAAGTAGGCGTCCGCCAGCACTTGCAGCGGTTCCCCGGCCAGTTGTCTTGCATTGAATTTTCCCGGCAATCCGCGCTCGCCGTTCTCGGTGCCGTCGAGCAATACCGTGCCCCCCTCGGCGTGAATCAGCTCGAACAACTGACAATCGGTCTTGCTCAGCGGTCCGCCGAGCACGGCGATGGGCACCCCCCGGCGAACTTCCGTTGGTGGCGCCGGGGGAAGTGCCCCCTCGAACAGCCCGTTGAGCGCCGTGGACAACGCCTGCCCCCGACACCGCTCCGGCGTGGCGACAATCTGTTGTCGGCCTCGCTCGAACCCCCGCATCACATCGATCAGTTCTCCGTTCGAAGGGGTCGATCCCCCCTGATCTACGAGGAATCGTCCCAGGCGGTCCAGCTCATCGAGATAGTATTGATAGGCCGTCGACGTTTGCCAGGTCGTGGGCACGTGCATCAGAAACACCGGTTTGGCCGAACCGTCCGCGATCAAATCGACCGCCCGGCGCATCTGATCGCAGGTGGTCGTCAAAATCAATCCGTCTATTGACGAATCAGCTGACACCTCGTTGACGAACGCGCGCATGTAGGCACACAATCCGGCGCGGTCGTCAATCGGGCCATCAGTGATCACGCCACTGGGACGGTGAAAGCGGGGCAGACATCCATGGGCCGCGATCCATTCCGCCGGGACAAAAGGAGCACTGTAGGCAAACCGTTTCGCTCTGGTCACTGCTCGCTCGCTCGCGTTCCCATCGCTTACTGGGTCATCTCGAACAACGCCTGGACGCGCAGCGCGATACGGGCAGAGTCTGATGGGGAGTAATCGGTTTCGACGCGCAGGTAGGGCAGGCCCAGCGTCTCTTCGACGTATTTCTTTATCTGAGCCGCCTCGATATCATAGGTCAGGCAGGTCTGCCAAATCAGCTCGACGACGCAGTCCGGTCGGTACTGATCGACGAGCGTCTTCAGTAGATCGGTGCGGGCCGTGTTCTTGGTCATCACCGAACAGGGCAGGTGAAAGTACTTCTCCGCGATCGCCCGCATCGGATCCGCTGCCTCGGCGTTCACATCTTCGTACAACGGCTTGAGCCCGGTGCAGTTCTCCTGGCAAACCACCAACCCGCCGTTGTCCTCGATGATCCGCATCACCCGTTCGGCTCCGTGGGCCAGGGGCACGCCGGTGAGCAACACCCGAACCCGCGAATCGAGCGGCGGATCGAACTGCCGCTGGGGCATGCCGTTGAGCGCCTTTTCGTATTGGGCGAGATCGTCGGGAATACCCGAGATCAGGCTCTTCAGCTCGAGCAGCTCCAGACCGGTAATGGGCGGTGACTTGTCCGTCATTAGTGCGGCCACGCGGCGCCGCAACTCCCGCTCCCGGTTCATCGTGCGGATTGCTCGGCGCAGATCGTCGTCGGTGATCGCTACTTCAAAGCGCTGCTCGAGAATCCCTTTGAGTTTGTGCAGCTCGGCCACCCAATGCTCGAACGCGTCCTTGTCGTCCGGTTTTTGCGGGAGCTCCAGCACGTGCATCGGGTGGCGCTGCTCGAGCAGCTCGTACATCTTCTTTTTCCCGTCACAGGTGGTCTCGGCCACCAGCAGATCGGCCATCTCCAACAGCGGGTTGGCCTTGTTGACGCTGTAGCCGTAGGTGGATTTGATCAGCGGGCACAAGTTGGCCGGCAGCACCTCCTCTGCAGCCGGGATCATCTCCTCATCGCCGCCGCACAAACAAACCGGCAGCCCCCCCGCGGCCATGATCAGCTCCCGCGGGGTGTACTCGCACATGATGCCGACCACCTTGGCCCCTTTTTGCTTTTCAGCGGTCGCGTAGTCGACACAGCGCTGCACCATGTCGTGAAACCAGGCGATCGGTTCGGGAACATCCGCACCACCGGGTGCGGGCTCTGCCGGTGCTCAGCCCGACCCGCTGGCCGCGCTGGGATCCGTGTTCTTCACTTCACCGTCAAACTCACCACAACACTTGGCCATCGCTCACCTCCAATGATCGCGCGGGGGTAAACCGCGCTACTTCTTCCGCGCAATGAACCGCCCCTGGGCGATTTTGCTCGCATGGGCCAGTCCCTGCATGAACTGCATCTCCCCGCCCATCGCGCCCATCAGATCCATGTTGAAGCCGATGATTTTCAGCGCATCGTAGGTCAATTGTTTGTTCAGCATGTCTAGATAGAGATCCACATGCGGCCCAAACTGCTCGGTGTCTTCGGCCACTTCAACGGTGCAGCCATTGGCCTCGAGCAGGGATTTGTACCCGTCAATCGACTGGACATTGGGAAACTTCATAAACTTCAGGAAGCGCTCGGCCTCTTCATCGCTGAGCCCGGCCGGCCCTTCGACCCAATCGGTAAAGGCCACCGTGCCGCCGGATCTAACCAATCGGGCCGCCTCTGCGACGAGCTTGGTTTTGTCAACCACGTAGCACCAGGCATCCTCGCCCCAGACAAAATCCGCCTGCCCGTCGGGCAATCCGCTGTCGAGCACATCTTTGAAAGCAAAGGTGATTTTGTCGGCAAACCCTTCTGCCGCGCAGCGCTGCTTGCCCCGCTCGACGACGGTTTCCGTGGCGTCGACCCCGGTCATCGAGCCAACTTTACAAAACCGCACCAAAAAGCGCATTCCCGCGCCGTTGCAGCAGCACAGATCCACGCCTTTCATCCCCTCCCCGATGCCCGCCTTTTGGGCCAGGGCCATCGATGAGGCGAAGCCACCGATGTGGATCTGCTCCCCCATAACCAGCTCCCACAGATCCCCTTCAGGGCCGTTGTACACTTCGCGAACCGAATTCAGATCGATACCGGTTGTCGTTTTCATGCTACCTCTCCGTTTTCCCTTGGTTGTTCAAATTTCATCAAAAAACGGCAGTCAGTTGCCGATTTTCTCCCGATACGCTTGATAAAACATCTTCACCGGCGCCCCGCCCATGGCGATGGCACACCAGGCGACCTCGTCCAGCTCCTCCTGCGTGATGCCCATGCCCAGCGCCTTTTCGTAGTGAATCGCCAGACACGGCTCACAGCGGGAGTGCAGCACCAAGGAGAAGGTGATCAGCTCCTTGGTCTTTTCGTCCAGCAGCCCGGTCGCCCCTGAGGACTGCATCAGATCACCGAAGGCGGCCATGGAGACCGGCGCGGTGGATCCGTCAACTGTTTCGCCCCCGCTCGGGGTCGCCGGTGAGGGGGCCGGCTCCCCGAACACGTCGGCGCAACACCCGGGATCGTGTTCCGGCTCCTCACCCGACGCTTGGGCCTCCGGTCGAGCCGGTTGAATGGGCGGTGTCGGCTCGGCCGGCGGGGTAGAAGGTCGGGCCACTTTCAATTTGGCCGTGTCCCTCAGATTCGCCTTGGCCGGATCAGCGCTGGCCACCATCTCGATTTTGCCGTCGGAATGCTCCACGATTTTGCCGATCACGTGGGGCGCCACCGAATCGTCCTTCAACGCCGAGAGCGAGGTACAGAAGGCGTCGCATTTTTCCTCGGGCACGGCGATCAGCAGACCACCCGATGTTTGCGCGTCAAATCCCAGGTTGCGATAGGCCTCGGTGATCCCGTTGCGCACGATCAGATCGTCGCCCACGAACTCCCGGTTCCGCTCGATCGCGCCGGGGATCACCCCCTGTTCCAGCAGCTCGAGGGCCCCGTCGAATACCGGCAGCGCATCGGCATAGATCCGGGCCGTGACCTTGGAATGGCGCACCATTCGCGCCAAATGCCCCAGCAGACTGAACCCGGTGACATCGGTGCAGGCGGAGACCCCGATTTGGCTCATCAGCGCTGCGGCGTCCCGGTTGAGCGCAATCATCGATTTCTCGGCCTGTCGAAGCCCCTGCTCGTGAACCCGTCCGATCTGCCGGGCAAAGCTGAGCACCCCGACCCCGAGCGGTTTGGTCAACACCAGCACATCCCCCACCGAGGCGGTCTCGTGGGAGACCGAGGCCTCCTCATCGAGCACTCCGGTGATGGCAAAGCCGAGTTTGATCTCCTCATCCTTGATACTGTGGCCCCCGAGCAGGGCGCATTCCGCATCCTCGAGCACCTCCATCGCGCCCTTCATCATCTCGTACATGACTTCGCCGTTCATCGTCTCGGCGGGGAAACACAACACGCTCAACGCGGTCTTGGGCACCGCGCCCATGGCGTAGATGTCGGACAGACAGTTTGCCGCACAGATTTTTCCAAAAGTATAGGGATCGTCGACACAGGGGGTGAAGATATCCACGGTCTGGACGAGGGTCATCCCGTCTCCCAGGCGATACACCCCGGCATCATCACCGGCCGGCAGACCGGATATCACCGCTGGATCTTTCACCGCGGGCAGGCGGGAGAGAAAGGTCTCCAGATCTTCCGGCGAAATCTTGGAAGCACAGCCCGCGTTGTGTACCAGCTCGGTCAGCTTGATGGTGGACAGGTCCACCGGCTCAGGCCGCTCCCCGGCACAGGGACAGATCCCCTGTCCGGTGAACACGTCACACGGGCAGGGACGCTTGGGATCGCAGATGCAGTGGCCCAGTTCCATCGACCGCTGCATGATTCTGCGCCGCTTGGCCAGATCGATATTTGGCATCAACTCACTCCTTGCCAGGCTTTCAATTTATTCAAGAAACACTTCCGATAGAGGGGAAGTGGCAGATGTGGCAAGAACCCACCGTCGGGCGCAGCTATCTCTTTGTCTTGATAAATCGCCAGGAAGCCAACTGGCCGAGGCGCTGTCCTGTCTCGAGTCACCGTTGGTTGTAATGGTTCATCGGAACCGGCTCTCCTGGGCAATCCGACCTACGGCAATTACTCCCCATCTGATTGTCAAGAAAAGGCTGCGCTGAAATTACGCCACACATAATAACCTGCTGATTTTGCTATTTTTTGGCGATGATGGCAACCGTAAAAATTTAAATCCACAAGACTAGGGAACGTCCCTGTTCTTTCCTAAGCCCATCTTGACCACTTCGTGATCCGCTAATCAATAAAATGCTTTTAAAATCAGGGTGATGGAGAAATTTACATTAGCGGTTGTATATACGTAAA
>JANQET010000439.1 GCA_028278265.1 Myxococcota bacterium
CTACTGATCCAGCCCCCTTAGCGCAGGCACCTTCCAACACCGTGTCGAACGAACCGGCGAGGCCGCCCCTCGACGGGGGCGTTCGGGCCCGGAAAAACCGTCCCCGCCCCACTCCGGATCTGGCAACGGAGATTCCCCTGCCGGTTCGATTCAAGCCCGAGAGCACGGTCTTCATGTTCGATCTGGATTGGGATGAAGCTCGGCTGTTGGCGATGATCAACGCCATTCCCGGTGAGCGCCGGTTTTGGTTGGTGGGTCACCCCACGGTCAAGGAGGAAAACAACGGGTTATCCGACCTGGGGTTGCGCCGAGCGTGGACTGTGGCCAAGTATCTCGTCAGGAAGGGGGTCGATGCCCGCCGGATCGAGACGATGAAGGGCAAACCCGTATCGGTTCGTTCGGATCTGGACAAGGGTGGCCGCCCTCGCAACCGCTGGGTGGGACTCGTGCTCGAATAAAATCGGATTCCGGTGCGAGGCGTGCTCTCGAAATGATCGGAGTGAGATAATGGTCTTCCTTAACATTCTTGAAATAATACTGCTCGATTCCCGTACCCCCTACAAATGCTGGCGGCAAACACCATCCACGCTGGAGCTCGAATCATAAGCCCACAACAGACCAGACGGGTGAGCTCCAGTGAAGAGACGGAGCTGGCCAAAGCCGCGGCCAACGGCGATGTTCAGGCGTTCAGCACGCTGGTCGAGAGGTACCAGCGCCCGATTTTTAACATGTGTTTTCGGTATCTTAGAAATCAAGATGCCGAGGATTTGGCCCAAGAGACATTTATCAAGGCCTTTATGAATCGAGCGAAATTCAACCCTGACCGACCCCTATTGCCCTGGTTGATGACCATTGCTCGGAACTTGTGCATCGACCGGTTACGCAAAAAAACACCTGATCTGCTTCCGCCGGACAGTCCTGTGACAGCTGTGGACAACTCCCCAAGTGTTGAAGATGAGTTATCGGTGAAACAAGACTTGTCCCAGCTGGCCCGGGCACTGGAAAAACTGCCCGAGGGGCAGCGCGAGGCGATCAGTTTGTGCTATGTTGACGGCCTGTCTTATCAGGAAACCGCCGAAGTTCTCGATGTACCGATCGGTACGGTGATGACCTGGCTGCATCGCGGTCGCGCCAAGCTCCGCGAGTTGGTCAACAAGAACCCGGCAGGGATGAAGGGCGGGCGAGGAGAACGACAATGAACGATTCTCACCACAACCAATTGTTCGAAAATGACGCAGAGCTGATCGAGGCCCTCGGTCGTCTGCCCACGCGATCCGTGCCCAGCGGCTTTGCCCAGGCGACAGCGCTTCGCTTCCAGCAGGCCCACCGCGCGCGGAATCGGCGCCACTTCGTCGCCAGCGGGGTGGCCATGATTGTCGCCGCATCGGCCATGTTCTGGGGCATCCTGTTCAACTTCACTTCGGTCACGATTGACGTCGCTTCGACCGTCGGAAAATTCAAGGCCCTGCTCAACGCCTTCTCGGTCATTTGGAGCACTGCGCCCCAGTTCGGCGTCTCGGTGACGTTCGGCCTCTGGCTGGTGGTGCTGGCCTGCGTGGGAATGCTAATTCGTCTGTCCAAAAAGTCAGCGCTCGTCCGGGTGGTGGAGTAGCTGCGCTCATGGAGGGTGTGAAATGAATAGAATACCCCTAACAGTGATCACGGCGGGATTGGTGATCACGTTCATGTTTGCCATTGCAACCAATGCAGCCGCTGAAGATGATGCGGTGCTGCTGGGGGACTGGCCCGAGAACCCGCCGCAGATAAGCCTCTCCCTGTCCGGTGAGACACCGGAGCGGGCGCTTCACACCGCCGCCAAACAGGCGGGGTGGGGATTGGTGCTCAATGTTCCCGAGGAACACCTCAAGGACCCGCTCACCTTAATGCTCGTCGGCAAGCCGGCGACCGAGGTGTTCTCCATCATCCTGCAAAGTCGAGGCCTCGTGGCGGAATTCAAGGATGAAATCGTCTTCGTGAGACTGCGGGAGACTCCGGCGGCGAGCAAGCGCGATCGGGGCGAGGACGAAGACGACGATGACGACGCCGCTGAGGTCACCCTCAAAATCGGCCCCAACGGGTTGGATATCAATATCGACGAAGAAAAGTCGAAACGGCGGGATCGCCGGCGCAAGAAGCGTTCGGGGCGTCACCGGGAGCGGGTCGAAATCGGTGAATCAGTTCGGGTCGAGGCTGGAGAAAAGGTCAGCGAAGCGGTGGCCGTGGGCGGTTCGGTCGAAGTCTTGGGACATGTGGAACACGATGTGGTTGCGGTGGGGGGATCGGTAACTCTTAGACCCGGATCAGAGGTCGGCGGAGATGCGGTCGCGGTCGGCGGGACCGTGGAGGTGGAACCGGGAGCAACCCTGCACGGGGACCGGGTCGGTGTGGGCGTTCCGTTGCCCTTTCTTGGAGGAGCAGCCGGCCTGAGCAGCATTCTCAGCATCTTTGATTTCTTCGTCCAGATATCGGGAATGATTATCCTCTTTGTTATCTCGCTGCTGATTTTCTGGGTAGCTCCCAAACGAATTCGCCGGGTACGCGACTACATTGCCGCACAGCCCGGTTTTACGACTCTGGGCGCGTTGGTGCTCCCCATCGGTACAACCCTGCTGTTCCTCATCATGCTGGCGACGATTATCCTGATTCCCTTGACGCCGTTGGTCGTCCTGGCGGCCGTGGTAATGTCCCTGTTCGGCATGAGTGCCCTGTTTTTGTTGATTGGTGAGAAGATCCCGTTCTTTCGCGCGACCAAAACGCCCATCGGCTCCATGTTATTGGGATTTGTTGTCGTATTTGTGCTCAGCCTGATTCCGATTCTCGGTTGGATCATCCTGCTCATCGCCGGTCCTTTTGCGGCCAGCGCAACCCTACTGAGCAAATTCGGCTCTGAGCCGAAGAGCAGTATCGCCCCGTAGAGATTCGCGATAAGGTCTCCCCGCATCTACAACCCGATAGGAGGCGAGTGTGAACTTGACCAAGCATGTAGCTGTGATTGTTGCCGTCTCGGCATTGGCGATGTCAGTCTCCCGCGAGGCAATCCCCTGCACGGTGATCACCGTCGGCAAGGAGGCCTCGACCGATGGTTCGGTGATCACCTCCCACACGGTGGACGACCATCGCTTGAACAGCGATGTGCGCATCGTACCGAGAAAGACACACCCCAAAGGTGCGATGTTCCAGTGCAGCCGCCGGGAGAACGACGACAGCGGTCCGATGCAGCGCTACCGCCGGGTACCCACGGGCAAAATTCCCCAGGTCCGGGTGACCTACGGCTATCTGGCGTCCCGCTACCCCCCGATGAACGAGCACCAGCTCGCTATCGGCGAATCCACCTTCAGCGGTCGGAAATCGATGGTCAGCGAGGCCGGTCTGCTGGACTGCGAAACCACCCAGGAGCTGATGTTGCAGCGGGCCAAGACCGCCCGGGAGGCCATTCGTATCGGTGGGGCACTGATTGAAAAATACGGCTGGATCGACGGCGGCGAATCCTTGACCATTGTCGATCCCGAGGAAGCCTGGCTAATGGAGATCATCGGCCCGGGCAAGGGCAAGGTCGGGGCGATATGGGTGGCCCGGCGCATTCCCGACGATCACGTTTCAGTCGTGGCCAATGCGTCGCGGATCGGTGCATTGGATCTCACCGACGAACAGAACACCATGGCCTCAGCGAACGTGAAAGAGGTCGCGGTGGCGCTCAAGTTTTGGGATCCCGAGAGCGGTCGGCCGTTCGCCTTCAACGAAGCGTATAATCCGGGGGGCCGGATGAAACCCAGCTCGACCCGACGGGAATGGCGGATTTACGATCGGCTGGCCCCGTCGTTGAAGCTCGATCCGCGAACCAACCACCTGCCCTTCTCGATCAAGCCGGACAAAAAGGTGGCCGTGGAACAGATCATGGACCTGTTTCGCGATACGTACGAGGGAACCGAATTCGATATGACCGCCCAGCTCACGGTCACTGACGAGAAAACGGGAAAGACGATCAAGAGCCCGTTGGCCAACCCGTTCATGCCCTATGATGCCAACAAACTGCACCGGATCAACGGCGGCTGGGGTTGGCGCGGGGAGCGCACCATCGCGCGTTGGTACACGATGTACTCGGTGATCACCCAGTCCCGCTCCTGGCTGCCCGATCCGATTGGGGGGGTCGCCTGGTTCAGTTACGACAACAACGCGATGACCACCTGGGTACCGTTCTACATGGGAATCACCGATCTGCCCCGGGATTACAAAACCGATGCCCGCGAGACCGGCTTTTCCCGCAAATCGGCCTGGTGGGCGTTCAACCGGGTTTCCACCATCGCCTCCCAGCGCTGGGGGGATATGCGCAAGGATGTCAAAGCCGTGCGATATCGACTGCAACAGCAGCTGCTCGCCGAAGCGAAATCAACCGATGGTCGAGCGTTGAAAATCTACAAACAGGACAGCAAGTCCGCGCGCCGATTTCTCACCGAGACGGTCAGACGGCAGTGTGCAAAAGTGGTCAACGCGTATTGGGCGCTCGGCGATCGGCTGTGGAACAAATACGATGAGCTGTGGTAGGTGGGATATCGCTAGCGAAGCACCAGAATAATCTTGGCCACTCCCTTACGATAGTCAGAGCGATAGACGTAACTGACCGCCCCCCGCAATTTGAATACCGCCTTGAGCGGGTTGGCGAATTCCGGCGGCCGGTTGGTTCCGTGTTTGATCATCTGGGTCTGCCAGAATGATTGCTCTCGACTGCGCGTCATGCCGGTAACCAGGCGGCGGAAGGCCTCTCTGATTTTGGATCCCTCCGGAGCGTTGATCGGAATCGCCTTGGTTCCGTCGCTCCAATTTGCTTTTCTTTTGAGGAATATCGCCTTTAATTCGTCCACTTGAGTCTGATCGATGTTCACCGCTTTGTTGACGATGATGAGAATATCGTCCGGCTTATCCACCACCGGCTCCTGAGCGTCGGCGCGGAATTGCAGAAGAACCAGCACAGCAGTGATTGCGACGACCGCCATTCGACTATACTGGCCATATTCCCTGAAGCGCTGCGTGCTCCGACTGGTCATGGGGTTTCTCATCGTCTGAACCGATTACTCCTCTTTCTCAAAACGACACCGCCAGCTGTGCCGCGGCGATATCAGCGTTACCGCCGTAAAGCGTCTTGGCATGGGGTATCCCCCGGGAGTACTCCAGTTTCAACACCACATAGGGGGACGGCTTGATATTCAATCCGGCAAAAATGAGGTCAAAATTGAAGCCGGGCAAGGTGTCCTCTTGGATGGTGCGCTCGAACATCGCAAATGGGGTGATTGTCACCGGGTGAATCCACTTGGAGAGGGGCAGTTCCCAGTAAATCATCCCATACGCTCCCCAAGCGATGTGATTGGGATGGTAGAGAATTTCACTCGCGGCTGCACCGGAGAGAATGACGAAATCGTACTCTTTGAGCCCGTGTTTTTCATACAGCACCAGTCGCCAAAAAGCTTCGGACTGCAGGGTCACGCCGAACAGGGAGATTTGCAGATCCCCGCTCAAAATGTACTCACCGTAGGACTCGATGACGTCGATCTGCGTCCGCAAGGGGGTGTCGACATCAGTGTTGATCGTCAAATCCGGGTTGAGCTCGATGATCGATGCTTTTTTGATATCTGTGTATTTGCCGTAGTAGCCATGCCCGCCCACGGCGAGCTCCAGCTGTTCCCCTTCGTAGATCACGCGCAGGCGCAAGCCGATCCCTTTGTTCGCGTCCAGATCGACCAGCTCCTCGATAGGGCCTCGACCGTTGGAGACGGTCACCGCATAGTCGATGAACAGGCTATAGGAAGGGAAGAACCGGCCGAACACCTGCAGCCCGGTCTGGGCCAACGGTACCATTTCGCGCAGCTGCATGTAGGGGGCCCGAACCGGAATGATGACCGGGGAGCCGTGATCGATGTTCCAGATACCGTAGGGGGTCAAAAAGCGTCCGGCGAGAATATTCAGCCAATCGTAGGGCGAGTAGGTCAGGTGGGCACGCTCGATGGTGACGCTGCCGTAGTTGAACCGATTGGTCAGGTGGGGATCGGCGACCATCGTGCTGGCCCGTTCGTAGGGCACGCCCGAGTCGAATAGGGTATCGCCGATCTTCCCGTACGACGCGGTGTTGTACTCCATTCCGTGGGGCAGAAAAGCCAATTTGGCTTCGACCAGGGAGTGCAGTGTCGACGACATTTGACCCGTAAAGTAGAGGTTCACCTGGCACACGATGAACGACCATTCACTTGGCGCCAGAATCGCATAGGCGCTGTCATCACTGATCATAAATTTAAAGAACGACAAGTCGTAGAATCCGTGGATCTCAATCGGTTCCGGCCCCTGACCGCTGCCCCCACCGAGCTCGTCGAGCATCTCCAACTCATCGAGTTCTCCAAAATCGTCCAGCGAATCCTCCCCGGCCGCTTCGACTTGCTGTTGGAGCGCCTCGATCGCTTGTTTGAACTCGGCAATTTCGTTGGCCTTGAGCTCGGTCATCTCCTTGGTCAGGGCGTCGATTCTGGCGTCACACTGGGTCGCCTCATCCGGGGGAGCCCCGTTCGACGGCTGCTGCTCTTGCTGCGGGGCCGCTTGGGGACGCACCGGTGCGGTGAAAAGGAGCATCGCGACGCACCAGTATGGAATCCACTTCACCAACATCTCAACTGAATTCGGTTTCAGCGCTCCCCCCTCAGCACTCTTTTCAAGTCTATTTACCTATAACTATATTGGGTTTTGTGGGGTCGGCAAACGGGATGCCGAGCGCTGGGCCGGGATGGATCAGACGGTTTTGTTTCGCAACAGGTAGGTCGCGTAGACCGCACCGAAGAAGAGATATTCGATCACATTGCTCCAGCCCAAAACGCCCCAGTGCCCTTGGAGTTGTCCGATGAGGGAGATGACAAAGCCGGTGAGGGTGTAGCAACAGACGCCGAAGATGATCGACTTGCGCAGGCCGGGCTCTTTCGAATAACTGGCGCGCCAGGTGATAATCGTCAGCAGAATCATCGCCGCCCCCAATAGACGGCCCACCTCGACACCCAGACCGATCTCGCCGTCGGCCAGTAGGTCCAAGGTAAAACCGGGAAAGAAGATCAGCAGCACGGCGTAGGGGATGCAGATAATTCCGTGGAGTCTGAGGGTAAAATTCAACATTGTCGTTCTCCCTATTTAGATGATTAGCTCAATAATGTTGATCAATGACTGTCTCGCCGAGTCACGGCCGATCGTATGACAGCCGCATGAATCGGCATCCGGATCGTCTGCGTCCGTATCGGTGTCCGTATCGGTGTCCGCATCGGTGTCGGTGTCCGCATCGGTATCCGTGTCGCTGTCTGTATCGGCGTCTGCATCTGCATCGGTGTCCGCATCCGCATCCGTATCCGAATCACTGTCCGTATCGGCGTCGGCATCTGTGTCGGTGTCGGTATCCGCGTCGGTGTCAGTGTCCGTATCGGCATCTCCGTCTCCGCCTGTATCGGTATCCGTATCCGCATCGGTGTCGGTGTCCGTATCGGCATCTCCGTCTCCACCTGTATCTGTGTCAGTGTCCGTATCGGTGTCAGTGTCCGTATCGGCATCTCCGTCTCCACCCGTATCGGTATCCGTATCTAGATCCGTGTCCACCTCTTCTCCGAATCCCTCAATGGCAAAGGTGTACGGATTGTCATCCGGATCGTTGCTGGCGATAGATATCGAAGCCGACCGGCTACCCACGGCAGACGGCAAAAAGGCAATAGTGAATGTTGTATGCTCACCTGTGGTAATCAAATCAGCCGGCAGTACCGTCACTTCGAAATCATCTGCTGCAGGCCCACTCACTTCGACCAGCGGGGCGCCATCGAGCGACAGATCGAGCTCACCACTGTTATAGAGGTAAAACTCATGGGCCGTTTCAACAGTGTTGATCAAAGCGACACCAAAATCGGTCTGGTCGTCCGCTTCCGGGGTGGTATCGCCGTTCGAGATCGGGATGGAATTGCCCTCCACTCGCAACTGTGAACGATAGCCCCAAAGTTGGCCGAAGATCTCGTTCTCGTTGTTCACCATATCGCCGGTGATGTCGTCTCCCCGCCATACGATGAGAAACTCTTCCCGGTCCCCGTTGAAAACGAGTCGGGGGGTCCTGCTGCCCGGACGGGTCGAGGCATCGTCCCCCATGTCGCTGAGCCGCACATCATCTGATCCGATTTCGGCGCCGCTCGTGCCATCGATTCTCTGGCCGAAAACTTCGAATTCGCCATCAATCATATCGCCCGTGTCATTATCAGCCCGCCACACCACCAGGTACTCGTTGCTCAGCGGGTTGCATGCCACGGAGGGCTCATACGCGTTGATATCAGTTTCCCCATCAGTTCCCATCTGACTGATGCGCAGGTCATTGGGGCCGACTTCCGTTCCGTTGGTTGCGTCTATCCGCTGACCGAAGATCTCCCTTTCCCCGTCCACCAGGTCGCCCTGGTTATCTTCTCCTTGCCACACCACAAAGTACTCGTTCACTTCGGAGTTGTACGCGACCACGACATCGTTGACGGCAAACCCGGTATCCTCAGCCGGTCCCATGTCGCTGATGCGAAAATCGTTGGCGCCGACTTCCAGGCCGGTAGGTGCGTCGACCCGCTGTCCAAACGCTTCATTCTCCCCCGGAGCATCATCGCCGTACCCTTCGAAAACAACAAAAAACTCCTTTTCAGCGGGGTTGTAGACCACGTCCGGCGTGCTGGCGAAGGTGTCCGGATCATCCGCCGTTCCCATGTCGCTGAGCGGAAACTCGGCACCCACTTCCCCGTGTGTCTCACCGTCGATCAACTGCCCGAAGACCTGATTCTCACCGTCCAGCGGGGAACCGTCGTCCAGCTCCCCGAACCAGACCACCAAGTATTGATTCTCTGATTCGTCATAGGCCACCGTAGGACGCCTGGCGTCATACCGGGTGTCACCGTCCGGACCCAAGTTGCTGATGCGAAAATTGTCGCCAATCGACTCACCCGTCTCCCCATCGAGAAATTGGCCCATAATCTCGTATTCGTCCTCAACGAGGGGCAATACATCCGACTCGCCGGACCAAACGACCAGGTACTCGTTGTTTGTCGAGTTGTAGGCCGCGGCAGGTCTCACCGCATCATAGGAGGTGTTTCCCTCAGGGCCGCTGAAGCTGATGCGGAAATCGTTTTCTCCCAGCGCAGCACCGGTTTCGGCATCGATTCGCTGACCAAAGATCTCCTCTTTGCCGACTACCAACGGTTCGGTGTCGTCATCACCTGACCAGACCACGAGATATTCCCCTTCGGCGCTGTTGTAGACCGCCCGTGGCCGATTCGCGTCATACTCTTCGTTCCCGTCCGGGCCCATGTCGGAAATACGAAAGTCGTTTACGCCGATTTCAACAGCATTACTCGTAAAAGTCGCAGTAACGACCGGTACGGCAATTAAAATCATGAGTAGTAACTGGCACTTATTCATTAATTCCTCCTTTTATCGGGCGCCATACTAGGGCAATCTCGATGGTTTGGCAAAGCAATACAGGGAGGTTGGAATCTATCAACCCGATCCCACATCGAATAAGGCCACCATTCCCGCTTCACCGGTTGATGTTGACTCTCGGTTTGGGGCAACTGTATGATTTGCTATGTCACAAACCACCCGGATTCAGCCCAAACAAATCTCAATAAAAGCACTTCTTGCGTTGCTCGCCCTTTGTGCATCGCTACTGGCATGTGAAGAGGACCCGGCGACCGATGGCAATGGCACGGGATGCTACGACGGTGATTTCACCATTCAGAGCATCGAGGACGCGGAGCTGTTCAAACCCTATCGGTGCATCACCGGGTACCTGCATATCAAATCGATTGATTTGGAAACGATCGATTTGCCCCAGCTCGTAACGGTCGGTGGCGACCTGTTCATCAACGAGAATCTACTGCTGCTCGATTTGACTGGCCTCTCCTCGCTCACCACCATAAGCGGTGGGCTGACCATCCACAACAATCCAATCCTCACCGACCTGGACGGGCTGAGTGCCCTGACGACGGTGGGGCAGTTCGTCCAGATTTCCCACAACAACGCCTTGACTCAGCTCAACGGACTCCGCGCGCTCACCTCTCCCGGCGAACGCTATCTGGCGATCCACGATAACAATTCTCTCATCAACATCGATGGGTTGCTCGGGCTCACAGCGCTCACCGGAGATTTGTACCTCCACGGGAACCGCGCATTGACCAATGTCAACGGACTAGCGGCCCTGCATACGGTGGGACAATACCTGCAGATTTCACGCAACGAAGATCTGATCGACCTGACCGGCCTGGGGGCCCTGACCACCATCGGTGGTGACCTGATGATCTCCGAAAATGACGCGCTGCTCGATTTGAACGGACTCGACCACCTGCAATCCGTCGGCCAAAGTGTGATCATCACATTCAACGGTGACCTGATTGACGTGAACGCACTGGCGGGTCTGACCGCCATCGGACACCATCTGAGTATTTGGGAAAACAGGGATCTGGAAACCCTCGACGGACTCGGTGCGCTGACCGCCATCAACGGAACATTCACCGCGCACACCAACCGCAAGCTGCCTTACTGCGAGATCTGTGGTCTGCTCGATCAGCTTGTAGGCGGGCCCGGCGCGCTCGAGGTGGGAGAGGGCTGCAAGAAGGATGACTGTTGGGACAAGGACAATGTTGTGCTCGATTGTCCCTGATGCCGTACTGAATTCGAGTCAGAACCCCACCACCTGGCCGAGTTTGTTCACCCGATAGATGTAGCGCCGGTCGCCCGACGACACCACCACCTCGATGGCATCTTCATCCACCCGACTGAACCCCATGGTCACGTCGGTTTCAAATGGCGTCTCCAACGTGTAGACACCGCTCTGGGGTACTGAATCCTGCCATAGTGTCGCTGCTTTCTCCAACCGCAGGTGCCAATCTCCGGATGGGTCGCGCCAATGGTGCTCCCCCGTATTCAGCGTACCAGCGGTCCAATCCAGCCCCAGCACGGATTGGCTACGCGTCCCCGTACCCGTGGCGTCTCGAGGAGCGAGCCGGCTCGTCCAGTGCAGGGAATAGTCCACCCGACGGGGTGACGAGGCACTTTCCCAGCTGGTAGTGGCCGAACCCGACACGGTGACCACATCGTTCGAAAAACCGATCCAGTGGTTTTCGGTGACACAAGTACCTGGCGCTGTGGACACGATCGTCATTTTGTGAATGCCGGTGTAGGTCTGACCGGCGTAGTCGCAGAGCCCTTCGAAAACACCGTACTCGAGCACCAGGGTGGTACCGATTTTATCCACCCGGGCACAGGGGAGCTGCAATTCGATCAACGCGCCGAGCTCGGCCAAGGCCTCCTCAGTGGAGCCGCCGATGGTGAACTGAGTGCTCAAATCGATTGCCCCTGAAATCAGGTTGGCTGCCTGGCTGGAGAGGACCGATTCCTCGATGGCGATTCTCGCCTGCTCGTCACTGAACGGGGTATCGCAATTCGAAAGAACTACGAGGCACCAACCGAGCAGAATACATTTCTTGATATACCGGTGTAAAAACATTCTTCTCTCCATCTTGGGGCGATACTATATCACAACCGCGAGGCATGATCGGTTAATGTGTGACAGCCAAAAATATATTTACATTTATTTTCACAAATGACAGTCTAAGGAGGGAGGAATTGTGGATCATCCTGTATTTTTACATGTTTACTTATCATTGGGCCTCAAACGGTGAGAACAGATCGCGCATGAAATGGTTGCTTTTAATCGGTTGTTTGTTCACGTCGGCAATTATTTATGGTTGTTTGTTCGACGAGACCGCCACTTATGCCTATCGCATCGGCGAACAGGGCAATCCGGATGGCCAACCCACTTGGGAAAATTCGATCGGCCAGATCATGTACAACAAGTGCGCCGAATGCCATGAGCGGGATGTCGCCAGTTATGAGGCGATATTGCCGTGGGTCGAGAGTGGAGAGCTGAAAGAATACACCGAGGCTGAGCACTACATCGAAGGATTGGATAAGGTGAGAACGCTGTTCTGGCTCGAGATCGGCGCACCCGAAACCGATGAAGACGTGGCAGAGGAGTGATGCTGAAGCTGTTTTTGGTTCCCATCGCCCTGCTGGCACTTCAAACCAATGAGGAGATTCCCGTTGATCTGGATGCATTGGAGGAGAAGGACAAGATCCCGATAGAGTCGCCCAATCAAGCAGAGGTGCCGGTGGATTTGGATGCCTTGGAAGAGGAGGCCCCCGAGCCATCGACTGCCCCGACAGTTACGTATGAGTTGCCCGCGTTGCTCCCCCTGCAGGACAACGCCGGTATCGAGGTGGAAAGGAAGCCGATATTACTCGTCGCCGCGCTCGTCGTTCTCGCCCTCATGGTTTCCATGACGTTCCCACCGTCAAAAAACACACGCAAAGATAAAAACGACCCAGAGCAAGGGCAGGAGACAGCAAAATGAGCCATCGAATCCTCTCGAATATTGGACGAACCGCTGCGTTGGTTGCGACGCTGATCGCGCTGCTGACGTTTCCCCGCGATGCCCACGCGGTGAAGTACATGAAGCTCAAAGAAGCGATCAAATACTTCCTCCCAGACGGTCACGGTGTGTTCAACGTAAAGAAGTCGATTCCCCCGGACAAGATGGCCCAGGTCAAGAAGCGATTTGCCCTGCGAGACACCGTGGACTTCAAAGAGACCTTGTCCCCTGGGCCCTATAGCGTCTACCTGGGCAAGGATGCCGCGGGCAAGGTGTCGGTATACATCCTCATTTTGGAGCAATATTGGCGTACCTGTCACCACAAGTACGCCATCGGTCTGACCCCGGATGGCAAAATCAAAGAGGTGGTGGTGGTGGAGTTGAACTGCCGCTACGCCTATGCGATTAACAAGAAGGCGTTTCTCAAGCAGTTCAAGGGCAAAAAAGCCCCCAAAGGCAGCCGGGTACCGGCCCGGGCCGGTGAAGATGTGGACATCATCACCGGTGCTACAGCCTCGAGCGATGCCACCGCCATCGTGGCCCGACGCGCGTTGGCGCTGTTTGAAGTATTCTTTAGCAACTAGTAACAATACCGTTGTCAAAACGCAGCATTACCATACGGCAAGCCGTCCAGACCCTCTTTGTAGCCCTCTGGGGTTTTCTGTTTGTGCAAATCGGTCGGCAAGCGGAAACATGGATCCAGCCGGACCTCTTTTTGATCACCGATCCCCTGGTTACACTGTTGGCCATGTCCGCAGCGCGGGTTTGGGTGCCGGCAGTGATCAGCACCTTTGTCTTGATCGGGTTGACCCTCATTCTGGGGCGCTTCTTTTGCGGGTGGGTTTGTCCTCTGGGCACGTTGTTGGATGTGGTGGGGTTCATCTGGCCCAATCACCGCATTACATCCAGGCAAACGGATCGCACGCTGCGTCGGGTGAAGTACTACATCCTGGTCGCCCTGTGCATCAGCGCTGTCGTGGGCAGTCAGCTGGTTTATTTTTTTGATCCGCTGGTGCTCTCTTTTAGAGCGATCGGCGTGGGATTGTTCCCGTCGGCCGCCGATCAGATATCGTTTTTATCGCTGTTTCTGCTGTTGGCGATCATCGGTCTCAACGGGATATCCAAACGCTTCTGGTGTCGCTACCTGTGTGGGCTCGGTGCTTTTTACGCGGTCCTGGCCCGGTTTTCCGTCTTTCGCAGACGCAAGGCGGAATGCGACGGCTGTGGTGAGCAGGACGGGAAGTCGTGTCGCGAAAAATGCCCCCAAGGGGCGGGGGATCTCAAGCAGGGTAGTCCGGATGAGTGCATTCGCTGCCTCAATTGCGAGGTGCACTGCCATACCGATGCCCTGGCCTTCAAGCCGGCCAAACCTGTACCCACGCGTCGCGAGAACTTGGTGCAGCTGGACCGCAGATCGTTTGTCGCCAGCTTGGGTCTCGGCGGGGCTGCCGGCCAAACCTGTACCCACGCGTCGCGAGAACTTGGT
>JANQET010000378.1 GCA_028278265.1 Myxococcota bacterium
TGGTCGACGGAGATGTTTTTTGGGGGGGAGGGGGCGTATCGGTTGGTGCGGTGTCTCTCGGCCGCCCAGCGGTGGGGTTGCCGCGGACGGGCTTCCCAATGCTCTGGTTTTGGCCTTGACCCCCGCCGCCACCACCTGACGAAATGGCCGGTCCGCCGGAGGCGGCCAATGCCTCGAGGCGCCGGCACAATTCCGCCGCCGGGACGAGCTCTCCCAGATCGGCGATGCGGGCCAAGCTCGCTTCGAGCATGATCTTGGGTTGGCTGGTACGGGCGATCGTCTCATACGCCTCGGCAAATGCCTTGAACAGGCGGTGCAGCGTGTCGATCGATACCGTGCCGGCCTGGTCGAGGAGCGCTTGCCGCTCCTCCCCGGGGAGATCCCGAGCCACCCCCTCCCCTCGGCAGACACCGGTAACCACCAGATTGCGCAGGTGCTCCAAGAACCCTTTGGCAAAGGTGGGGATGTCATAACCGTGATGGTCCACGTCCCGTACGATCGCCAAACAGCGCCCCGCCTGACCCTGGAGCAGCGCCCCGGACAGATCGAAATAAATTTGTCGATCCGCCACGCCGAGCAGCTCGGCGACCTTGAGCTCGGTGATCTCCCGATACCCCGCCGCCAGCACCTGATCCAAAATGGACAGCGCGTCGCGCATCGAGCCCTCGGCCTCCCGACTGATCAGCGTCAGCGCAGACCCTTCGGCGGCTATTTGCTCGGCATCCAAGATCAGCTGCAACCGTTCGGCGATCGCCGCACCGGCGATGCGCCTGAAATCGTACCGCTGGCAGCGGGAGAGAATGGTCACCGGAATTTTGTGGGGCTCGGTGGTGGCAAAGATAAATTTCACATGGGGCGGCGGCTCCTCGAGGGTCTTCAGCAGGGCGTTGAACGCACTGGTGGAGAGCATGTGAACCTCGTCGATGACGTAGATTTTGTAGCGGCCCAACGCCGGCCGGTAGGGCACGGTGTCGCGCAGCTCGCGGATGTCATCGACCGAATTGTTCGAAGCGCCGTCGATTTCGATCACATCGACTGCTGTTCCACCACTGATCGCCTTGCAGGATTCGCATTCTCCACACGGCTTGACTGTCGGGCCCTCGGCACAGTTGAGCGCCTTGGCCAGGATCCGCGCCAGCGAAGTCTTGCCCACTCCGCGGACGCCGGAGAACAAAAACGCGTGGGCCACCCGATCCATGGTGATCGCATTTTTCAGGGTTTGCGTCACCTGGTGTTGACCGACCATTTCGTCGAAATTGTTGGGACGCCATTTTCGGGCCAGGACGAGGTAAGACATCTTCGCTTTATAACTCGATTACCAAACCTTCTCTAGCCGTTTCGGTCTGGGCGAACAATTCGCGACACCGCCGCTCCTTTTCGACGACCGCCTGATCGTCCTGCGCCGGGTCGTGGTGGAACAGGACCAGTCTCTTCGCACCGGCCTGCCGAGCCAGATCGGCCCCTTCGGCAAAGGTGGAATGGCCCCACCCCACCTTGGACGGACCGTTGACCTCACCCGCGTATTCCTCGGGGGTGAATTGGGCGTCATAGATAAACACCGATGTGTCGGCAGCGAGCCGAAGCACGTTTTCATCCGGTTTTTCCCGGTGCTCGGTATCGGTGCAATAGGCAATCGACTGTCCTTGATAGCTGACGCGGTAACCGTAGGCGCCGTTGGGATGGTTCATGCTCAGGGCCTGAACCTCGACGCCGTCTCCCAAATCGACGATTTGTCCCTCGTCGAACTGATGAAAGGCCATCACTGCGGCCATCTGCTCGAGGATCACGGGAAAATTGGGGTAGTTCATCTGACCGGCCAGGGTTTCGCTGAGGGTGGCAGACAACCCGCGGCCGCCATAGATATCAAAATGATTGTTGGGAACGAAAGCGGGTTTAAAAAATGGAAATCCCTGAATATGATCCCAGTGCACGTGGCTGAAAAACATCGCTGCCGATATTTTTCCTTGTCCGAGCAGTGCATCCCCCAGCACCCTCAATCCGGTTCCCCCGTCGAGGATAATCAGCTTCTTGCCGCACCGCACCTCGACGCAACTGGTATTGCCGCCGATTTTCACGGTTGCCGGACCCGGCGTTGGTATGGATCCTCTTACCCCCCAGAATTTGATTCGGAACATGGACACAACCTGAGCAAATCGCCCCCCAACTCGGACTGATTACGCCAGGTGGGCAGTTCGGTGAATACTAAATATCGTCGATATCATCGGCCCGCACGGCGGCCGGCGCATCTTTCTGCGTCTGTTGTTCGCGCAGATCCTTGACCCCCTCGGAGGGCGCCAGGGTGTTGACCAACCATAAAACAAAGATGGCGAAGATGGTCCCGAGCAAAATGGCATAGGGCTCTTTTTTGGGAGTTTTTGCAGAGAGCTGTTCAAAGTGGGACAATTCAGTCATCGACGCCTCCTTCTGATCGCCTTGCCTATTTGGCGATTTATCATCGTAAGTGTCGAAATAAACAAATGTCAAGTGATGTTATCCGTTTTACACTAAGATGGGGGGTGCCTAGAAACCGGCTGATGTCTGTTTCGACGGGCACCAGGGGCTCCCATGGATTTCGGGGGTCCTAAGTTACGAACACCGGTTGCCAGCCGGACGACAGATAGGTAATGTCCGCCAATGGAATTGATTCAAAGCTTTTTTGTCAAACTTCCTTATTTCATCGTCCTGATCGGACTGCTGATATTCGTTCATGAGGGTGGTCACTTCATTTTTGCCAAGTTGTTCAAGGTAAAGGTCCACGTTTTCTCACTCGGCTTCGGTCCCAAGCTGTTCGGCTTCCGCAAGGGGGAGACCCTTTACAAAGTGAGCCTGGTCCCCATCGGCGGATACGTCAAAATGCTCGGTGAGGATCCCAGCGAGAGGGTCGAGGAGGGCGACAGGGGACGCGCCTTCGGCGATCAACCGGTGTGGCAGCGGATGTGCATTATCCTCGGCGGACCGGCGATGAATCTGATCTTTCCCCTGTTTCTCTACTTCGGCATCGGGCTGGGAACGACGCAGGTAATGCCACCGGAGGTGGGATCGATTCTTCCCGAAACTCCGGCGGCCCAAATCGGCCTGCAACCCGGCGATATCATCCTCGCGGTGAACGGCGAGCCGGTTGAGTCCTTTTCCCACTTGATCAGCAAAGTCGCCCCCCATCCGGGAAAAAAACTGCAGCTGACCGTCATACGCCAAAGCGAAACGCTCGAGTTCGATCTCGTTCCCAAAGCCCACAAAACATCCGTCATCCCAAACTACACCGAGACAGTGGGACAAATCGGCATCAGCGCTGCTTACGCCAATACCCTGATCGGCATCGCCGATCCCCAGAGTCCGGCGTACCAAGCCGGACTGCGCACCTTTGACCTCATCGTTTCGATCGACGGCGAGCCGGTGGAACGACGACTCGAGCTCGAAGAGCAGCTGGTCGCCGCAGCGGGAAAGACGGTCACCCTGGAGGTCAAAAAGCTCAAAACCGATATCAAACCGCCGTTCCATCCTTTCGAAGAGCAGCTGAACCCCACCGTTCACCGGATCTCCCTGGCCGTCCCGGCTCATACCCAATCCCTGGCCGCGCTGGGGATCGAGAATTCATCTGAATTCATCCTATATGTTTCTAAAGACGGGGCCGCCGAGAAGATCGGGCTTCAACGGGGGGATCGACTGCTCGGCTTGGACGGCAAATCGATGTCAATGGTACAGATTTACGCCTCTGTGGATCAGCAACCCGATGTGACCCGGACAATTGCCTGGACGCGACAGGGTGTACGGCAGCAGGCATCTTACCTGCCCAAGTTCATTCCCGCCGGGGAGGCGGCCGATCTGGGGGTTAAACGGGATGTGTACGACAAGGGATTCTGGGCCCTGCGCCACGGGGTCGTGCCAGAGTTGATCGATAATCCCGCTCTGTTTGCCAGTGCCCTGCGCACATCCCTCGCTCAGACCTACTCGGGCTTCAAATTGACCTGGATCGGTTTCAAATTGCTGATCCAGGGCAAGATCTCGATGCGCGCCCTCGGGGGCCCGATCATGATCGGTCAACTGGCGGGTCAGGCCGCCGAGCAGGGGGCCGGCACCTTTTTCTGGATCATGGCGCTGATCAGCATCAACCTGGGATTGATCAATCTGTTTCCCATCCCCGTCCTCGACGGGGGACAGATGGTCTTTTTGTTTGTCGAGGGCATCACCCGCAGGCCAATCAACCGGATAATCAAGGAGCGCGTGATGCTCATCGGCGTGGCGATGATCCTATTGATCATGGTCTATGCCACCTGGAATGATATCGCCCGACTCGTGGTCGGATAGATGCCGAGCGCCCGCAACGTAGCGCTCGACGTGCTCCTGCGAGTCGACCGCGGCGGGGCGTTTGCCGCTCCGGTGCTGCAATCGATCATCGATCCCCGAACCGATCCCAAGGAGGCGGCCCTGGCCACGGAGTTGGTCCTCGGCGTGTTGCGGCGGCGATCCTGGCTGGATCGATTGCTCGACTCCGTCGCCGAGCGGGGATTGAACAAGGTTGACCCCAAGACCCGCTGTATCTTGCGCATCGGCGCCTATCAAATCACCTTTTTGGACCGCATTCCCGCACGGGCGGCGGTCTCAGAGGCAGTGGCTCAGGCCAAACGACGGGGCAAACCCCGGTTGGCGCCGCTGGTCAATGCCTTGCTGCGCCGGTTATCTGAGCTGCCTGAAGAGAAGCGGCGACCGTCATTGCGCGGCAACGACCCTCTCGACCTCAGAGCGGCCCGTTGGGGACTGCCCCATTGGATGCTCAGCGCGGTGATCGATGCCCACGGCGACGATCGGGCTCGGGCAATCGCCGAGGCATTCAACACCCCGGCCCGTCGAACCCTCAGGCTCGACACCAATCGATGTACCCGAGCGGAAGTTATCGAACAGCGAGCTTTGGAATGCGCTTGCGGCCTCCTGTCGCCGTGGTCCATCGATCTCAGTAATCCGGGCCACGCAGCAGAGCTGGTCGAGCAGGGCAAAGCGATCATTCAGGACGAAGGATCACAGCTGGCCGTATTGGCCCTGGATCCGAGGCCCGGTGACCAACTGCTCGATGCCTGCGCCGGCCGGGGCGGGAAAACCGCGACCATCGCCGTGGCCACGGCCGGACAGGCACAGATAACCGCCATCGACCGAGCCCCGAACAAGCTGGAGCGATTGGCCTTCGAGCTGGGCAGGCAGGGGTTCGAAGCCCACACCATCCCACATGATCTGACCCAACCCCTCAATCAAACGCC
>JANQET010000038.1 GCA_028278265.1 Myxococcota bacterium
GTCGGATCGTTGACATCGTTGACCCCGTATTCCCACAACCCCTTGGGCACTCGCTCGTTGATAATTTGACGTACGGCAGCCGGGTCGATGGCCTCGGCCAGGGCCAAGTAGTCCCCGTCCTGGATACCCCGGCGCCAGTGCTTCATCCGCAGTCCGCCGATCGGACCGTTCGCACCGTACGAGTCGTCGGGGTAGAGCTGATCCGTCCCCGGATAGACCAACACCCCGTCACCATTGCTGTACGAGTTGCCGTCCTCCCCTTGAATATCGTCCATCTCGGTGAATTCGCCGAAGGTCCTGGCCTGTTGAAAAACATTGGTCTCCCCACCGAACCAGTTGTCCCGCCAGTAGTTCGCCGACCAGAAGAACCACCGTTCCACCCCCAACTTGTACTGAATCCAGGAGGTGGCCCGCAGGGAGACCCCATCGTCTTCGGTGGCAAAAGAACCGATCATCGGGCGCACCCCGTTGTACATGAACAGTCGTTTATCCGAGGCATCGCGGTATTGCAGGGAGACCTGTTCCCACTCGTCGGGTGGCGTGCGCAGTCCGCTGACCGTGGCCGGGATATCCAGCGAGGGGCAATTGGAGGAGGCCGCGATTCGCATCGTGGCCAGGGTGAGCAGCTCGCTCCCCGGTCCGGGGGTGGTCTCCACCCAGTTGGCCCACTGTTCAATTTCCGCATAGTCGGTCGACTCATCGATCAAATACAAAAAATATTCCACATCGGGGTGGTTGCTCTCGAACCAATTGACCCAGCCGTTGGCATGGCTCTGCATCCCGGCCTGACCCTCGTCCTGCCAGGTCCAGCTGCCATAGGTACCGATGGAAAAGACGTTGAGCCCCACCCCGTTCCCCGGTCCGTCGTACTGATTGGCCGCGGAAAACAAGCTTCCATCGAGGCGCGATGTCCACTCGGCGCTGGGGGTTTCTCGGGCCGCTCCCTCAATCGCGATCAGCGATAATTTATGCCGGTGGGCCAATTGAAAATAGCGGTTGGTGATCAGCAGCGACTGGGCGACCAAGTTCGGGTCGTTGGGATACTCCTCTCCCAAATGTCGGCGGTCGATGTTGCTGCGACTCAAATAGATCATCGTCTTGACCGCCGGAGTATCCGGGAGCGTGAATCCGTGCACCTTGAGCGTCACGGGGATCTGATGCACTGTGACACCCTGTTGCGCAACCGTTATTTGCCCGCTGTACAGACCCGGGGCGGCAGTTTTGGGGATGTAGATATCACACCAAATGCTCTGGTTCATGTCCCGGGGAATGGTGAAGCTGGTCACCAGCTCCAACGGCACGGCGATCTCCGGATAGGCCATGTCGGCGTGGGGGCGATCCGCCCAACCGGTGCCCGGATCGGCCACCCCTTCACCACTCCAAGGCCGTCTAAATTTCTCGGGTACGTGCCGTTCGTCGTAGATGTTGTATGAAACATCGCTCAGCCCCCTAATCTGCAGATACCGAACATAGAACAGCTCGATATGGCGATCCGTCCAGTCAAACACGCCGTCTCCCGAAGTTTGACGACCCGAGATTAAATTGTTGTTCGGTCCGTTGAGGACATCAAAAGTCACAGACACGTCACCCACAGCACCCTCCCCGGCCTCGAGCACCAAATTGAAGGCAACCACCTCGTTGCGCGCCCCGGCGACCGAAATCTGTGACCCGTTCCAGACGGCATTGATCACCCCGGATGGGTCAGTGGTTGCGCGGAGTTCTTCACGGGCGACCTTGTCCTCACCGGAGTTGGCCCACACTGCAGTCAACGGAGAATCCCCTAAATCGTCGGTTGAATCCGTATCGACACCACCGTCAGCCGTGCTCTTGGCATCGTCGCCACAGCCGACCACCACCAGTAAACCGATCCATTGAAAGAGGATTAAAAAGATTTTTAAATACCGCATTTTTCCGTCACTTCACCTTGGTTAGAGTTTTGAAGAGTATACCAAATTATAAAATCAACCGCCGGGATGTCCAAACCGGGTTGGGCGGTCTACCGCTGTTGCCGATCGGATTCACGTCTTGCGAGCCGAAGACCGAAAGTGATATGTTTTTCTCGAGACTCACCACGACAAAAAGTACATAGGAATAAAGCGATGATGAAAAACGAGTTGCTTTCACGTGAAACGATTCTCTGGTCCGTGGGCATTGTATTGCTCGTCGCCGGTTTCGTCTTCTGGGCCCACACCGATCAATTGTCATTGAAGGAGTTCGCGCTCGAGGATGGGCCGCTGGAGAATTTGTCGGCCATTTGCTTTGGCCTCTCCGCTATTGGATTCGTCGTCATGCTTCGGCGCAGCACTTTGCTCCGGGAGGCCTCCGGCTGGTGGCGCTACTGGGCGGTGGCCGGCTGGGCTGCGTTGATGTTTGTTTTTGTCGGCGAAGAGATCAGTTGGGGGCAGCGCATCTTTGGCTTCGATACACCGGAATCCCTGCAGGAAACCAATGTGCAGAACGAATTCAACCTGCACAACCTGGACTTCATGGTCGGGTTCAAGTACCGCGCGTTGTCCTTGATGATGCTGATCACCGGCGTGATCCTGCCCGGGCTGGCCTTGTTCGGTTTCGGCAGGCGCTTGATCCAACGGGTCTGCTTTCCCGTGTTGCCCATTTGCTATGCCGGATTTTTCATCACCGCTTATTTGTTCGGTCGCCAATATGCGTACCTGCCCAACGACTCGGGCACCGAGATTCGGGAGTTCTTGATGAGTTTGGGGCTGGCCGCCTTCGGCATTCACGGTGCGATCAAACCGGACGATCTTTTTCGGGTGTCGCGCGATTGAGCCGAAATCCCGTCGACGCACGACAACTGCAAGGAGCACTGAAGATGGGTGAGCTGACCATTCGCGACTACAAGAAAGAAGACCGCGCAAAAATCATCGAATTGTCCCAGAAGGGATTGGACAAAAATTTCTCGGTCAAACGGTGGAACTGGCTGCACCACAACAAACGGACCAAGGGATCCTCAGTGGTCGTCGTGCTGCACGAGGGCCAAATCGTGGGATCGTTCGGCCTGATCAGAAAGACGTTTGCCTATCGCGGAGACACGTTCATCGGCGGCCGGCTGGTCGATCCGGTGGTCGATTCGAGCATGCGGGGCAGGGGGTTGTTCAGCAAGATGATCCGGGCCCTTCGGGAACGCTCCGCCGATGTGGCATTCGAATACCTCTTTCCCAACGCCCTTTCCTATCCGGGTTTTCTAAAAGCCGGGTACTGCTCGATCGGTCCGATCCCCCAACCCTATTGCCAGCTCAAGTTCTTCGGCGAACCGGTCAAGGAGAAGCTGCGGTACGTGGCCACGGGGATGAGAATTCCACGCCGGGGAAAGCTGACCGTCACCAGCGGCAGCGTGGGGGAGTTGAAAGAGGCCACTCCGGTCACCCCGTTCGACAAATTCGGTTTGGTAAGAGACTACAACTATCTCAAGTGGCGCTACGACGAATCGCCGATGAAGACCTACGACATCCTCATCGCCCGCGACAGCCACCGCGTTCAGAGCGCCTGTGTCATTCACCGCAACGGGCAGCTGCTCAACATCGTCGACTTCATCACCTACGGCGATCCGCTGGTGCTCCCCGACTACATCGCCACCATTCGGGAGCTCTACGGCAAGGTGACGATCAACTTATGGGACAACAGTATCGACGGTATCGGTCGCTACTTCATCGGCGACGTGCGCCAATACCTCGGCCAGAAGAACGGTCACAATTTCATGGTCCTCGAGCGGAACAGAAAAATGCCCGACGAATTCTTCAACAGGCTTCACTGGTACGTCACCGAAGGGGACGTGGAGGCCAATTAGCCGTTGATATTGGTTCGGACCACCTTGGCCGGATTGCCCACGGCGAGGCAGTCCGGCGGAACGTCCTTGGTCACCACCGAGCCCGCCCCCACCACGCTGCCCCGGCCGATCGTCACACCGGGCATGATGATCGAGCGCGCCCCCAACCAGGTCTGGTCTTCGATGACCACCGGCTTGACCTGGGATGGCTCCGGGGGGTGATCGATTCGTTGGTCCGCGGCGATGCGGTGCCCCGGATTGTCCGAGATCGAGCACCCGTCGGAAATCAGCACCTCACTACCGATGCTGATCTTCTTGGCCACCCGGGCGAGCAGCCCAAAGCCGACGTAGGTCCGATCGCCGATAATGATGGTGGGATCGTCGAAAAGTTTGTTGGCCATGAACACGCCGCTGCCGCAAAAGCAACAATCGTCGCCCACGTGCAACCGCAAATCGCCGGAGATGTGGGGCAGAATCGGGCGCTCGAGCAGGAGATTCTTTCCGCAAGAGGTGCACAGGGAGCGCAACAGCGGACGGTAGTACAACGCCAACGCCAACTGATCCCAGGTCTGTTTGCGGCCCGAGTCGAGGGTGTGAAGCGAATGAAGGATCGACGGGGGAATCGGCACGTCCATCCGCATCAGCCGTTTCCCGGTCTGATACAGTGCCCGGTAAAACGGGCTCTCCCGTCGCCTGATTTTGACGATGAATTCTTGCAGCCTCATGGGTCTCCTCATTCGTGATGCCGATGTGATCCAGTCGGTGAACCGTTCCTCTTGTTTACGATGGCAACGGAAAAAAGACAAAGGGTAATCGTGCGGGCAACCCCCGACCCAAATAAAGCGTGGCGATTTTCCCCTGAGTTGTTAAAACTCCCTGAACGGGGAAAACAAATGAACCATCACACCGGTCGCGTCGACAATCAGAGCTCGAGTCGGTTTTCGAAGCGGTTGAGAGTGCTCCACGTAATTCAGTTCTTCGATGTGGGGGGCTTGGAGCGGATGGTTCATGCGGTCACCACCGGCGCGCTGACCCACGGCGTCGATTCGACCGTCGTGGCCTACTTGTCCAACGGTTCCTATCGGGAGGCCTTTGATGCAGCGGGGATCGAAACCCAGTACATCCCTTCATCAGGGGAGCTCCAGCTCGGGGTGTCCAAAGCGCTCTTCAGGGTGCTGCGGTCAGGGCGCTTCGATGTGGTCAACACCCATCACGTGGGTCCGTTTCTCTACACCTTCGCCCCGGCGATGCTCAACGGGGTGCCCCAGGTTCAAACCGAGCACAGCCGAGAGATGTTCGACATTCCGCGCTTTCGCCTGCTGGGTCGAACGATGGACCTCTTCGCCACCGTGGTCAGCGTGTCCGATGAAATCAGTCAATTTCGCCACCAGCGGTTCGGTCGCGCCTCACGGGTGATCCCCAATGGGGTCTTTGTCCCCCCCTCGAAAAATGCCGAGAAAAGAGCCGCAGCCCGCCGGATGCTCAGTATCGAGGAGAATGATTTTGTCGTCGGCTGCACCGCCCGGCTGGCCCCGGAAAAAGACCTGGGCACATTGATTCGCGGATTCGCCGGACTGTACCACACCGCTCCCCATGCCAAGTTGGTGATCATCGGC
>JANQET010000048.1 GCA_028278265.1 Myxococcota bacterium
TGCAGTGTGCGTGCCCGAAGGCACGTACCAAATCTTGTAGGGTGCAGATGGCGTGCATCACGGCCGGTCACAAAGTGGCCATTTAGGGATGGGGACTAGGTAGGTAGGTAGTGTCCTTGAAATCGGAGTAGCGCCCTTTCGTCGTCCCCGTGCGGGCGGGGACCCATCACCTGGAGCACGGGCGAGTATGCCGAAATCTCGCGTGATGGTGAGATTCTTGATCTACGCTACATATGCGACGACATTAACTATCGGGCCATGAATGGCAACGGCTCGAAGCTTCACTGGTACGCGACAGAGGTCGCCCTCGGATCGTGCAACTATGTTATGTACCGCAAAACATCGGGCTCCGGGTCTGTTGGTCGACCAGACTGCAGGTGAGGCATTCGCACGTTCCGAACAAGCACGAATACCCGTTGCGGCAGGTGCCGCAGGATCCACCGCAGCCGTCTGGCCCACAGTTCTTCCCACTGCAATCCGGCGTGCAGCCGCCTCCGCCTCCGCCACCGCTGCCGGGGCGCGTCCAGTTCTCGTCGACCTCCACCAGTGCGCTCCCCATCGTCGATCGCAAGAAGGATTTGTTTTTATTCCCCCAAACGCCCGTTGCCAGCTCGGTTACCATTCCTCCCGGACTAGTGCACTCTGTGTGGGAGGTGACGCCAGCGACGATGCCATGCTGCAAATACCGGGTCAAGGTGCCACTCCCGCTGACGACCATCCACGGCCCGCCGCTGTCAAACTCTGAGATGTGCGCATTCGGTGGGTACAAATCTCCCACTTGTTTGAATTTCAACAAGATAACGCTTCAGCCGAAGCCCTACCCCAACTGCTCATCGGGGGAGCAGCTGCACGATACCAAACGGCCCGTCTGTATTGTCATTGTTCCGGTGGGTCATCATCAAGTACACCATGCCCCAATTGAGGTTGTAGACCGACTCAAAGCCCAACCGTTTGAGGACCGCCGCCACTGCTGGGGACCTGTGACCCGATAGGCAGATCACCAGCACCGGCGTGTCTTTTGGTCTCTTATGGGCTGCGGCCACCACACCGGCACCGAAGGGAAAGCTCTCGGCGCTGTTCAGGTGAGCCCACTTGTACTCGACTTTTGTTCGAACATCGATAATCCAGGTGGATTCCGGCAGATCGCCGAGTCGGCGCGGTGAGATGGACTTCGCACCACCGGCCAGGGTGATCATCTCCCCGCCGATCACGAGCTGAAACAGCTGATACAAAACACTCCTGCCGCTTATCGGACAGGCCGACGCCGTTGCCAGCTCCTCCCGTCGGATCTTGATCAGAATGACGCCGGTGTGCAGGAAAAAGACGACCAAGAGGCCTCCAAACGCGATCCACATGACGTTGTTCCCCAGCAGGATACACACGGCCAACAGTCCCAGAACAATAGAGGTGAGCAACGGGTGGGCCAACTGGCTGCCGTGGATGGCTGTCATCAGGTCGATCTCTCGACGGTACCGGGGAACGAGAAAGATGTAAACCAACACGCTATAGAGGGAGAACAGGAAAAGGACACCGGCGAGAACAGCGACAACGATCCCCATCGCGAGCTCACTGGTCGACAAGGACACCGTCGAAGCGCCAGAGGCCCGCACAGCCGTTACCACAACTGCAGCTGCACCGAGGAAAGAGAGAATCAACAGTAGGCGGCTCTGCGAGATCCTGTCAACCAACTCACTGCCGGTTTCCTTCTTCATACCTGGGTGTACGGCGACCGACCCGGGATTATTTCACCCGAGCCCACTACGATCAGAGCGGAGGAAGAAATAAAGTCTTACCACTATTTGGATCGAATAACCAAGACGTTCAACAATCCCGCACAGACTCGTCAATTCGTCGCCCCCCTTACACTGGTCACCCTTCTATAAATTCTCGAATAAGACGGCGCCGAGCCCTATATTTAGCGCCTTTCGCGGTCTGTAATGCTCTGTAATGGCACCAGTGGGCACTCTCTGGCTATGTTGTTATATATGCAGGGGCAATCAAAGATTTTTAGTGCCTCTGTTCAACCAGAGCCACGTAGCAGTTGCGTCGTACATGGGATGCGCGACCGGCTATCCGGCAACTAAAAGGAGATGAAATACAATGCAACTAAGAATGACAACGTTGAAAATGGGTTTGTTCCTCTGCCTGTCGTGGGTGGGAATATCATGTGGGGATGATTCGACTGACCCGGGCACGGCGGATGCGGGAGGAGACGCCGATACCGACACCGACAGCGATACAGACGCTGACACGGATTCGGACTCAGACTCGGACACCGATGCTGATACGGACGCGGACTCAGACTCCGATACGGATACGGATGCCGATACGGACGCGGATTCCGATGCCGACACCGACAGCGACACGGATGACAACTGTACGGGCTGTCTGATCGGCGCCGACTGTTGGCCGGATGGGGCGCTCAATCCGGTCAATATCTGTCAAAAGTGCGACAGCGCGTTGTCGACCAGTGCCTGGAGCAACAACGATGGACAGGTGTGTGACGACGGCGCGTTTTGCACGGTCGACGACGTGTGCAATGCCGGCATGTGCGGAGGTGCTGAACGGGATTGTTCCGACGGCATCGAGTGCACCGGGGTGGAGACGTGCAACGAAACGACGGATCAATGCGATCCGGGAACGACCACCTGCGAGGAGGACGAGATCTGCGACGCGGTGGCCGATGAATGCGTCAGCACCTGTGATGGTTGCCTGATCGGCGGGACCTGTTACGGCGACGGGCAAACCAACCCGGACAACGGCTGCCAGCGATGCGATATGTCGGTGAGTCTTTCCGAGTGGAGCGACAACGACGGGGCGGTGTGCGACGACGACCTGTTTTGCACGGTGGGGGACGTCTGCATGAGGGGCCAGTGCGAAGGCACGCCCCGGGACTGTTCCGACGGCATCGACTGCACCGGCGTCGAGACCTGCAACGAAACAACCGATAGCTGCGATCCCGGCACGACCACTTGCGAAGAAAACGAGATCTGTGACGCTGTCGCCGATGAATGTGTGAGCACCTGCACGGGTTGCTTGATCGAAGGTACCTGTTACGGGGACGGCCAGCTCAATCCGGCCAACGGCTGTCAGCGGTGCGACGTCGTCGTGAGCACGGGGACCTGGAGCAACAACGACGGCGGCACTTGTGACGACGGTCTGTTCTGCACGGTGGGCGATGTCTGCGGGGGCGGCACCTGCAGCGGCTCGGCTCGCGACTGCTCAGACGGGGTCGGGTGCACTGGCGTCGAGACCTGCAACGAGGGGAGCGACAGCTGTGATCCCGGTACGACCACTTGCGCCGACGACGAAATCTGCGACGCTATCGCCGATGAATGTGTGAGTACCTGTACAGGCTGTTTAATCGACGGCACCTGCTACGGAGACGGTCAGCAGAACCCGACCAATGGGTGCTTGCGGTGTGAGGTCGCCCTGAGCACCGACAGCTGGAGCCACAATGACGGCGCGTTTTGCGATGACGGGGTGTTCTGCAACGGCGGGGATCAATGCTCGGGCGGTGTCTGCACCCCCAGCAATCAGAACCCTTGCCCCAATGACGGTTTTTTCTGCACCGGCGTGGAGCACTGCAATGAATTCAACGACAGCTGCATGCAGACCGGCGATCCCTGTGAGGAGGGGGACGGCCTCTTCTGCAACGGCACCGAGTACTGCAATGAAACCACGAACGAGTGCGAACACACGGGATTCCCGTGTACCGGAGACGATCAATGCATCGAAGAAGAAGACCAGTGTTGTATTCCCGATGTGCCGGCCACCGACCCGGTCTGCGATGATCTGGGTGACGCCATTGCCTATGACTCGTGCGGACATTTGTTGGCGCTCGACGACTGTGTGGACGCGACAGCGAACGGGTTGTGCGAAGACGGTGTGTGCGGTTGCCAGCCCGGGTACGCCGGGCCGGATTGTACCGGGTGCGTGGTGTACGTCGACGGCGGCTTGGGCGACTATTCCGGGGCGGACGGAACCACCTGGGCCCTCGCTTTCGAGCACGTCCAAGAAGGCATCGATGAGGCAGAGCTCAGGGGCTGCGAAGTGTGGGTCGCCGCGGGTACCTATCTGCCCCAGGGGGAAAGCGGAGACGAACCGGATACCGATACCGAGCCGGACACGGACACCTCGCCGGATACGGACCCACCCATTGACGAACGGGAGGTGTCGATCGTGCTCAAGCCGGGAGTAGCAGTCTATGGTGGATTTGCAGGCGGGGAGATCTCCCTGACCCAGCGTCAAGTGACCGCCAACGAAACCGTATTGAGCGGTGATCTCGACGGGGACGATCTACCGGCCGGCAACGCGTACCACGTGGTGCTCGGAGCGGACGATGCGAGGCTCGACGGTTTCACTATTACCATGGGGGCCGCCGATGGGCCCGCAGAGGATCAGCAATTCGGCGGTGGCATGCTCAACCTGGCCGTGTCCCCCACGGTGGCCAATTGCACCTTTGAATACAACTCCGCTTCGAATCTCGGCGGCGGAATGCTCAATGGGATTGCCACCCCCACGGTGACCGACTGTACCTTTGACTCCAACAGCGCCGATATTGGCGGTGGAATGGTCAACTTGACGGCGGCTCCAACAGTGACAGGGACAATCTTCCGGAACAACAACGGCAGGGTGCACGGTGGCGGGATGGCTGAGCTGGATGGTTCGGCATCAATGGTGACCGAGTGCACCTTCGACAGTAATCTCGCCGGAGACAATGGCGGCGGTGTGGCTGTCCTGGCCGAATCATCTGTCTCGATTACCGATAGTACTTTTGAAAGCAATCGCGCCTCGAGGTGGGGTGGTGGCGTTCACCTAGACGAGGACTCCTCGGCGTTGCTGACGGGCACTCTGTTCATGGGCAATCGGGCGGAGGTCGGAGGTGGGTTGGCGACGGAGGATTCAACGCAAACCACTGAAATAGCGGATTGTCGCTTTGAGCAAAACTCCGCCTTTGCTGTCGGCGGACTGGTCAGCATCGAGGCGCCGCTGGCGATCAGCGGTAGTACCTTTGTCGCCAATTCAGCCAGTGGAGAAATCGGCGGTATCGCTGTTCTGGATACCGCGATCTCCATCACCGATACTGCCATCGTTTCCAATGAAAGCGCTGTTATCGGAGGGATGTGGATCGGCGAATCTTCGACCGCTGAGCTTACCAACACGGTTTTTAGAGAGAATACTTGTACCGATGAGGGAGGAGGATTATTGATATCCGACTCTCCGACGGTCATCACCAACTGTACATTTGAAGGAAACAGCTCAGGGGACGTCGGGGGAGCGATTCTGAACGACCTCTCCGAGGTCACCATTGCCAATAGTATTTTCTGGGGCAATACCGCTTTGGATGGATCCCAAATTTACAATAACAATTCCGGCCCGGAGGCCGATGTCACGTATAGTGCGATCCAAGGAGGCTATGACGGGGACGGTAACATTTCAGATGACCCGCAGTTTCTCGGGGATACCCTCGAGCTCGCCCCGGATTCGCCGTGTATCGATACCGGTCTCAACGAATTGGTCCCCGTCGACATCACCACCGATCTGGCGGGCAATCCGCGAATAGTCGATGGGGACGGTGATATCGAGGCGATCGTGGACATGGGCGCCTACGAATTCCAGTAAGCACCGTCGCTGTTTCTCATCTTCCCGCCTGGTTCGGACCAAGCCTAGTCAATTCTAAAGGGTCGGGTGAGAAGTTCCCCCTTGAAAAGGGGGCTGGGGGGATTTTGTCCTCCCAAGGTGCTGCTCGGGAGACGAAATCCCCCTAGATACTATGTAGCAAGTCAGGGGCTGATGTCACTTTTCAGGATCATGCCCCCAGGGGTTTTCATAATCATGCCCCCGGGGTCCGAGGCCGAAAGTTATTTTTTCAATTGACTACTTGATTCGTCAAGCGATTATTTGTTTTTTCCTCCTTTTTTCCCTGATTTCTTTTTTGAGTTTGGTCCTTGGTGTTCTCGATAGCTCTCCCCTTCGATCGCGATCTGATGGGCGTTGTGGGCCAATCGATCGAGGGCGCTTTGCGCGAGTAGAGGGTCGTCAAACAGGGGAATCCATTCTTCGGTGTCGCGGTTGCTGATGATGATCGTCGAGGCGCGTTTGTGCCTTTCGACGATGACTTCGTAGATGTCGCAGGATTGCTCGTGGGTCCGCCATCCCAGCGGTCGAAGCTTTTGGTCAGGTAGAAATCGGTATCACCTCTGAGCAGGATGTCCGAGAAGCCGGCGCGACGACACAGCTCGATGGCTTTGT
>JANQET010000402.1 GCA_028278265.1 Myxococcota bacterium
TTTTGCGCGCACAGCCCGAACCCATCGCAGGTGTCTGCACGGTCACAGGTCGTATCCGAGCTGTCACCGCAAGGCTCCCCCGCGGGCTGGTGATTGTCCCGGCAGACCCCTTGATCATCGCAGGTGTCGGGATCGGTGCAATCGGTATTGGACATGTCGTCGCAGTAAGTCCCCACCGGCTCCAAGTTGGGTTGGCAGGCGCCCGCCCCGTCGCAGGAATCCGGGTTGTCGCACGCATCGTCGAGACTCGAGCCGCAGCTCTGTCCGTCGGGCTCGTAGTTCGGCAGACAGTTCCCCTCTGCGTCACAGGTGTCCGGCTTGTCACACTCCGTGTCCAATGCGGAGCCACAGGCGGTGCCGGGATCGACATATCCCCCTCCCCCGCACTGCCCTTCTCCGTCGCAGTGATCGGGAAGCTCACAGGCGTTGGTGACCTCGGAGCATTCGGTCATCGCGGGTTCGTAATTGGGCTGGCATACCAGATCGTCGTCGCAGGAGTCCGGGTTGTCGCATTGGGTATCCTCGGACGAGCCGCAGGGATCGTTGGGACTCATGTGAAGGTCTTCGGGACAATCGATCCCGCCGTCGCATTTTTCGGCCAAGTCACAGGCAAATGCCGCTTCCCGGCAGACCGTATCGGTGCCGGCCATTTGGTCCGTCGGGCATGTCGCTACCTCGCCGGTGCAGTATTCCTCCACGTCGCAATCGCCCGCTGCGGAGCGACAAAGCGTCTCTGCCAGCGAGAGGGAGCATCGCCCCTCCTTTCCTGGCAGGTCACACTGATCGCAACCCAGGTCACACAGACTGGTACAACAGTACCCGTCGACGCAAGGTACCTCGGAGCCGCAATCCTCCAGTTGGGTGGCGATGGTACAGGGCGTGACGACCCAATCCGTGTCCGTGTCCGGATCGGAATCGCTGTCCCCGTCGGAATCCCCGTCCGTGTCGGTGTCTGCGTCACTATCCGAGTCACTGTCCGTGTCCGCGTCCGAATCGCTGTCCGCATCCCCATCGCCATCGGTGTCCGTATCCGTATCGGCGTCCGTGTCCGAATCCGCGTCCGTGTCCGCATCGGTGTCCCCTCCGCTGGCGTCCGGTCCAATGGCCTCGTCGTCGGGTTTAATCTCAGCACAACTCGATAGACAGAGACCCAGCATTCCTAGATAAACGATGATTCGCAATGTCGCCTCCATGGCTGAATCACGCGATGTCACCTTGGGACATCGATGTTGCCATCATTGGCATTGCTCACCGAGCGGGCGTCGGCGCAAGCCTTTTTCATTGTAACACTTATATTGTATTAATTCAAAATAGTAGTAATTTATCCACGGCGACACTGCAACTATTTTACCATATTGCCGCGACAAATGGCGGTTCTAACGGCATCGAACAAATCTGTACGGCCGACCACCCAGTCGACGAGTCCCAATTTTCGAGCCTCTTCCGCAGTGATCAGGCGTCCACTGAGGACCAGCTCCACCGCTTCACTGAAGGGGATGATACGGGGTAGATGAACCGTACCACCGCATCCCGGAATCAGTCCGTACTGAATTTCCGGCAGGGCAAACACCGCGTTTGGGCTCGCCACGCGGTAGTCACAGGCGAGCGCGAGCTCGAATCCGGCGCCGAAGCAGCATCCGCTGATCGCCGCTACGACCGGAAAGGGTGCTGATTCGAAGGAGCGGTAGGCCTGTTGGTTGTCGTGAAATCGCTGACGGACGGTGGTGTCCCCGGTTATCATGCGTCCCAGCTCTTCGATATTGGCCCCCGAAGAGAAATGACGCCCCCGTCCGGAGATGATCAGCCCGCGAACATCGAGGGTCGGCAACACCTCTTTGCACCAAGTGGTCAGCTGATCAAAGAACCGCCGGTTCAACTCGTTCTTGGGCGGATCGTCAATGGTCAGGTGGGCGAGACCGTCGTCCAGCCGGAACGCCAGTAAGCCCTCATTCATCTGGATCGTCCATCTGAGTCACCATGCCACAGGCGTACCGGCGGGAGTGAGCGATCGAGAGGCTCAGCTCGCCGGGTGCTTGTTTCATGCCGGATGGCAGGGAGACCAGGCGGGGTGCCCCTGTGCGGTGGTGGGTCAGGACGAAGTGCGACTCGTCTGTCCCGACGGGTTTGTCTCGTCGGTGAGCCCAACGGCTCAGGGCCCGCTTGAGTGCCAGAAAACCGGCAGCCGTCGCCGCGGGCCGGGTGCTCAGCTCGTGTTGTTCCTCCGCGGTAAAGCAGCGGCAGGAGAGGACCGGCCAGTGTCGGTGAATCTCGCTCAACGGCACCAGTTCGATCCAAGTGCGGATGGTTCTGCGGGGAGGGCGGAGCATTGAATTCCCTAGGTGGGCCGGTTGGCGACCCGCCGCTGCAGGGCCAGCCGGCAAAAGAGATCGGCCTCCTGTTCGAGCGCTTCGTCGATGGGCAACCGTCTGCCGTTGTGAAGTGCTTCCATGGCGGCCCGGATTAGCTCGGGACTTTTTCCCGCGGTGAGTGAGCGCAAAAACTCGACCGCCATCGTGCCGATTTTGCCGGTCGGCCCGCGTCGGTTGATCAGCCCCATGTCGAGTGCCTCGTCGGCGCGCACCAACCGTCCGGACAAAACCAATTCGATCGCTGCGCTGGTGTTCGCACTGCGGGGTCCGCGGACCGTGCCGCCCCAACCGGGGAGCAAGCCGAGCTGGGTTTCGGGAAAGCCGAACAGGGCGTTGGCCGAGGCAAAGCGAAAGTGGCAGCAGAGCGCGATTTCCAATCCGGCCCCGAGACAGCTGCCCCGAATCAGCGCCAAGACCGGGATCTTGGCGGATTCGATTGTTCGAAGCAGGTGCTGAGCGCGGGTCAAAGCCGTGGCCATTTGGGCGGGGTCGATCGCCAAAGCGTCGAGTGATCCGAGGTCCGCTCCGCTGGAGAAGTGTCGCCCCGCCCCCTGGATGATGACCGAGGTCAGCTCCGAATCGTCGAAAAACGAGACGAGCCGCCCTTGGGACTCGAACACCGGATCGGTGATGGCGTTGTGGGGCGGATCGGTGAGGGTGATCCATCCCATGCCGTCTCGTTTTTCATAGACCAATTTCATTGACAGTGGCGGCCGCTAGCCTTTTTGTCCGGTCGTTTCGACCATCTTCAGGCCGACGATGCCGATGATGATCAGTCCGATGAAGAGAGATCGACTGAGGGAGAGCTGCTCCTTGAACAGCAGGCTGCCGAATGCCACCGCGCCCACCGCTCCGATACCGGTCCAGACGGAGTATCCGATGCCGATGGGAAGGCTGCGCAGCGCTTGCGAAAGAAAGAACACACTCGCTGCGATGGTAATGATGGTGATCGCCGACGGCAACAATCGAGTAAACCCGTTGGAGTACCTCATGCTGACCACCCAGGCGATTTCGAACAGACCGGCAATGATGAGACAGACCCAGGCGGTGGTTGTTGTAATCCGTGAGAACATCCCTCATTGATCAACGGTTCAACCCAATGCGTCAACCGTTCAATCGCCGAGCGTCAGGTGAACAGCAGTCGAGCAAAAGGGGCACTGCCCGCCGCACGCTCATATAGCGATGACGTTAACGGGTTGAATTTTCAGAATTTTTTTCTCTTGAGCGATGGACGCCGGCGCCTGTAAACTGACAGGCGAAATTGGCACGATATTCTCATTGTGGATGATGAAGCGGCGAGTGACTGCCGCCCTTGAACCGGATTCGTTGTATTTGGCATTTGAACAGGAGTTGAGCATGATATCTGTGGAACGCAAGCGCCTGCTACACAATTTCATCCTGGTGTTGTTGGGGACCATCGCCCTGCCGGGCGTATTGGCAGCCAACGACAATCCCTGCGCCCAAGTGAGGTGCTCCGGCCACGGTCAATGCGTGGTGAAGCATCAGGAACCGGCCTGTGCCTGTGACGCGGGATATGTGGCGGATCACACCGGCGTCAACTGCGTACCGGCAAAGGTCAGTGCGCCGCCGGTCCCGCCGCCGCAACCCGTCGTGATTCCGCAGCCCGAGCCCTCCGTGCCCCGGCCCGCCGGATCGACGTCGGTGCCTCAGCCGGTCGTGCCGCCGCAAAGTAGTCCACCACCCGCTCCTGCGCCCAAAGCCGCACCAACCGTCCAAAGTCCCCCC
>JANQET010000117.1 GCA_028278265.1 Myxococcota bacterium
TTGGCGCGAGAAACTGGGTCCGCTGGCCGGCCTGGATCGGCTCAGCTTCTCCTACAGCACCGGTCCCAGTGCGGGGGCGCCGATCAACGTGGAGTTGAGCCACCCCGACGCGGCAGTCCTCGAACGGGCGGCGGCGGGACTGGCCACCCGCTTGGCCACCTACAGCGGGGTCACCGACATCGATGACGGTCTCAACCGGGGCAAGCCCCAGCTCGACCTGCGCCTGACCGCTGAGGGTCGTCGGTTGGGCATCTCCCCTACCGAGTTGGGACGTCAGGTGCGCCACGCGTTCTTCGGCGCCGAGGCCTTGCGCCAACAGCGCGGCCGGGATGAGCTGCGGGTGTTGGTTCGTCTACCTTTGGATGAGCGGCAGACCGAGCGCACCCTGAGCGACATGCTGATCCGCACCCCGCAAGGGGGTGAGGTACCCCTCTCCCGGGCCGCACACGTCGAGCGGGGCCGATCCTACACCGAGATTAAACGGGCCGACGGCAAACGGGTGGCCAACGTCACCGCGGACATCGTTCCCGGGGTGGCCAACGCCGGACAAATCGTCGCCGCTTTGCGTACGGACGTACTCCCGCAACTGCGCGCCCAGTATCCCCGATTGACCTTTTCGTTCGAAGGGGAGCAGCGATCCCAGCGGGAGTCACTCTCCAGTCTGGGTGTGGGTTTCGCCATCGCTCTGCTGGTGATTTTTGCCCTGATCGCGGTCCCGTTTCGCAGCTACATCCAACCGGTGATCGTCATGTCGGCGATCCCCTTCGGGTTTGTCGGCGCAGTGATCGGTCATCTGGTGATGGGCTTTGAGCTGAGCATCATCAGCATGATGGGCATCGTGGCCCTGGCCGGAGTGGTGGTCAACGATTCCCTGTTGCTGATCGACACGGCCAACCGATATCGACGAGAGAAAAACATCCCCGCCGCCCAAGCGATCGTCGCCGCCGGCTTGCGCCGCTTCAGACCGATCATCCTCACCTCGCTGACCACCTTCGGCGGGCTGGCGCCGATGATCTTCGAAACCTCGGTTCAGGCGCGTTTCCTCATTCCGATGGCGATCAGCCTGGGCCACGGCATCCTCTTCGCCACCTTCATCATCCTCGTCCTGGTGCCCGCGCTCTACATGATCGTGGAAGATATTCGTCAGCCGTTCAAAACAAAGGCGCGCAACAGCCGTACGGCGCAGGACTACTTGCGTGGCGATTGGTCCACCACTTGATCGGAAATCAGTCGAATTTAGCGAGCAGATCTTTGACGGCATCCCGATGGACGCCGAAAGCGAGCACTTTCAGCCGGATATAGTCATCTCGAATCATGTAATAGCCGTCCAATTTTCCTCGGCGGGAGCTGCGGCCGGAATCTTTTGCCAGGAACCAATCCCGATCGGCAAACCGGGTCACCCCCACCAGGTGCACCGCATGGTCATCGGTTGTCGAGTGGTTGACGATTCGATATTCACGGGCCAGTTGATCGATGGCGGATCCGGGAATGTCATAAGGGGCGATGAACTTCACATCATTGGCCCCGTCCTTGCCCGGCTCGGAAACATCGATGGCCACGGTGACACTGAACCCGTTCTCCAACGCCGACTTGAGCGCCTCGTAAAACTCGTTCAACGGGACGTTGTGGTAGGTGTCCGCGTGCCACCAATTGTCCGGCACCTCGAACTCCCCTTGCTGGTAGAACGGCTGACTCAACGTGGACATGAAATCGACGTATACCTCAGGATTGATGTTCAACACCTCGGTGGCGAACCGCTTGGGATCGGTTTGCGCCCCTTCGAACTCAAAGGTCTGGGGACGGGGGCCCAGGTATTTGTCGAGCACCGCGCCGAACAGCTGGCGCGTCGTCTCGATGTTCCACAGATCATTGGCCTTGGCCTGATCGAGCAAGCCGCGCAGCTCGAAGATCAGCTGTTCGTGGTTGTGGCGGCCGTCCTTGGCCATCACCCCGGCATAGGCGCTGCGGGGTACCGCGCCAAACTGCGTCACCGCACGAAATACCGCGTTGACTTGGGATCCCTGCGCAAACGCAGACGCGGAGCGCTCGGCGATGTAGCCCTCTCCCTTGGCCAGGTATTCGTGGTAGACGGTGGCCATCTCCGACAGTTTGATCCGCTTACCGGTCTGGCGCAGCACCTCCGATTCGATGAACGATGTTCCGGCAAACGACCAACAGGTTCCCGTGTTGTACTGGGGCACCGGCGGTAGGTGGGGGATGATTTTGAACTGCTCGATGGACGAGGGCCTTTTGTCTTCGGGAAGTGAGCTCTGCAGGGTCCTGGCGGTTTCCCGGTCTGATGCGCTCTTGGCTTTTTGTCGTTGGCGAATTTTTTCGGTTGCTGCGGTTCGCTGCTCGGCGATCGCGGTATTGGCTTGATCGATTTCCTTGAGTACCGGGTCCCGATATCGCGGTTCATATTGCGTGAACACCGGTTCTGCCCCATCCACGCCGCTCAATGCCGGAGATTCGATCACCACAGTGCCCGGAGCCGGGACGGTCTCCGCCACTTCGGTTTTTTCGCCTTTGTCCGCCGGGGTTCCCTTTGTCGGCGTAACCGACCAGGCCGGCGCCTTCTCTTCAGGAGCTGGACAGCCACTGGATGCAAATCCCAAACTCAACAGCCCCATCCACAATTGAATCTTCACCGGTTTCATCTCGCTCTCCGCGGTTGTGGGGCGTCACATCGCGCTGGGAGTGGGGACGCCCAATAGCCGAAGTCCATTTCTCAGCCCGATGCGCACCGCGTCGACCAAGGCCAGCCGCGCCGACATCAAGGACTGATCTTCACTGAGCACGCGCAGGCTGCGGTCCGCATTTCCGGCCTGCTGGTAGCGGTTCCACGAGCGGGCGACTTCGTAGAGCGCCCGGGCCAACCGGGAGGGTTCGAGCTCTGCGGCCACCTCCCGTATCGCTTGGGGAATTCTGCCCAAATCTTTGA
>JANQET010000155.1 GCA_028278265.1 Myxococcota bacterium
CGAACCGCTGACGGAGCTGCGTCGGTTCTTCTCGACAATGGCCGAGCACCATCGCCTGGAAAAAGCGGCAAATGGGTTTATTCGGGGCTGCCTGCTGGGAAATCTCTCGCTGGAGCTGGCGCCCCAGGCACCGGTGGTGCAGCAGCACTTGGGGCGCATTTTCGATGAACAAGTGGCCGTGTTTGCCGAACTGATCGACCGGGCGATAAAAAACGGCGATCTGCCCCAACAGGATGCGCAACAGACAGCCGAGAATGCAATCGCCTTTCTCGAGGGCGTTGTACTGATAAGTAAGGTTCGCAACGAGCCCGAGGTGATATCCGCTGCCGAGCCCGCCTTTCTCCGGCTGCTCGGCCTGGCCACCGACGGGTAGCAAAGACCATCAACCGAAACGACCGGGACCAAAAAAATGGGAGTTGTTTTCCATGAAATTTAGTCAACCGGTCAACTAAGGGTTCTTGGAGAGCCCTGGGAGAAGGACAAAATGGCACGTTTTGACAATAAAATCGTAGTGATCACCGGCGGGACGACGGGAATCGGTTTTGCTTCGGCCAAGCTCATCGCCGATGCCGGGGGCAAGGTCATCATCACCGGGCGCAACAGCGCCACGGTAGAAGCGGCGCGAAAAGAGCTGGGTGACCGGGTCGAGGTGATTCAATCCGACGCGGCGGATCCAAGGGCGATCGCCTCCCTGTTCGCTGAGCTGAAGGAGCGACACGGAGCGATCGACGCCCTGTTTCTCAATGCGGGCATCGTCAGGGCAAGGCCGATAGAACAGGTGGATGCAGAGCAGATCGACCAGATTTTCAATGTGAACGTCAAGGGCCCCCTGCTCGCGATCAAGCACGCCGCTCCCCTGCTCCGCCAGGGAGCCTCGGTGCTCATCACCACCTCGGTGGCGAATCAGGCCGGCGTGCCCGGCATGTCGGTGTATGCCGCATCCAAAGCAGCGGTACGCTCCATCGTGCGCACGGCAGCGGCTGAGCTGGCCCCGCAACAGATCCGGGTGAACGCGATCAGTCCGGGACCGGTGGAGACGCCCATTTGGGGCAAAACCGGCCTCAGTCCGGAAGAGCTCGAGGGAATGTCCCAGAACATCATGAACCAGGTGCCCATCGGGCGCATCGGCCAGTCCGACGAGATCGCCCGGGCCGCCGCCTTCATGATGAGCGGGGAGGCCAGTTTCATCACCGGTGAGGAGCTGGTCGTGGACGGGGGAATGGCCGGAGTGTAGGCGACGCGGGCGCCCCCCAAAGGCGAGGTGGCCTTTGTCAATCGCAACCAACGTCGTAGACTTAACGAGAGAACCGCTTCTGGTTGGGGGCAACGAAATTGGGTCACTCGTCGGGTTACTGCAAATCGCTATCAATCGGGTTGTTCGGGTGGTGGATCGCCTTTGCCGGATTTGTCCCCACCGGATTGACCTCCCCACTGGGCCCTCCCTCCACCGCCGCCAAAGTGGGTACGCCGTACATTCACAACTATACCCCCGATGAGTACGGGGCAGAATCGCAAAATTGGGATGTGGTCCAGGATCACCGCGGCCTGATGTACTTTGCCAATTCCGACGGCGTGCTGATTTACGATGGGGTCTCTTGGCGCCTGGTACCGTCATCGTCCAAAGGGCGGGTTCGATCCCTCGCCATTGATCATCAAGGGATTGTCTACGCCGGGGGGGTGAAGGATTTCGGCTACCTGGCCACCGACAAAACCGGGACCACCGCATTCCGCTCCCTGTTGGAGCACCTCCCTGAAAAACACCGTCAATTCGGCGAGATCTGGTCCATCGAGGCCACCACGCACGGGATCTACTTCGTAGCCGATCGCTCCATCTACCGCTGGTCTGACAGCGGTGTCGAGGTCATTCCCATCGGTGCGGGCAACAAGGTAGTACAGATAAACGACGACCTGCTGATGTGGAAAAGCGGCAAGGGGTGGTTCCTCTGGCGTGAGGGCAACATGGTTCTCCTCCCGCAAACGGAGTTTTTGGCGCAAGACGAGTACCGTCGATCGATAGGCTACCCGTACGGAACCGGTCGCGTGCTCTTTGCCGCTGAAAGAAAGGGCTTTTATCTCTACGAATTGGCCAAGGCCAAAACCACCCCCCCTCCAACCACCCCATTGGTAACAAAGTATGAAACCGAGCTCGACGAGTTTGTGCGGCACAATCGGTTGAGCGCCAAGGGGAGCGTGACCCGGGAAGGAAATTTCGTGCTCAATACCATGCGCGGAGGGGTCGCCATCATGAGCCCGGCAGGGAAAATCATTGCGATCATCAATGAACAAAAAGGGCTTACCAGCGGGGTGACCTCTGCTTCGACGATCGATCGGGATGGCAATCTGTGGTTGGCAATGGGCATGGGCATTTCCCACGTCCGTCTCAATTCCCCTTGGACGCGATTTGATGTCATCGATGACATTCAATCGAACATCACCGCAGCGCGGGTGCACCAGGGCACGTTTTATCTCGGAACAATCAACGGGCTCTACTATCTACCGCCCTATCGCCATCGACCGGAAGGGGACATCCATCGGTTGTTGCCGGTGAAAAACATCACCATTCAGTGTTTTGCGCTGTTCTCCTACGGGTCGGAATTGTTGGCCGGCGTCAACGATACGTTTTACCTGGTGCGCGGCGATCAGGGGACCGAGCTGGCCCAGGTCATCGAATCCGGTGGAATTATCTGGTCCGCAATTCCAACCGGGCGGTTCCCGGACCACTATGTTGTCGGCTTGTACGGGCGGGGGCTGATTGGTCTCCAAATCAACCAGCGGGGATCAACGGCATCCGAGGGAAGGACAAAACCGTTGACGCTCCGCCAAATCAAAATGAACCGGCCGCCAATCGCCGGAGAGACATTTGACCACCTCGCCGTTGACAACCACGGTGACGTGTGGGCCTCGACCACCCACAACGGCATCTTTCGACTCCGTTTCACCGGGGACACCATCGAGGAGTTCGTTATCACCAGGTACGGCCCAGAACACGGTCTGCCCAGCGATGAGGGCAATCGCATCCAATTCGTCAACGGGGAACTGATCGTCACGACGACCAAAGGGATCTATCACCCGAAGCCGGCCAACGACCAGCCCCCCGATCAACTTCACTTTGCGCCTGATCCCCGATTTTCACAGCACCGGGAGGAGACTTACGAGATCTATTCCTGGGGAGACCATTTGATCGCCGACGGGGTGGCGGGGCCCGGGATGTGGCGGCCCAGTGGCGACGCTTTCACTTGGGATCCCAATCCGTTCCGCGGTCTACCAACGACCAAGCAGGGTTGGAAGAATTGGTGGATCATGGACGACGGCACGGTCTGGATCGGATATCGCGATACGGTCTTTCGCCGCAGCTCGTCACTGCACAAGAACTACGAGCAGGACTATCCCGCGTTTGTTCGGCGGGTAGAGACCAAGGATCGCACGCCGATCTTCAACGGCAACCACCCCGCCATCCCCTTGAACGAGGCGGCGCAGCACACCACTAGGATTGCGGCGACTCAGCCGGATTGGGCCGTTCACCGGATCGACCACGAGCGGGGTCACCTGACCTTTGAATTCGCAGCGGCATTTTACGAGGGGGTGAATCAAAACCGCTTCAGCTACCGCCTGGAGGGTTTTGACCGGGAGTTCAGCCCGTGGTCCCGGGACACGAAGAAGGAATACACCAATTTGCCCGAGGGGTCGTACACCTTTCAGGTGAAGGCCAAAAACATCTACGACCATCAAAGCACCATCGCGACCTACCGCTTCGTCATCCTGCCGCCGTGGTATCGCACCACGCCGGCCTATGGGCTCTACGTGTTGGCCTTCTTGCTGTTTACCTACTCGGTTTCTCGCTTGTATTACTGGCGTCAAATCAGAGCCCGCAAGCGACTGACGCGAATGGTCAAAGAACGCACCGCCGAAGTGGTGACCAAGAACGAGCAGCTCAAACAAGCTCGTGACGCCCTGTGGGGCGAGATGCAGCTGGCCCAGAAGATTCAAACCGTACTGTTGCCCCATACCCTGCACATTCCCGGATACGATATCTCGGCGTACATGCAGACCGCAGATGAGGTCGGCGGTGACTACTACGATGTGATCAACTGTGGCGATCACCACTGGCTGGTGATCGGCGATGTCTCGGGTCACGGGGTATCGGCCGGTCTGGTGATGATGATGGCCCAGACGTCGATTCACTCCGTACTGGAGAATCACAGCGACGAATCGCCGGCCCAGTTACTGCAAACGGTCAATCGGGTACTCTACCAAAACATCGCCAAGCTGGGTCAAAGCAAGTACATGACCCTGACGGCGTTCTATTGCACACCGACGGGCAAGCTGTTGTTCTCCGGCCTGCACCAGGACATCTTGGTCTTTCGCCACGACCGAGGAAGTGTCGATCAGGTGGAAACCAACGGCATCTGGCTCGGTATTGCGGACGAAATCGGGGAGCTGCTACCCGTCGGACAGCTTGACTTGGATCCCGGCGATGTCATGCTGCTGTACACCGACGGTATTACCGAAGCTCAAGATCACGATGGAGAAATGTTCTCGGTCAAACGCCTGGCACACCAGCTCAAACAGCACGGCACCCAATCGGTCACCGACATTCAACAATCCATACTCACGGCCATAGGTAGTCACTTCACGAGCAAGGACGACATTACGATGGTAGTGATCAAAAGGGAGATATAGCCCGAAGAACGCCTGAACAATCGGTTACGAGCACACTGGACAGTCGCTCCTCACTGTACTGCCAAAGCGGGAAAATCCTCTTCGGAATAGAGGGTCTTTACTGACGATTGGTCAGCGAGAAACCGATGGAATTGGTCGTTGGTGTAAATCCCCACCAGTTTGTCGCGGATCCGCTTTTTGGCTTGCAGCTGATCGAGTATGGCCGGTTCGTGATCGTAGCTCGAGATGACGATATAATCCGGCTCACTGTTGATCGCACTGTCGAGAGAGCGGACCGGCGCGGGAAATCGTCCGCTGCAACAACACGCGTCGCTATCGTCAATGAGACAACAGATGGTTTTGGCAAACTCTGAATAGTGTTCGTAGGCCAGGTTGAGCAATGACTCGGTGTGCCGGCCGCCACCGAACAGCGCGATTTTCTTGTGCTGCAACAGGGGGTGTCGGGCGAGCCATTTCAGGGCGATGTCCGGCGCATTCGGCGGTCGGGACGTCTGTATCAACCGCTTGGCGCCGGAGACCCTGCTACCCCCTTTCTTTCGGGCAAACAGCATTTGCCGAAAAACGGTGAAGTCTTCAAAGGCGTCGTTGTTGTACAGCTCTTCCCAGGCCGCCTGTATGACGCCGGGAAACGCTGTCACATAATCGTGTAGCACCACACATCCCCCTTCAGCGACATAGGGGAGAAAGGTCACCAGGTCGTTTTTGATCCCCGGGTACAAATGATCACCGTCGACCCAGAGGAGCCGAATCGCCGGTCCGCCATGGCTTTCGCTGACCGATGCCCACGACCGGGCCAACTCTTGAGACGGCATCTCGAACCACGACACCTCCTCTTCGAGTCCGTACTCCTGCATGTAGCGGTGAAACGACGCATGCATCAGGCAGTCCACGGTGAAAATCTGCGCCGGCGAGCTATTTTTCCGGTTACCCAGCGCCAGTGTGACCGTACTGCCTCCGTAGTGGGGTCCGATCTCGAGAATCACGCCGGGAGCAGATACGTGCTTGCCGAGATAGTGCAGCAGCTTGAGCTCTTCTACCGGCATCAGATGGGTGAAGGGCAGACGGTCACCGTCGACGGTCACCTCGCGCTTGCGAAATTCGACCATGTTCACTGCCAGATTCTCGGTCAGAATCCATATCAACCGTTCGGGCCGGATCTCCTTGGCTCGGGCCAATGTTTGAGCATCGAGCCCCTTTTTCCGAATCAAAATCACATTCTCGCAATAGTCCCCGATGGCTGCGCGGCGGCGGTCGATCTTCGACAAATCATCCACACAGGCATGGTCAACCCCGAGCTGCTCCAACCGTCGCAGGATGTTGTGCTTCAACCACTTTGGGACCTCCTCGGTGGTGTACACAATCGCTTTTGATACATCATTGAAAAACAGTGGGGGGCGAGCAATGTCGAACAACAGTTCCATACCGTGCGTCTCCTTGGAAAAAACACATTTACCCCGATAGACGTCAGTATAGACCCCGTTTCCAGTGGAATCAAATCGAGGGCGCGCTGTCAGAGTTGGAAGGAGACGACCTGACCGGTGACCTCGACGATCACTTGTTGGGTGGGCAGCGTGCCGGTGGGCTGACCACCCCCGACGGTGAATTCGAACGCCCCTGGCTCGAGCACCCGCTGCCCCTGTGCATCGATCAGACTCAATGCCCGGCCGGAAACCGTAAACGCCACGGTCTTTGTTTCGCCGGGAAGCAGCTCGATTCTGGCAAACCCCTTCAGCTCGTGGAGCGCGGTCGGGACCGAGGTGACCAGGTCTTTGATGTACAGCTGCACCACCTCTTCGCCCAGCCGACTGCCGGTATTGGTCACCTCCACCGAGACCTGTAAGAGGTCATCCGCGCTGCCGGCCGCCACTTGTGCCGGCACGACCAGGTTATTGTAGGCAAACCGGGTATAGCTCAATCCGTGACCGAACGGGAACAGAGGCTCACCGGTGAAATAGCGATAGGTCTTGCCCAATCCGTTGCTCATCTCGTAGTCATCGAACTCGCCGAGCTGATCGACGCTTCGATACAGGGTAATGGGCAGCCGGCCGGCCGGGTTATAGTTGCCGAACAGGACATCGGCGACCGCGGTTCCACCGGCTTGGCCGGGATACCAGGCGTGCAGTATCGCGTCGATATCGGTTTCATCCACTGCCACTGCGCTGCCGCTGGTCAACACCAGCACCAACGGTTTCCCGGTGGCCTTCAACGCGCTGAGCAATGCGGCCTGTGGACCGGGCAGCTGAATGCTGTCGGTTCTGTCCCCACCGAAAAACCCGTCGATTTCCAAGGGCATCTCCTCGTTCTCCAAACGGGGAGAGAGGCCCAGCACCGCGATCGCCACATCAGCTCCGGTGACCTGGTCGACTGCTAGCTGGCGCAGCTCCGCGGCAGTGGGTAACGGGGGCTGCCACAACAGTTCGAAATAGGGCGCCTGCTGGGCCGTGGCGTACTCCACCCGAATGGCATAGCGCTGTCCGGCCACCAGCTCGACTTCACCGTCGGCGTAGAACTGCAGAAACTCGTTGGCATACGAGCTGATCAGCTTTTCGTCGACGTAGACATTGAAATTGTGGAAGCCAAAGCCCCCCAGGATGTACGTGCCGGTTTGCGGGGGTATTAAAATGCCCTCCCAGATGACGCCGAAATCGCGGTGAGTGAAATCCCCGGCAGGCAAGCCGGTCTCCGAGGCCAAGACAGCGATCTGAGGCTCGACGCGGCTCAGCACCGGATCCCCTTCGAACGCGATCACCGGATCGAATCGATGGAGCGTCACATCGTTGTGGTACCGGGCGCGGACACCAGGGGAGAGCCCACCGTCCTGTTCGTGGAAGAGCGCCCCGGCCGGAACCGGCTGATAGAGGGGAATGGTGTCGGCCACCACGGCTCCCGGAGCGAAACTCACCGTTGTGGAGGGGGACACGGCCTGCCGAATCCCGTCGAGGATGGTCGCTCGTTGACTGGGATTGCCGTGATAGTTGGCCAACAACAGCCGCGGGTCAGCAGCATTCGGCCCGACCACAGCGACGCGGTTGAGCGTTTTGCCCAAGGGCAAGATCTGGTTGTCGTTTTTCAGCAGCACGATCGATTTGCGCGCCGCTTCCAGGGCCAGTTGACGGTGGTCAGCGCTATCCACAATCTCAAACGGAATATGAGCATAGGGAACCTGGGAGGCCGGATCGAACATGCCCAGCTTGAATTTGGCCATCAACAGACGCCGCACCGCGCGGTCCAAATCCGCCTCGACGAGCATCTCCTTCGATACAGCGATATCCAGGTAGGCGTATTCGTCGTACTCAGCAGTGAAGTTGGCCAGGCTACAATTCAGATCCGTTCCGGCGGTGACTGCCATCGCCGCCGCCTCTTCCCAACTGCCGACGGCAAAGTGGTTGTAAAAGATATCGCCCACAGCGCCGCAGTCAGAGACCACGTAACCTGCAAAGCCCCACTCATGGCGAAGAACTGTGTCCAACAGGGTTGGATTGGCGCAAGCGGGAAGACCATCGACCGCATTGTAGGCACACATCACCGATTGGGCCCGGCCTTCGACGATGGCCTCTCTAAACGCCGGGAGGTAGGTCTCGTGCAGGTCTTGCGGACTGACCCGGGCGTCAAAAACGTGCCGATCGACCTCCGGCCCGTTGTGCACGGCAAAGTGTTTGACCGTGGCGATGGTCTTGAGATAGTTGGGATCGTCCCCCTGCATCCCTTCGACAAACTGGACCGCCAGCCGGCCCGTCAGGTGGGGATCTTCACCATACGTCTCCTGCCCCCGCCCCCAGCGCGGATCGCGAAAGATGTTGATGTTGGGCGACCAAAACGTGAGCCCCAAAAAGCGATCCCCCGCATCCTCTCGCAGCGCTTGGTGATACTTGGCCCGCGCTTCGTCGGAAATGGCGGTGGCAATGCGCCGCATCAACGCCGTATCCCAGCTGGCCCCCAGTCCGATGGCCTGCGGAAAAACCGTGGCCAGCCCGCCCCGGGCCTGACCGTGCAGCGCCTCGGACCACCAGTTGTAAGCGGGGATGCCCAACCGATCGATCGGCGGATTGATATTGGACATCTGGCCGATTTTTTCCTCGAGGGTCAGCCGCGAAAGCAAATCATCCACCCGGGCCTCCAACGGGACGAAGGGATCCAGGTACAGGACCGGACCGCTGTCCGGATCGGAATCGGATTCGTCGCAAGCGTTGCAGCAGCTGATCAACACGCCACACAGCGCACCGGTGAGGAGCAGCTTGCCGCCAATAGTTGAAATTGTCGGATTCACCATGGGTACCCCGGTTGTAGAAAGATTAACGACAATAGAACAATGCAGTGGATCGCTAAAAGTTCAAAAAGAAATACCGTTGCAGACAAAGCCGGAAGAGCCCCCGCCCTCGCCCTCCCCTGGTGGACAATTGGACGTTGGGGGAGGGAACCAGAAGGGATCGGTGGTGTAACCAATGGAAAACTCTATCTCCCTCACCCTCCCCCGCCGGGGGAGGGCCGGGGCGGGGGCTACTCGGGGCAGTGTCCCAGCGGTGCGGTGAGACATGCCCCCTGGTCGGTGTCACACTCCAACTCTGATGGGCAATCCGAGGAATCGCTGCAGAGGACCACACAGTGGTACGGCGGCAAGAAGGGTTCCCCCTCGGCGGCTTGTTGGCCGACGAGGCACCTTTCCTGACCAGGAGCAATATCCAGGCAATACTCGGGATCGGCTGTGGAAAAATTGCAACAGACCGGTCCACAGTATCCCTCAGTAGCCGTTCCCAGCATGACACAATCCGTGTTCTCCGGGCAGTCCTCCGGACCCGAGCAAGCGGTACCCCAGTCAGCAACCCCCTGGACGGTGTTGCGACAGGTGCTGTTGCAAAACCCCTCGGTCTCCCCCGCTTCGATCACGCACTCATTGGCCAAGGGGCATTGCTCATCGGTTTCGCAGATGATCGCGCAGTGGTAAGGCGGGTTGAAGATGGTGCCGTCAGAGGTGAATCCGATGGCACATTTCTCTTCGCCATCGGAGACTTCGGTGCAATAATCCTCGTCGATGTCACCAAAGTGACAGCATTCCGGCGCACAATATCCGTGCAGATCCTCACCGATTAGCACACAATCGGCACCTGCCGGACAGTGGCTGTTGTCGCCGCAGGTCTCCCCCCAAGCCTCAACATCAGGAACCGCATTTTCACAATAGGCGCAGTCCATCGGCAATCCATTGGGATCCGGCCCGGTCTCTTCATTCACACAGTAATACCAATTCTTGTCCGCGACCCATCCACAAAACGACGCGCATTTATAACAGTAGAGCTCACTACCATCATCGGAGCACCAAATCGTATGATCGTGTCCATCGACACAACACCCCACCGGATCGATCCACTTGCAATCGTCAGACGCGGGGATGGGGGTCGTGTTGTCGGCCTCGAACCCGGGACAGTAGCCATCGACCCAATAGTCCCCGTCCGCATCGCTGTCCGAATCACTGTCTGAATCACTGTCCGAGTCGCTGTCCGAATCACTATCCGAATCACTATCCGAATCGCTGTCCGAATCGCTGTCCGCGTCGCCGGACGCGCTCGGTTTCTCGGGCACTTTCAAATCAAAGCAACCCGACAGGGAGGAGACGAGCCAGAGACACGCGGCCGCAATGCCAATTCCCCAGATTCTGTTCAATATATTGTTCATCGCCATTTCCTCTTGGGCCTCGATTAAAAACGGACAGCAATCCCGCCGGGATTTACCGACACACGGTCAGGGCGTTCCCCGGGTTTATTTCTAATATCGCGTATCAACACGACCACTGTACCCGCCAACAGCACACCGGCACCAATGGACGCGCCGAGCGCGATGATGTTGTACATGTTCGCTTTTTTTGCGTGCTGATCGATCGCTTCCCAATCGTCCATGCTGCTCGAATCGGGATCGTATTCTTCATTCGCAACGTTGAAGGAGTTGCGCTCTTTTAGCGCCAACCACCAAAACACACCGCCCCCGGCGCCCACCGCCAGGGTGCTACCCGCCCCGATCCAAAAGAGAACCGAGAGCCCCCCACTTTCAAGCTCGACCTGCTGGGTCAAACCGGCGGGGGGTGTCGTCGGTTCGAGGGGGCTCGGTTGCGCGATCGGCGGCGTCGATTCGGCAGCGGGCTGGGGCGGCCCAATCGGTTCTTTTTGCTCGATCGGGGGATCGGCGACCGGCGGGGCGACCGCCTGCAGCGCAAACGAGGAGGTGATTTTTTCGCCGGCCACCATCACGATTTTGCGTTGGGCCGGTTCCATGCCCTCCTGGGAAACGTCGATAATATGCTCGCCGGGGGAGAGGATGACCGGATCGGTGAGCGGGCTCTTTCCCGCCTCCCGACCGTCGACGACGATCGTCGCCCCGGGAACGTTCACCTGAATGGTCAACTCCCCCAACAAGGAGCGCAGGGTAGCGATATCCGCGTTGGTGGCGGTTTTCATCTCCGGTTTCAGTTTGTCACCGAATTCGGCCAGCAGGCGCTCGTACATCTCCAGCGCTTTGTCGTATCGGTGCATCGCCTTGTAGCAATTGGCCAAATTGAACAGGGCATTTTTGGTCGGATAGAGGCGCACCGAGAGCTCGAACTCTGTCGCCGCAGCGTCGTAATCCTCCATCAATCTCAACTTCTGCCCGGCGTTGAAGTGCTTTTTGGCTTCGTCCTTTTCCCCGGCAGCACTGGAAAGCGCCGACAAGCAGAGCACGAGAACTGTCCCCATCATGATGTTCAGACGCATGCTGTCTCCTTTGGGCTCAATCTTCCCAATCGTCCGCAAATCTCGTATCCCGTTTCCCCTTGGTCAGGGTCTTCTTCTTTGGTTTGGACTTGACCTCGTCTTGTTTTTCCACAAATTCTTTTTTTGACCGTTTCGACTTTTTCTTCTTTGAACGCGAGGCACTCCGTCTGGGACTCGAGGTCGATTTTTGCCGATCGGCCGGCTCGGGTTGCATCACCACCGCGATGGTCTTGTCTTCGTCCGGCACCACAGAGACGACAAAGGGCTGGTACCCCTGGCGGGTAACCTTAATCACGGACAACCCCTCACTTCGTTGCAGCTTGAGCGGATTCATCACAATCGGCGCGTCATTGTAGAAAACCGCAGCGTCCTGGGGGAGTTGCGACAATTCGATCGCAACTGTGTTGCCGGCTGTCTTGGCAGATGGTGTCGATGGCACCTTGTCTGCAGGTGCAGCGGCCAGGGGTACGGTGTGGGGCGGCTGGTTCGTTTGGGTCGTCAGCTTCCAGGCAATTGTGCCACCGACCGCGACCAACACCGCGATCACCGCTACCAGCAGTGCCTTTCGACCGCCCCTGTTGTGGCCTGTTCCCGAGGGGGAGCTAGTGCTCTCTCCGGCCATCTCCCGATCCACGATCTCCGAGAGCAGCTCTGAAGCGGATCGATTTTGCGAGCTGGGCTTGCTCGACTTTGACCCCAGGTCTCCCCAAGCGACGTTGTCGGTGCTGATCCGGTCCCCCAGGAGTGTGAGGTTCTCCCGGCGTTCGGCAAATCCCTGCAGTTCTCGGAGTTCTTCCAGCAGAGCAGGGGCGCTTTGGTGTCGGTTGGCCGGTTCCCGATCGAGGGATTTGTTGACCAAGGTGTCGAGCTCGAGGGGCAAGTCCGGATTGATCTCCCTTATTCTACGGGGATCCCTGGTGAGAATCCCCATGAGCAACTCGTTGTAGTTTTTACCGGTTTGAGGCAGCTCGCCCGTGAGCATCTCGAACAGAATCACCCCGATGGCGTACAAATCGGCGCGATGGTCCACATTCGAATTACCCATCGCCTGTTCCGGTGCCATGTAGGCCGGGGTGCCCATAATCGAGCCGGTGGCGGTGAGCCGCGACTTGTCCGATCCCTCGGCGATTTTGGAGATGCCGAAGTCGATCAGCTTGACCAGCGGCTCCGCGTTGGATTGATACACCAGAAAAATGTTCTCCGGCTTGAGATCGCGATGGACCATGCCGGATTGGTGGGCCACACTCAGTGCGAGGAGGGTCGGTTCCAGCACGCCCAGGGCGGCGCTGATGTCGATACGCCCCACCCGTTTGAGCAGCGAGGCGAGACTCTCCCCCTGCAGGTACTCCATCACCAGGTAGGGTTGTTCGTCCTCCCAAACCCCCATGTCGACAACGTCAATGATATTGCGGTGTTCGAGTGCAGCAGCCGACTGGGCTTCCCGATAGAAACGTTTGACAATCTCTTCGTTATCGGCCAGCTCCCGATGGAGGAACTTAATCGCGACCCGTTTGCCCACTGCAATATTGCGGCCGGAGTAGACACTGCCCATCCCCCCCTTGCCCAGCAGCTTCTCTACTCTGTAGCGACCGTCGATCGTCTGGTTTTCATAGCTTTTCATTTCACGTAATTTTACGTTGATTCCACAAAACAACAAAGTCCTAACTTTTGTTTACCGTAAAATCATCTACTGGCGCGAGCACTTTCTCTTCCACCATTCAAATGCTATTACAGCTCTAATGAAACAACGGCTGAGGGGTGGCCAACGGTCGAATTGTTATGAATCGGCTGGATATGATGCCCAGCGGAGAAGCAACGCCGGTGCTGGACATCACGGATAGCCGCGAGGGCTATCCCTACACGTCGATGACCGCATCGGGTTGATCGTCCTGACCGGCACCGACGTCGTAACCTGGGTCGTAACTCGAGTTACGATCCCACTTTCACTCCCCCCATAATTCCACCTCTCCATTTTCGAATCTGACCTCTTTCTTTTGTAATTTCGGCCAGTGAGCGCCGGGCCGGACATCCATCGGGTGTTGGCACAAAACTTTCACTGCCTGTCGCTGTTTTCGGCAGTAACGGTCAACCAACAAAAGGAGTAATCATGAACGAAATTGTAAAAAAACGATGGGTCGCTTCGTCAGTAGTGCTGTTTCTCTTTGCCTGGAGCTGCGAACACGAAGGGTCAATCGACGCAACAGCATTACCCCAGGGAATCGGTTCGCTGGAATTGGAGGTGCAGCTGGATTCCAATGAGATCGGCGGACTGGAAATGGTGATTTTCAATGTGGACACCAACACTCTGTTCTTACAGCAGTTCATCGAAACCAACGCCTACCAGGTGGATTCGATGCCGGCCGGATCATATATCATCAGTGTCAAGGTATACGACCCGGGCTCGATGCTCCTGGCCGAGGGAGGGGCCGGATTCGATGTACTCTCCCAACAAGTCACCTATCTCGACCTCCCCTGTGCGATTGTGGACCCCACAGCAGCCGACGGGGGCCTCTCGACCTACACCTTTCTCGAGCACCCACCGATCATCGACCTGCTGCTGGTCGATGTGCAAGAGGAGCGCGTCTCGATTGAGGTGGGGGTCGACGCACAGGACAACGACTACACCACTTATTGGTCAATCGACGATGCAGCCGGCGAGGGCTGGGCAAAAATCGGCGGCGAAACCTTGACCATTTTCAATCCCACGAGCCCGACGTTGGATGTGACGTTCACCGCGATGGGCCCCTACGGGATTTCGACCCATGCCCAAATCGCCATCGATCTGGTGGCGTTGCTCTTTTCCACTCAGCAGTTCACCCTCAAAACCGGCTGGGACGTGGAAACCGAAGATCTGGACAACGACGGCATGATCGACGTCTGGACCCGGTACAATCCCAAAACCGGAAAATGCACGGTCAACGTGAGAAACTCATCGGGGAGCCCCACCGGCCCGTGGTCGTTCAAGGCCGACTTCGATTGCAAGACCAGACCGGTCAACTCCCCGGCAGCGAAGCCAAAAGACAACATCGTCAAATACATCTACGTCGACACCGACGGGGACGGGTTGCCCGACAAGGCGGTGGTCGTCAAAAAGAAAGTCAAAGACGGTAAGACGACCTACAGCGGCAGCACGAAAAACCTCTAGCCTGCAGCGCCCCCCACGACCGCCTTGCGTTGAAAACCCAGCACAGATATGACACCGTGGGGTGATGGTCCAACGAAAACGACAATTCAACAGCCAGCCAACCGCCCCGAAAATGGCGATGGCTCACGGAAAGGCTAAAATGGATTTTTGGGTACTATCTCACAGACCACCGCGTGAACGACATTTGGTTTCCCGATGAGCGTGTGTTTGATCACCGGTGCGGCGGGCGGTATCGGTGGACTCGTCGCGCGGCAATTGGCCGACCGAGGATTTCGACTCCACCTGACCGACCGCCCCGGTTCAGCCCTCGAAGGGGTTGCTCGCGATTGCCCCGGTGCGGCATTCTCCTTTTGCGATCTGACTCGGCCGGATGAGATAGAGGCACTGTTCGAGCAGCTGGCCGAGCCGCCCCAGGTGGTGTTCAACGCAATCGGCAAAGGGGTGATGGGCAAATTCGACGCCATCCCGGCGGCGTCCTTCAGCGAGAGCTTTGAGCTGAACTTTTTCTCACCCCTGTTCGTCAACCTGAGGGCGTTCAGAACCTGGAAAACCCGAGCGCTGACCGGCCGCCTCCTCACGGTCTCGTCGGTGAGCGGACACCGGGCCTATCCGAGCTCAATCGCCTATGGCGCTGCCAAGCACGCCCTGGAGGCCTCGATGACGATCCTGCGCAAGGTCGGCGAGCCCCTCGGGATAGCGGTCGGAACGATTTGCCCGACCAATGTGGACACCGGGTTTTGGTCCAATGCCGAAGTGTACGGGGTCGAGGTTCCGGATCGATCGCGCATGATCTCCCCCGAACAGGTGGCGCACGCTTGTGTCGAGTGGATTGAGCAGGCCGATCCTCCCCGGCGTGTCTTTGTTCCCGAGCAGCAGGTGTCCATATGCACGAGGTACGGCATACCATCACCGGCTGTTGACCAACGACTCGCCCACACGCTGACAGAGGCCGGGCATCAAATGCCCCCTTCGCCAGGGGTGGCCCTGATCACCGGCGCTTCATCGGGACTCGGATTGGCCCTGAGCCGTGCCCTGTCTCAACTGGGTTGGACCATCGTGGGACTGGCCAGAAATCGCACGCGACTGGAGGGGATGCTACGCAGCAA
>JANQET010000161.1 GCA_028278265.1 Myxococcota bacterium
GGTGGTTCCCCTGGGAAGGGGGGAGGATCCCCTCCCGGAAACCCTGATCGACGCCGCCCATCTCGCCGCCCGCTTCTCCGGCGCAGCGGACGAGTCTCCGGTGGAAGTGATCTACACCCGGCGTCGCTATGTGCAGAAACCCCGAGGCGCACCGCCGGGATCGGTTCGGCTGCTCAGGGAAAAAACCCTCCTGGTCAGGATTGAACAGTCACGCCTGACACGCATTCTCAATACCAAATGACCCTTCATTCGATCATCCCCCTCGTCTCGTCTATCGCCTGTTTCGCGATGGGAATCGCGGTCTTTGGATTTGATCCGAAAAACAAGAAGAACCGCCTGTTCATGTTCTTCTGTCTGGGGCTGGCCTACTGGGCACTGATGGAGTTCGGCGGACGGCGATCCCACAGTTTTGCCGAAGCATCGGATTGGCGCCGTGCCTTCAGCCTGTGGCCCATCGTCGTCGGGCTACTGCTGCATTTCTTTTTGCGGTTCACCGAGCGCCTGCAGCGGCCCCGGGATTGCTGGTACCTGGTCGCGGTTTACCTTCCGGCAGGTGTGGCAACGATCATCGAGCTTTCCACCCACCTCATCACCGGCATGCCGGTGAAGACCGCATCGGGCTGGGTCTACCACTTCACCGAGCGAACCCCTGTTTCCCTGGCGGTCCACAGCTGGTTCTACCTCGCCTGTCTATTGTCGCTCTACTGGCTGATTCGCTACTATCGCTCGTCACAGGACGAACGACAACGCAATCAAACGCGCATCTTCATCATCGGTTCGTTGATCGGCATCGTCTGCGCGGTCGTCGAATCGGTACTGCGCATGCTCAATTTCGATCCACCAACCCTCGTCAGTGTGTCCCTCATCGTCGTGGTGGGGTTTATCGGCTTTGCGATGTGGAAACACCAGCTGTTTCGCGTCTCCCCCGGTTCGGCAGCTCAGACCATCGTCTCGACGATCGCCGACGCCCTGTTGTTGGTCGATCTGGAAGGCCGTATTCGGCTGGCCAATAAAGCGGCCCAGCAGCTGCTGGGGTATGCATCAGAGGAGCTGCTGGGACAGTTGATGAAGTCATTTTTTGCCGCTGAGTCGAGCCGACCGTCCTGGTTGAAGATCCCGGTTGGTCCGGAGATTATACCGCCCGATCAAGACATCGAGACGATCCTGCTGACCCGGGGGGGCGAGCGGGTACCGGTCTTTTTGACCAGCGCCGAGTTGCGTCAGAAAAATGAAAAATTCGGCTTTTTGCTGATCGCCCGGGACATCTCCGACAAGAAACGGGCAGAGAACCTGCTGCGGGTGCAGCGGGATTTGGGGGTCGCCCTGGGAACCGCCAGAGGATTGCCCGACGCGTTGGCCTATGTGCTCGAGGCGGCGGTTCAAATCGACGGGGTGGACTGCGGTGGGGTTTACTTGGTCGACGACCAGTCCGGTGCCCTGGAGCTCGTGGTGCACCGCAACCTGTCGGATTCTTTCGTCGACAAGATGGGCTATTTCGATAAGGACACCGCACAGGGTAAGGTCGCCCTCAAAGGCCGCACATTCTACCTCTCCACCGCTGAGCTGGCCCAACACACCTCGGCCATCCCGTATCAATCCGAGGGCATCAAATCCCTCGCCGTCATTCCGGTGATTTTCGAGGGCAACACCGTGGCCCTGGTCAACATCGCCTCCCATCAGCACGAGGCCATTGCCCAACCGGCCCGCCGGGCGCTGGAGGTGATCGCCGGTCTGGTGGGGGGAACACTTCAACGGCTCCGGGCTCAGGCCGCGTTGGAAGAGTCTGAGGAGAAATACCGGCGGGTGATCCAGAATGCCCAGGAGGGCATCATCGTTCTACAGGAGGGATTGATCAAGCTGGCCAATCCCAAGGCGGTGCAGATCTGCGGGTGGCCCATCGACGAGCTGTATCGCCAGCGGTTCATCCACTGGGTTCATCACGAGGATCGGGAGACGGTCGATCGGCGGTACAGCACACGCCTGAGGGGCGAGAAGCTCGGTGAGAACTTTATCTTTCGCATTGTCGACGGCCGGGGCAACGTGAAGTGGGTGGAGGTCAGCGCGGTAAAAATCACCTGGGAGAATCGGCCGGCAACGTTGAATTTTCTCAACGATATCACAGAGATGAGGGAATCTGCGGAACAGAAGTTGGCCCTGGAAACCCAGTTGCAGCAATCGCAAAAGATGGAGGCCATCGGTAGCCTGGCCGGAGGCGTGGCCCACGATATCAACAACATCCTGGCGGCGATCATGGGGGCCGCATCCGCATTGGAGGACGAAACCGAGCGAGAGGATCACCGCTTCGACGACATCGAGTCGATACTCGCCGCGTGCCGCAAGGGAACTCGGTTGACTCGGGATCTGCTGGGATTCGCGCGCCGGGGTAAGTACAACCGGGAACGAGTGGCGTTGAACGACATCGTCAATACGGTAATCAATTTGCTCAAACACACGATCTCCAAAAAGATCGCGATCAAATCGTCACCAGCACCGGATTTGCGGTTTGTCGAAGGGGACGCAAGTCAGATCGAACACGCGTTGATGAATATCTGTATCAATTCGTCCGACGCCATGCAAAACGGCGGGGAACTGTCGATTTCCACGCGAAACACCGAGTTGGACGGCTCGGCCAAAGGCTCCCTGATGTTGCCCCCGGGCCCTTATGTAGAGCTCTGTGTGACCGACACCGGCGCGGGGATGGATCGGGATACCCTGTCTCGGGTGTTCGAGCCGTTTTTCACCACCAAGCCCAAGGGAAAGGGAACCGGGTTGGGGCTCTCGATGGTCTACGGCACAGTGGAGAATCACGGCGGTACAGTGCACGTGGACAGCAAACCCACAGTGGGCACCTCGGTGACCATGATGCTGCCGGCCACAGAATACAAGCCCCCCACCGGCATCGGTAAACGCTCCTCGATCCCGCCGATTGTAGCCCCGGCGGGCAATGTGCTGCTGATCGACGATGAGCGGATGATTCTCAAGGCGACCAAGCGCTTGCTGGTCAAGCTCGGTTTCACCGTCTTCCTCGCGGAGAGCGGTCGTTCGGCGATCGATTTGTACCGCAAAAAGGGGGACCAAATCAGCTTGGTCATTCTCGACCTGATGATGCCCGGGATGGACGGCTCCGAAATATTCAACGCCCTGTACGAGCTCGATCCCCAGGTCAAAGTGCTGCTCTGCTCCGGGTACAGTAAGAACGAAGAGGTCAAGCGACTGCTGGCCAAAGGGGCACGAGGGTTTTTGCCCAAACCGTTCGACTATGATCTCCTCTCAAGGGAAATAGCCAAGATAACCAACGCCACTGCAGGTCACCCCCAGGCACACGCCTGACGCACGTGGGCCTCAGGGTAGTGGCGTGTCTTGTTCGCTTCGGCCTTGCTTCCCCCATTAGGTTTGGTTATAGTCTGCGCCTGGCGTCTTTGATGTTACTTGAGGATAACCATTTTTTGGCGTCGAATGAATACGGCTACTCGTCACATCATCGATGTCACATGGGGAAAGAGAGGACGGGTAACAATGACCAAAACCGATCTCGCGGAACAGATTTACGCGATGCTCAATGATATTACCAAAGCACAGGCGATGAAATACGTCGACAAAGTGTTCGAACTGATCAAGCAATCCCTGGCCAATGGTGAAAACGTAAAGATTTCCGGATTCGGAAGTTTTGTCACCCGTGACAAGAAACAACGCATCGGGCGCAACCCCCAGTCGGGCGAGAAGATGGTCATCGATTCCCGTCGAGTGGTCAATTTTCGGGTATCCGACGTGCTCCGCAAATCCATCAATTAGCCCCCTTCTCCACAACACGATTCGGCCCTTTTCAGCTGCAACAGAGTATTCACTCGAAAAAATCACCCATATGGGTGAAGACACGGGCGGGCGTCCGCCCCGATATTGGAAGTCCTTATTGTTTTCTCCGTTTTTGAGGAGGGGAAGGGGGGCACCTTTCTCCACGGCTGCCCTCCTTTTTTCTTCCTCCACCTTTTTGGCTGTAACGCACCCCACTGGTTTTGACTCCCTTTTACATGAAACTCAGAATCCCACAGTTCCCAGGGACCATTCCACAGGACAAGGTGAGTCAAGATGGCTGCATCAACGACACAACGGAGATTGCATCTGATCACGCCAACCGACGGCGATTCACATCCCCACACCGGGCCCGGGCGGTTTATTAGAGATTTTCACAACCACACCGTGCTGTTCAAAGCCGGTCGGGTGATCTTCGTCACCTATGGTCTTTTCGTCGCCGCGGCGTTCATCGCCGGTACCGGTGTGGCCGCGGTGTACAGCCAGATGATTGGTCTGGATCCGATTCAGCTGCTCGGCTTCTCCTCGCTGATCCTACTGCCTGCCGTGCTGATCGGTGCCCGGTTGTTCAGCATCCTCTTGGAATGGCGGGAGCTCTTCGTACGGCCGATCCAAACCCTGCTCAAACCGGGCTACATGCTTCACGGCGGCGTCGGTGGTGGTGCTTTGGCCATCGCGATCTACGCCTACGCCACCGGGACCCCGGTCTTGGCCCTGACCGATGCCTGGGCCTTTGCCCTGCCGTTGGGGGAGAGCATTGCCCGGATCGGTTGCCACGTCTACGGCTGTTGTTGGGGCAAACCGACGACCGGATCGCTCGGCATCCGCTATACCAATCCCGACGCCAAAGTCGTGCGCTGTGCCCCCCACCTGACGGGTCGGCGGCTCTACCCGGCACAACTCTTCGGCACGGGCGCCTACCTGGGGCAGTTCGGTATTCAACTGGCCCTGCTGGGGCTCATCTCTCACCAGGGAATGATGACCGGCCTGTACCTGGTGCTTCACCCGATCATCCGCGTATTGTTGGAGCGCTTCCGCAGCGACGATCGGGGCAAGTTGTTCGGTCCGATTACCCACACCAACCTGTACAGCCTGGTGCAGTTCGCCATCGGCCTGATCCTCATCGGCTTGTCCCCGAATGTCGCACCGAGCATCGTTGCAGTCTTTGACTGGGCGATGGTCGCTCACTTGATCGAGCCACACCTGGCCGTCTTCCTCGCCTTCAACGCCCTCGTCGTGGGGCTCGCCTTCGGTCTGCACATCGACACTGTGGGCAGCTGGATTGCGCCCCATCGGCATAGCACACCGCTCGTGGCCAATCCGAGCACCCTACGACCCGTCGCCTGATTCGACTTGTTGGATTGGATTAGATTAGAAATTCGGTGTGAGCACCACGCGCTTGGTCAATTTTCCGGCGTGGGCCTCTTCGAAGGTTTGAGCGATCGTGCTCATCGGGCGGGTCTCCACGAACGGCTCCACTTGAATGCGGCCGTCGAGCACCATCTCCAGCACCTTGGGATAGTACTTGGGCAGGCAGCCCCAGCTGCCGATCAGTTCGGCGTCAAAGGCCATCAGCCGGGAGATGGCGTACTGGTTGACCGCGGTCGAATATCCGACGACGACGAGCTTGCCGACAAATGACAACAACGACAGGGCGATCTCTTGTCCCGGTCCGGAGCCGGAGACCTCGAAGATCTTCCAGCCGTAATTGTGGGGTAGCCCCGCTTCCTTGCAGATGGCGCGGAACTCATTGCGAATCGCCTTGACGTCCTTACCCATTGCATTGATCGCAAAATCGGCACCGTACTTCAGCGCTTTTTCCAGCTTGGCGTCGTCGATGTCGATGCCCACCACCGCCTTGGCACCAAAGGCCTTGGCCACTTGGACCATGTACGACCCGACACCACCGGCGGCACCGGTCACAATAACCAGATCCCCATCGGCGATCTGACCGCGCATCGCCGCTTGGTAAGGGGTGGTCACCGCATCGGCGACGATGGCCAGACGCTCGAGGGGAATATCCCCGCGATGGCTCACCTCACACAGATCAGTCGAAGGCACCGGGATATGACTGGCGTACCCGCCGTAGATACCCAGACTGTTGCCGGGCATCTTCTGCGCCAGGCAGCGATTGCCGCGGCCCGAAGCGCAAATCGGACAATCGTTGCACGGCATCACCGCCGGAATGATCACCTCTTTGCCGACCCAGGCGCTGTCCCCGGCGACCACCCGACCGCTGATCTCATGGCCCAGCGTCATCGGCGGCTTGTTGACCGTCGGCACGCCGAAATAGAAGTAGCCCAAGTCGGTGTGACAGACGCCGCACCCGGCCACCTCGACCAGCACTTCGCCGGCCTTGAGCTCGGGCACGGGAAGCGTCGTCCGCTCCAGTATCCCCGGGGTCTTTTCCTTCGTTTCTTTGTTGCGCGTCCACGGACTGACCATCTGCCAGGCCTGGAGCTGCTGCGGTATCTCAGCCATGCTCGTCCCTCCTACTTGGGTTTGCCCAAAACCGCCTCGAACAGCTCGTCGTCCACCCGCTTGCCCGAAGCGATCTGCCGTCGATACTCGATGAAGTCGATCGTGTCCTCTTGGGTGATCTTCTTGGTGTTGAACGCGGTGAAGCCGAGAAACGCTTCGGAACTCATATTGGTCGCCAGCCAGTGACGATACGCCAGCTTGCCCTGATCCCAGAAGAACTTCTTCTTTTGCCGCACCGCGTCAATGGACATTTGCAGACAATGGGGAAACAGGTTGGTGAACGTCCACAACACCTTGTCGATCTCAGCATCGAGACGCTCGAAATCGGTGGTGGCCGATTTGACCAGCTGGCGCGCCGCTTTGGCTTCGGCGCCGGTCTTGAACTCGCCGTAAACGATTTCGCCGTCGTCGATATACTTGTCGGTGATCACTTGGGGATTGCGCACCCATTTCCCGTCCTGCTTGATCACCGGAGCCACCTTGGAGATCAGACCGAGCTGTTTCATTTTGTAGGCACTCCACATCTCACAGGAGATGCAGTTCCACATCGCCTGCTCCATGTTGAGCATCCAGGGCAGAAAGTCGACCGAGCCGCCGACCGGTGCGGAGCCGTGCTTGGGACCGGCCTGACCGAAAACAGCTAAATCCGAGGAGACGGCGATATCGCAGGCCATGCCTATTTCCTGCCCGCCGGCCACGCGCATGCCGTTGACCCGGCAAATTACCGGCTTCTTGCAATTGAGGATGCCGTCGACCATCGCGTTGAACAGATCCATGTACAGCGCGTATTCGGTCGGCTTGAGCGAGTAGTACTCGGAGTATTCCTTGGTGTTGCCCCCGGTGCAAAACGCCTTGTCCCCTTCGGCGGTGAAGATGACGGAGACCACACGGCGATCCATGCTCGCCTTGTGGAAACCGGCTATTATCCCCTTGACCATGCCGGTGGTGTACGAATTGTATTGCGCGGGATTGTTCAAAATAACCCAGGCCGAGTAGAGCCCTTCGACTTCGTCACCCGTTTGGGGATTGATGATCGGCCGCAGTTGATATTTGACGCCAGGTGCCTCGTCGCTGAAAAACTGATCGCCCCATAGATCGTGATCTTTGGTTCCTTCCTCTCGTGGGATCCAATCCAACGCCATGTTTTGCCTCCTTGCCAAAAAAAGAAATCCCTGTGTGGATGGTCGCCTTGCGCCAACTCGCAAAGCCAGTTTATTTTTGACGGCCGAGCTTGGTCAGCTCGTCGATGCACATTACCAGATCGGCGATGACCCGATTGTAGGTCACGTCGACGCCGTGTTTCTCTCCATACTTGGCGATTTTGTGATTCAAAAAACCGATCTCGGTGATCTGACCCTCGCGCACATCGTACAGCATGGACGGCTTGTGGGCCCCGCCGTTGCTGAGATAGGTCAGTGATTCATCGTAGTACGCCTGATCGAATTCGAACCCCTCTGCGCGGGCCACGGCGATGCACTCGGTGAGCAGCCGCTCGACCAGCCGACGGCTTTTTTCGGTCTCCATCGCCTGGGTCATGTTCATCCCGGTCAAGGCGGAGATCGGCATCAGAGCGGCATTGCGAATCACCTTGGCCCAAACGTACTTTCTGATCTGGGCGGTGAACTCGGTGTGCAGATCGGCTTCGGTCATCAGCGCGGCGAGCACTTTCGCCCTTTCCTCAGCCGACTCGTTGCCGGGGATGGCGGCCCCCATGTAATTGGGTGGGTGAAAGAAGGTGAGCGATGCGCTGCCCATGCCGTTCATGTTCCCCGCATAGTTGACCACGCCCCGCAGGATTCGCTCGGGGCTCAACACCTCGGTCATGTCCGCGCCCGTGTCCAACCCGTTTTGAAAGCTGATCACCGTGCCGCCGTCGGTGAGGATTCTGGGCAATGAACCCAAGATGATCCGGATGATCGGCGTCTTCACGCAGACGAACGCATAGTCAAACTTCTGGCCGGTCCGAACGAGATCGTCAACGGTTTCAAATGTCTTTGTAATGGGGACGGTCAGCGCTGTCTTGCCATTGATGACCAGGCCATCTGTTCGCATCTTGTCCAGATGGGCCCGAATGATGTCGACCAATGTGACGTCGTGCCCCCCCTGAATCAAATGGGCCGCGAGAATACTTCCCACCGGTCCTGCACCGATAATGACAAACTTCTCTTTTTTCAAATAGTCCTCCGAGAACTAGATTTTCAATTGTACCAAAACATATTGATTACCCCACTGTCAACGAAAGCTTTTACCCAACGCCGACATACATTTGAATGAGTATTTATGCCTGTAAAATTGAATTTGCTCAGAAGAGAATCGGCCGGATTTTCTTCGCATCCAATGGGTCGAATAATCCCATTGTACCGAACAATCCCACGGTCCCCTCACGAGAAATATCGGCAATCGAGAGGAATGCCGCAAAAAACAGTTGTAGTCGATTGGAACCTGCCCCGGGATCCTAATCGTTGTGTGTCAAATCCCGGGAGATGCGTTCGGCCACATCGAGGGTGCGATTGGCCACGTGTTGGATTTTTCGATTGTCCAATGAGGCAGAGAATCCGACGACCCAGATGCCGGCCAACGGCGCTTCGTCGGTCTTGATCATGGCCGCCACGGCTCGGACACCGTCCAGATACTCCTCCCGATCGATGGCGTAGCCCTGCTTACGAATTTCGACGAGCTCCTGTAAAAACAGGTTGAGATCGATGATCGTCTGATCGGTGTACTTCACCAATCCCTTGGTCGACAGGTATTGCCGGGAGGCCTTGGGATCCATGTGGGCCAGGAACAGCTTGCCCGTCGCTCCCGCCGAGAGGGAGAGCTTGATCCCACTGGGGGAGGTGATCTTGAAATCCGAAGTGCTCTCCACGACATCGAGAACAAATACCGAATCGTCCTTGAGCACTCCCAAAAATGCGGTCTCGCCAATCTCGTCGACCAGGCCCTCCATGTGCCGTCGGGCCACTGCGCGCAGGGGCATTTTGGAGAGACCTTTCTTGCCGAGCTCCACGATGGTGTAGCCCAGGGTGAATTTCTTGGTCACCGGATCGCGAATGATCGCGCCTTCGTCTTCCAGCGCGATGGTAATTCCGTGTACGGTACCCTTGCTCAGCTTCAGCCGTTTGGCCAGCTCGCTGATGCCCAAGCCCTGTTTTTCGCGGGAGATGAGCCGTAGAATTTGAAATGCTTTTTTTACTGAGGGTGCTTGATACTTAGTGGACATCGTTCACCATAATGAACCTTTCAATTTATTTTATCGCATATTCAACGGCTTTGTCAACTGCCCCCGCTGGGACGCTCTGAGGGCAAAATCCGTCCCATTTTACAGTGCATTCCCAATTTTCGGCCGATTCTCGCGAGCTCAGCGCCGACATGGGAGTTTCAAAATTTGTTGATATTTAAAGAGGGCTACTCGATCCGGTTCATAATAATGAACCTTACGATCGGGCTTCCAGACCGACCAGCAACTGGTCCAACACCTGATGGGCAAAGCGCTCGAGGGATTTTCGCGAGCGAAATCGATAGTAGGGCGGGGTGAAGTGCTCGAACAGTTTGGCCAACATCTGGCCCGTGGTCTCCGGATCGTCGGCCAATAAAACGCCGGCCTGGGTGCCCTGTTCGATGATGTGACCGAGAATCGCGCCATGACGTTTGACATACCGATCGAGTCGCTTGACGATATCGGGTAGCATCGAGCTGATGATCTCCTGCCCGTGGGGATAGCGATTGACAATATCGAACAACGTCATGATGCGGTGCAACAGGCACTCCCGCAGGCGTTCGGCAGCGGGCGTCTCCTTGGCGGCGATGCGCTCCAAATCCGTAATGATGCGCTCATTGGTCAGCTCGACCAGGGCGAGCATGATTTCGGCTTTGGAGCGAAAGTGAAGGTAGACGGTTCCCTTTCCCACACCCGCCTTTTGAGCGATGTCATCGACCGTGGTCTTGGTGTAGCCGTAGTGGCGGATCAACCCCCAGGCGGCTTGGAGAATCGCCTCCCGTTTGGCGCTTTTTTTGGGTGGTGTATTTTGACTGTCGTTCATTTTTGGTCAGTATTCCACACTGCAAATAGGGTCGCAAGCAGAAATAGTCTCCCCGGTATTGAAGACTCCCGCCTCAAATGATTATCTGAAAATTGAGAAAGGACTGAACAGATGCGAGCATTACTGTTTCTACTGGTTTGGGGCAGTTGCGCGACGCCGTTGGCCGCCCAGGCGGGTGAGGTCTGGTTCGGGGGCAGCTTCGGCCTCGGCGGCACCCGGAGCGTGGGCAGCTTGTGGGACGAAGAGAACGTCCAGAACGCCAACGGTCCCGATGCCCGACTGACCCCGGCCTTTGCCGTGGCCCTCGGGTTGGATGTCGATATCTACCTCGTTCCCGTGCTGGCTGTGACTACCGGGTTCGGCATCGTGACCAAGGGCAACCAGATCACCGATCTGTCCGATCTCGACTCACTGGTGGACACGGTGGTTTACCTGGAGCTGCCCGTGGGGCTGAAGCTCAACCTCCTCGGTTTCCAGGCCGGCGCAGGAATCGCAGCCTACGTGGCCCTGTCCGCGACCTCGACTGGTTATTACGATGGAGATTCTGCAGAATACACGTGGGAAGAAGACGACTGGGAGTACCACCGGCGCTTCAATCTGGGACCGAAGGTGACCCTGGGTTACGCCATCGAAATCGGAAAGGTCGCCATCGTGCCGTCAGCCGAGTTCACCATGCACCTGCTCTCCGATTCCCTGGATCCGACCGGACTGGTCCCCGAGGACAAAAGGCAATCCCGCTACGTGAGTATCCTGTTTCGCATGGGGTTCTATTTTATCACCGGCTGACTTTTTGAGTTGTGGGCCTGCGAATCACCCCCTGTTGCCCTCTCGACCAGAAAATGTTTGTCGGTAGACTTTTTTGGTTCCCCGATTCACCGACTGGGGGATCAAACAGGGGAAAGCGGCGATTCGAGCGATGAGTGCTGAAGCTACGAGTTCTGTGGGTGAGTTGTTCGCCCGATACGGTGAGGTGGTTTTTCGCAGGTGTGTGCAGCTGCTCGGCAATGAGGACAAGGCCATGGATGCGGTCCAGGAGGTTTTCCTGCGGGCGTTCAGGGGGCACCGGCGCTTTCGGGGGGAGTGTTCGCCGATGACATGGCTCTACCGGATCGTCTATTCCTTCGAGATCCAACCGGCGGCCCGAGATAGTCAACAATGAACCGATGGGACCAGCACACCGCCACCCCCCTCCCCTACCGGGCGATGGTGTGTTGTGCGATCCTCTGTCTGTTCCTCGGCGCAGCGGTCGCCGCGGCCGGTGAAACCCACGCCGTGGTCATCGCCCACAACGAGGGCCTGGAGTCCGACCGGGATCTGCGGTACGCCCAATCGGATGCCCTGCACGTGGGGGAAACCCTGGTAGAGGTGGGCGCGGTGACCCGAGCCCGGCTCACCACATCGATCGGTACCGGCCTGACGACGGCCCGGCGCGCGATCACCGCCCTGGCCGATAGGATCAACGGGGAGGATCGACTGCTGGTCTTCCTGTCCGCTCACGGGGATCATCGAGGGCTCCATTTCGCCGGTCAGATCTGGCCCTGGCGCGATATTCGAAACCGTATCGTCGCCACCGGCGCCCGGGTGGCGGTGGTTTTCGTGGACGCATGTCAGAGCGGCGCCTTTTTGACGACCAAGGGCTTTGTCAAAGTGCCTAGGCTCGATATCAGCGTCACCCCGCTCGGCCCCCAAGGACAAATCCTGATCACCTCCAGTGGGTTCAACGAGCTCTCGTACGAATCCGCCATGCTCAAAGCGTCGCCGTTTGCCCAGTTTCTGGTCTCCGGTCTGCGGGGTGCGGCAGACCAAGACCGGGACGGCCGGGTGTCGGTCGGCGAGTTGTACTCACACCTCTACTCCCGGGTATTGGCCACGACCCTCAGAGGACCGGCCGGTCCGCAACACGCGGCCTTTGAGATCAACCTCCACGGTGCCGGTGATGTGATCCTGGCCAACCTGGAACGGGGTCGGTACCGGGTCCATTGGGGCGACCTCCGGGCGGCGATCTGTTACATCCTGGATGGTGCGGGACGACGGGTGTTGGCCGAGCTCGGCCCTGATCACCCGGGGGGATTTCCCCTGCTGCCGGGCTCCTATCTGATCAAATGCCTGGGTGACGACGGTCTACAGGTAGCCGAGCTCGACGTCACGGGGACGGATCTTCACTTGGATCGGCTCACTTTCGAATCCCAACCGCGCACCCTGGCCCTGGCCAAAGGACCCAGGCGGGTGTGGCGCCGACAGCTCCAGTTGTCCGGCGGCATTTCGAACCTGGCCGGTCGATCGGTCTGGCCTGCAGTTGATCTGGATCTCCGTTTGGCCTTGCGAAACGGCGGCGTCGACCTGCGGGTAATCGGTTCGATGGGAACAATGCCGGGTGACACCGGATACCGGGGCTGGTTGGCCGGTTTGCTGGGATTGGACGTCCGGGTTTCTTGGTGGCGTGTGCTCTCCTCGACGTTGTTCGTGGGGATTGAAGCCGGTGTCGGAGGGAACTTGGGAGGGGATGATCCCCGGGGGACTGCCGCTCTCGTCGGTCCCTATGTCAAATTGGCATGGCCCCTCGTTTCGTCGCTGTCCCTTGTGATCCGTGGCGATTTCTTGAGCGATGTGCCCTTGAAAGGGGAGGCACCCGTCTCCTTCAATGTATTCGGCGTAGCCGGACTGGCACTCGAGTTCCCCAAATCCGGGACCCGGGGATCCAACAGGGTGAACTGAGGCAGCCCGCAATGGAAAGGACTGGACAATGCGGACATATTGTCGCGTTAAAATTATCATCGTGTCAGTGGTATTGATGTCGCTCCATGGAGAGTTCCTTAGGGCCCGAGAGACCCGGGCACAGCCCTCGAATCCCGAAGTAACGGATCCGCCCGCCTCGACCGAACGCCCCCAGGCCGCCCCCTCCCTCCTCGCCGCCAACGGCCGCCGGGTCAGCCTGGCCGAGATTCAGCTGCCGTGGAACGAGCCGGCCGGCAGAGGCCCGAGTATCGGCTACAATTTCGGTCTATGGGGTGGTGAGAACGGCCTGGCTGTGCACCTTCGGTTCCCCCTGGGCCTGACCCATCCAGGACATCACTGGGGCCTGGACGTGCGGGGCATCCTGCTGACCGAGAACTATCACGATTTCGCGCTCAACAAAATCGAGTCCCGACGCTCCTATGGCCTGCGCGTGGGGCTGTTCGGGCAGTCCGAAGTTTTTTTGAATCTGTTTCGCGTTTTTGGCGGCGGTGGGGCCATCTATGTCGAGCACGGCAAGGGTCCGTCTGCTCCCAACTGGGTCGGCACCGGTGGTTTTGGCATCGAGTTTTTCATCTGGCGAGCGGTTTCGTACTACATGCAAATCGAGGGACGCAGTCGGATTCTGGCCCAAGAGGACAACTTCATTACCTTTGTCGCGGGCGTGCAGCTCTATCCCTTTTCGATTTAGCCCAGTAGAGGAGCGACCGTATCTCGCGGATTAGCTCGAGGTCGCGGAATAGGCATAGTACAGGGGCAGGAACGTCAACCGTTGTTCCGGCAGGACAGCGTACGGTCTCTCCGAGAAAACCAGTCCGCCTGCTACGGCGGGGAACTTTTCCAATAGCATGTGTAGACTCCTGAGTCGTCCGGCGACGCCGCTTTTGACCTCGACTCCCCAAATGCTGCCGTCAACGACAGCGAGGTAATCCACCTCGGCTGTGCTGCTCTTGGCTCCCCTGGCCCAGTAATACAGTTCTGACTGTTGAGTTGCCATCAGTTCCTGGCCGACAAACTGCTCGGCCATCGCACCTCGATGAGCAGCGAGGAATCCGGTCTGCGTCGCGTTCTTTTGTATTCGCACTCCGCTCAGAAATTGCCACAGTCCAACATCTATCAATATCGCCTTGAATTTCTTGGGAGATGCTGACGTTTTGAGGGGCAGCCCTGCCGGACTGGTAGATTCGATTTTTTTTATCACTCGCGCCTTGCACAGCAGGTCGAATGCGCGCTTGATAGTGGTACCGGCATACCCCTCAGCCAGGCGCACATACTTGATCTGACCACCCACGGATTGCGCAACACTGGCAAAAACCGTGTCCAGACATCGGGGATCTGCACGAGACGCATATTTCGAAAAATCCTGGCGATAGGCAGCGGCAAGCATCTGGTGGACCTCGGCGCAATTCTCAAATGAATGCGTTTCAGTATACGCGCGCACACTCTCGGGCATCCCTCCGACGAGGTAGTAGTTGCCGAGCTCCTCGAGGAGCATATTGTGAATCGGCGTTACCAGGGGTTGCGGCGGATTTTGCAGTAACTCTGCAGCTCGCTCCTTCCCGATGGCCCAGAGAAACTCGACAAAGGTGAGCGGCGCCATCTCCAGGAACTGGACCCGGCCGACAGGGAATGAAATCTCGCCGAGGGCAAACTCCAGCAATGAACCCGCCGCGACAACGTGTAGCGACGGCATCTCTTCAAAGAAGTAGCGCAGCGCGACAAGGGCTCGAGGGCAACTCTGAATTTCGTCGAGGAAAAGCAAGGTGTCGGCTGGGACAATCTTCTCGCCCGTCACCAGCTCGAGATCTGCGACCAACCGACGCACATCGAGATTGCCTTCAAAGATCTGATGCCAAGCGCGGTTCCTCTCCAGATCCACGGTAACGCATTTTTTGAATTGTTCTTTGCCAAACTGTTCGATCGAATAGGTCTTACCCACCTGCCTCGCGCCCCTGACAATCAACGGCTTGCGACGCGTGAGCGCTTGCCACTTGGTCAACTGTTTGTCGATGAGCCGTTTCATTTTCATCCTCACTGTCCCGAATACCGAGGGGGCCACTAATTTTATACAACGATCTGAAAGAAAAACAAGGTAAAATGCTTCATAAACTGAAAGAAAAGAAAGGTTTAAAATTTAAAAAAGTGAAAGAAATACTAGGTAAAAACTACTGGAACCATCGCCGGAATTGGGGAAGCACAAAATTGTGTTCAATAAAGGCTTCCAGTCGACCATTTCCTCGGTTGAATCTCCCTTGACAACGTCCAGCAGAGCAGATTGAATCTCTCCCCAATTTTTTAAAAGGAGAGATGTGATTTGTTCAGTTCTTGTGCGCAAGACAATCGTGAAGGAGATGCGCAATGACCAGAATCCTCGTCATGGGGACGATTATCACTGCTGCCTTGGTCGCAGGATGTGACCGGACAACGGTAGAAATCGATTATTGCCCGTCACACAATGCTGCTGAACCAGATACTGACAAGAATTCCCAACAATCTGAATCCGGCAACTTTCCCTGCTGCCCGCTAAAAAACAGTGCCTGTAAATGCACGAAAAAATACAACTATCGCCTGTCGAAATTTTCCGCCACAGATTCGGCAGCAGCGGCAACAGCAATCGCCACCGGCTGTAAGACACCCTACGGCTATGTGGCTTCGATTCCAAAAGAATTTCAAATAGAAGAAAAAAGAGTAAAACTCTATCCCTCCGCACCATCAGCATGCACCTGGCACACGAGCAGGCTTACAGCATCCTGCGCCACGGGAAACCGGATCAGTTGGTCTGGCAGCGGTGGAAAGCGTCACCCGATGTATACCGGGACCAGGTCACTACTTGGGACGTTTCGACTTATGATTGGTACGCCTGTCGCCAGGGGGAAAAGCCGTACAAACCACTCAAATGCGAGTCCAGAATCGGCTTTGAACCGGACATGGCACTAAAAGGGAACGAAGAAGTGGAGATCGCACCATCCTGGCGGTCGTACTACCTTACCAAGCCGTAGAGCATCATCATAACCTGTACCACCGGGTTTTTACCTCTTAAAAACCTCACAGAGCTGATTTCTCAAAAGGCTTGCAAATGAACCGCGGCTGATAGACACGGAATGAACACCGCGAAGAAATAGCGAACGACAGCCGTCTTAGTGGTCCATTTTGTTGTGGCTGAGTGTGTTGTTTTTTGTTTTGCCATGAGCTTCCCCGCCAACAAAAAGTTGTATGATTGGGGAGGGTTCAATCACGATTCTGACAAGAATTCACGCTAACCTCGCTCCGGTTGCCGCTAGCTGAACCCACCGACGACAAACTGTCTGAACTCTCATTCCGAGTGTGTTATACCTCTCCCAAGGAGGACTTGTGTCGATGAAAAATTCAATCGGAGCACTGCTGTTCGCGCTGTTATTTGGACTGGCGGTGGGAGGACAATTCGGTTGCGTGGATCGATCGGTCGATCCGTTGACGGTTACGCTCGTTCCATCGGTTACCTCCGGTGTGGCGCCGTTGACGGTGAGCTTTGCTGCGGAGCGGACCGGGGGGCGGAGTGCGTTTGATTTCAACTGGAGTTTTGGGGACGGGGTCGATGCCACGGGGCAATCGGTGAGCCATTCGTTCACCCAGGGTGGGTCGTACACGGTGACGCTTCATGCGAGCGACTCGGGTGGCCGGACGGCGGTCGATTCCGTCGTGATCGAGGTCACCGGGAATGATCCTCCGCTCATCGCGGTCAGCGCCGTTCCCACTGGGGGCATTGCCCCGTTGGACGTCGATTTGCGGTGCGAGGTGGCCCAGGGGGAAGGTCCTTTCTCCTTTGTTTGGCAGTTCGGTGACGGGCATGCGGCAAGCGTGCAACATCCGGAGCACACTTTCGACGAACCGGGCGTTTACTCCGTTGTGGTCCTCGCCACGGACGCCACCGGGGAGACGGTCTCTGCCATCACCCAAATCACGGTCGGCTCGGATTTCACCCCCGGACTGCAAATCAGCGCGGCGCCGATGTCCGGTATTGCCCCACTGGAAGTTCAATTCGATTCCACGGTGCACGGGGGCAACGAGCCCCTCACCTATGCCTGGGATTTCAGCAATGATCAGCAAATCGACGCGGAGATACCCACGCCGAGACATCTCTTCGAGACAGCCGGTGAGTATCCCGTCCGGCTATCCCTGACCGATGCGGACGGCGATCAGGTTGAAGACACCCTCACCGTCACCGTCAGCGAGGATACGTCGCCCACGGTGACCGCAACTGCCACACCCGAGAGCGGCCCCGCTCCCCTGACGGCCTCGTTCAACTGCCAAGTGACCGACGGCAATCCCCCCTTCGAGTATCTCTGGCAGTTCGGAGACGACAACGAGAGCACCCTGCCGTCCACCCTCCACAACTACACCGAAATCGGAACCTACTCCGCGATCTGCACCGTCATCGACGCCGACGGAGACGCGTCCTCGGACAACATCGTCATCGAAGTGCTCGATCCCGACACGGGAACCGATTAATCAACCCAGCGTCGACTTGCCCTCTTGTAGAGTGGGATACCTCAGCGTATCGATCAACTCCGCCTTCATTCTCGAAGTGTCTCCGTAATACGACACCCGACCGATATCGACGAAATCCCCGGTCAGCAGGGCGCGGGTACTGAAAACGGCGGACCAGACCTCGCATACCCATGCGGCGGTGTAGATCGTCCACAGGGGCATCTTCCACGGGGGCTTGGTTCCCCATTGCTCGCAGGCGACTCGCAAAAACGCCTGCAGCGAGTCGTTTCCATCATCTCCGATGTGGTAGATCCCTCGTGCGCTTGGACTTTCGATTGCCGCGGTCACCGCCCGGCAAAAATCGAGTTTACTGATGAGGTGGATCTGGGTTCGCTCCCGCCACACACCCAGCAGGCACCGACGGGCCAGCCAACGCGCCGTGTCAATCATCAACACACCGTCTCCGTAGACCATCCCCACGCGCAGTGAGAGAGGCGATTCGGCGGTGTCGAAGAGGATTCGCTCCTCGGCCAGGCGGGTCTGGGCGTGCACCGAAATCGGCTCGGCATCTAGACGTCCTCGGGCCGGTTGTTTGATCGAAGTGGGCCCTTCGACATGGGGAAAACTGATCAAGATGATCTTTTCGACGCCGACAGCGGTCGCCGCGCTGGCCAGGTGTTCGAAGTACTGCGTATTCGTCTGGTGTAAGAACTTCTGTGGTCGCGCTTTGAACAGAACGCCGGCGAAGTGAACGATCGCATCGACGCCGCGGACCACCGGAGGCAGGCTCTTTGGATCTGACAAATCCGCGCGCACGACCTCGGTCTGTGAGCTCTGCTGAACTCGCTGCGAAACCGCCCGTCGGTGGATCATCAAGCGCAGTTGATGGGCGCTGTGCGCCAACAGGTGATGGGTGAGAATCGAACCCAAGTTTCCCGCAGCGCCGGTGATCAAAATCCTCATTCGTCGTGCACCCTTTCTGCGGTGACGAAAGAGGTGATTATACCGGTTTTAGGAAGTGAAAAAAGAATCTACTCCACGACGATGGTCTCGCAGCCCCACTCGGCCCGGATGGTGGCCACGCCGTTTTGCAGGTCGTCGCAGGCCTTTTTGCAGAATTCGACGATGGTCTTCTCGGCATTGCCCCAAGTCCATCCGGTCTCCTGGGTGCAGTCTTCGTCATACGGGACCACCACATCGTCAAAGAAGAAATTTATCTTGTCTTTGTCCACGTTGTCTCCGTCGGGTTCTTCGATCTCGTAGGTGCAGGAGATCACCGATCCGATCAGGGTTTCGAGTGCATCTTCCAAGCTCTGCTGATCTTCGGCGGGGATGAATTCGTCGAACTCGGTGCCCCCGGCAGCGGCGATTGCATTGAGCTGAACCGGGTCGGCCCCCTCGCCGAAGCCGATGACAAAGGTCATGATCCCTTGCTCGTCCAGCAATTGGGAGGTGATCGCGGCCAGGTCTTCGTGATTCACCGAGTCCTGCCACTGGTCGTAGATATCGCCGCAGGTATCCTTGCCGTCCGAAACGACCAGCAGGTAGCTGTCAAAGGTCGGGTCGATAAACAAAGGAGCGTAGTTGTCGTCGAAGAAGTTTTCCATCGCCAGGTACAGCGGCGTAGATCCGTCCGGTGTGACCGCGGCCAGGGCGGTATTGATCCCGTCGCTGGCGCTCAACTCGGTGTCGATCAGCAACGGTTGGGAGACATAGCAGAAGTTGCCGCCGGGATTGGGAAACGAATCCACCCCGAACTCCACCACTTCGTCAAAGGTCTCCAGCATCGCGGCGATCGCCTCTTTGGCCATGCTCCACTTGTGGGGTGGTGGGATCTCGTGGCCCCCCGCGTCTTGGATCATCGAGAGGGATACGTCCTGTAAAATCAGCAATCTCGATGGTTTGTAGTTGAGCTCAATCTCCCATTCGTCGCAGATATCCGTGTCGATGCCCGCATCCGGTTCATCGTCGTCATCATCGTCATCATCCCAAATGTCACTATCTCCGTTGTCGTCGTCATCATCGCCGTTGTCATCGTCGTCGTCGCTCCCCTCCCCATCGTCATCTGCGGTCTCATCGTCGACACCGTCGGCGCTCTCGCACCCCATTCCGAAGGTGAGCAGCAGAACAAACAGACCGTTCAGTTTGAGAATCCGACCCATGGGCAAACCTCCTTTGTCGAGTACCCCCCGCCTCACACGAGACGGAATCCGTTAAATCGACTAAATGGTAGTTATTTAACTTCAATTAATATTAACTAATAATTTAAAATAATTAAACAATAACCCGTCAATAAAATTTAATTTTTACTAACCGTTCTGTTAGTATAGGTGGACAAAACCGATCCAAAAAACTACAAGAAAATCATCTGAGTTTATTTTTGATGCTGGGAAGTAACGCCAATGCTTGATGTCACGGGTAGCCGCGAGGGCTACCCGTGACTACACGTAATCATTTTTAACAGGGCTCATGCAGATTTGCTGGTTCTGGTCAGGGATCATTTTTCTAGGTCGGCCGACGATTTGACGGTCATATCTGATCTTGTTCACAACCGTGCTCGGATCGAAGCGCAGCAAAGCGCGATAGCTACCATCAACAGCATCGAAAAGAAGAGACTGAAGTGCCCACCCATCTGTATGGCCTCCCCCACTTTGACGTTATATGACTCGCCCCGGATAGATGTCTTGTTAAATATGTGGTCCCAACGACGCCAAAAAAATACAAAATAATTAAAAAAGTTTTTCAGCGCGCTTTTAAGCAAGTCTCCCATATCGACGCGCATCGACGGGATCGGCGGGAATGCCCGTCAAATCCTGATCGATCGGCTGACCCTCAAGGTCAATCCGATCACCCTGGGACGGGGCCGACGCCTGTTCGGCCAGAGCGAAACACAACTCCAGCTGCGCTGTGTAGCCAGCAAGCACTACCCCAACGGGGTGTTGCTCTGCGAGTACGAGATCGAATAGGCCCAACCACAAATCCGGCCTTCCTCTGTGATCGTAGATTTTCTAATTCAGTCTGAGATCGTCTGGTTGGCATCAGATTCTCTCAGTTGATCGGTCGGGGGTGGCTCTGGTTGGTTCCTTTGAGGCGCCTGCTTTCTCCTCCGGCGAATGAATCTGACGAGCACAAACACCACTGAACCGAGCAGCAGAAACGGCCACAAGTAAGCCAAGCCGACCAGAAACCGGATGAACCCGTTCCAGCCCTCGCTCAGAGCCATTTTGAACCGGACGCCGATGTGCAATGTGGAGGCGACTGGCGTGAAAGCGGTCACCGTGAGGGTGCTGAGGGCCACCCGATTCTCCAGGTACCTCAACCGGCCTTCAATCGATTCAATCTCGGCTCTGATCTCTCCGGCCTGTTTTTCGATGGCCAGGATGTCTTTGACCGTGGTGGCCTGGGCCAGCAACTCTGCGTACCGCCCCTCGATCTCCTTTTTGACCTTCAACCTCGCTTGGATGTCCACGTACTCCTCGGTCACGTCCTTGGCGCTCAAATTCCTGACCACAAAATCGGTGACACCCGCCGATACAGCTGCCACCAGGGCGTCGAAGCGCTCCGCAGGTACCCGGATGACCAGTGTCACTGCTGTCCGACTGTCCAAATTTTCCGCGACATCACTGACCACGGTCGCCCGATGGTGAGCGATCGCCTGATCGAGCTTCACTCTGGTCTTGGCGAGATCGTCTGTTTCGAACTCGAGCAATCCCTCCCGGATGATCCGGCAAACCCGTGCAATGCCCCGTTCGGTTTGAGGGGTATCGGCTTGTCCAGCAGCTGGCTCTGCTTCGCCCTCCACTGCCTTTTCCGGCAATGAGGATCGCTGTTCATCGACGCCCCCTCTGCTACAGGCGGCCAGCATCAATGGGACGATAAAAATGATATTGGGATAGTTCATGGGGTTTCACCCTACTACTTTTGTTTTTTTTAAAAAAATTTTTCCCATTTTCATCGGTTGCGGCGTCTAAAAGGGTAACACAACGGAGGGAACCCTGATGTTGTAGGTCAACACCCCCTGCGCCTGGTTTGCGGGTTTTCTTAACCCTTAATTGCCGCTTATCCCTTATTTCGCTCGAGCGATCGCAAACCGGGGCGCAGGGGGCTGTCGGCTGCCGGATTGCCGCAGGACCGCTCAACTCGAAAAATCTCGCGGCACTCCTCCATCTCCAAATCGTCTGTATTGTCCGTCGTTGTCGGCTCGGCCTTTCCCAGGGCCCGATGTTTGCCTCGACTCAGCGGATTGTGCGGCAATAGTACACAATTGGTCATCCGATGGTCCCGCAGGAAGGAAGCGAGTGCCGTCAGGTTTTGACGGGTCATCGTGATTCCCGGGACGAGTGGAACCCGGGGAACGATCGTTCTGCCGGTGCGCACCAGGTCGGTGAAGTTTCTCAGGATCGTACGGTTGCTTTGCCCGGTGAACCGCCGGTGTGCTCGAGCATCCGAAAACTTCAAATCGTACAGCACCAGATCGGTCCAGGGCAGCATCTGCTCGGCGAACGCCTCGAATTCGAAGTGGCCGCAGGTCTGCAGGACCGTGTGAATGCCGTGGGATTTCAACCCCCGCAACAGGTCCCCGGCGTAGGCCGGCCAAAGGGTCGGCTCGCCCCCGGAAAGGGTTACCCCGCCTCCGGAAGTCTCGTAGAACGGCTGGTCCCGCAGCAGCACGTCGGTCAGCCGGTCCACTGTCCACTCCCGGCCGACCGCGCGCAGGGCGGTGGAGGGACACCGACGGGTGCACTCGCCACACCGCTGACAGCGATCCTGGCGAATGCGCACCGCAGCACCGTCATCGATCGCCCCGTGCCCACAGGCCTCCCCACAGCTTCGACAACCAATGCAACGTTGCTCGAAAAAACCGATCTCCAGCTCCGCAGACCAGGTTTCGGGATTGTGGCACCAGGTACAGCGCAGGGGACAGCCCTTGAAAAATACCGTCGTGCGCAACCCGGGGCCGTCTTCGGTGGACCCGCGCTTGACATCGACGATGAGGGGAGCGGAGGAGGCCACAATCACTGCAGGGCGCGCTTGAATTGAAGCTGAACGTGATTGGCCAAGAAGCCGAACCGGTAAATGTAATTGAAGTTGCCGTCGAGCACGAGCTCGTTTTTGAGCAGTGCCCCTAAAATGTCCCGCTTGCCGTCCAATCCCCCTCGCGGGAGCAGGTAGTTCATCAGCGCCGCCGCGTCTTTGAACACCACCCTGATGTTGGCCCGCTCGGCGGGTTGCTCACCCGGTGCCAGCTCGGTGACCGTCAATCGATTGTTGCCAAAGGCGGCCACGACGCGAATCTGCCGATCCCGGCTGCGAAACTCGATCGCCCCGTCAAAATGGCGCAGGCGATCTCTCGGGCCCATTTTCGACACCCGCCCGGGCGTCAGCCAGTGCAACAATCGCCGCACCGGGGAGCAGTCGAGGGCGATGGCCAGGCTGATCAGGTTGAGCAGCGTCTTGAGGAACTCCTCGGCCAGCTCGTCGCGCAGGCATTTGTCAAATCGTTTCCTCATGAAGACCATGCGCAGCCGATAATAGGGGTAGGCCAACCAGCGCATCTCAGCGCACCTCCTCTCCGGTGAGGGGACTGTATTCGGCGCGGTCGAGAATCTCCCCTTGCATGTGAGGGTTGAGATCGACGAAGTAGGCGGTGTACCCGGAGACGCGCACCAGCAGATCGGCGTATTTGTCGGGCTCCTGCTGCGCCGCCTCCAGCGTTTTCCGATCGATGATGTTGCACTGGACCTGCAATCCCCCCAGCTTCATGTACGCCTCGATCGCGGCCGCCAGCTGAGTGATCGTCTTTGGGGGATCCGCTTGCGGGGTGTACTTGAGGTTGAGCGCGTGGCCGTTGGCGATACGGGTCGAATCCAGTCCGGCGACGAACCGCAGCGCCTCGGTCAACACCGGGGCTCGTCC
>JANQET010000171.1 GCA_028278265.1 Myxococcota bacterium
CGCGCCCATGGTCTCTTGAGCTTCCTCGAGGAGCATCGGAGGCTTGCGTGTTCTTCTTGAACCGCCGTGTACGGAACCGTACGCACGGTGGTGTGGGAGCCGGGGGCGGGCAACCGCCCCTAGCTACCCTATAATAATTTCAAATGATTCCGTGTAGGGGTAGCCCTCGCGGATACCCGTGAATTTAAACATTAGCGTCGCTTCTCAGACATCATTGAATAGCCCCTCGGTTGCCTCCCCTGCCCTGCCGCGCTAAACAAAATGGGAAGGAGGCTCCATGTCCACTCCATTCGACGAAGCGATCGACTCATTCTTGAGCCAACCGGCGTTTGCCGTGGCCGGTGCCTCGACCAATCGGGAAAAGTACGGCAACAAAGTGGTGCGGGTCTATCAGCAAAACGACAGGACGGTCTACCCGATTCATCCCTCGGAACCTCAGATCGAGGGTCTCGACACCTCGGCCGACGTATCTGCGGTCCCGGCGGACCGTTTCGCCCTCTCGATCGTCACGCCTCCCCCGATCACCCAAAAGATCGTGCGCGCGGCGTTGGCCAAGGGGGTTCGCCACTTTTGGATGCAACCCGGTGCGGAAGATGCGACCGCCATCGAAGAGGCAGAGGCGGCGGACGCTACGGTCATTCACGGCGGTCCCTGCGTCCTGGTGGCCCTGGGCTATCGGGAATAGCGAATCATTCGTCGAAATTGATCCACTCATCATCGACGAGCAACTCGAGGTCGTCATCGAGGAGCTGAATATCAGACCCCCGTTTTGACTTTTTGAACTCCCCGCCTTCGACAATCGTGATCTCCGAGTCTTCGGCTCCCTTGACCGCTCCCTGCCGTTTCAGCTGGGCCCGTTCGTTTTGCAGCTGAATCCGCTCGTCGCGCAAAATCTTGTTTTTGTCTCTGATTTCGGCCCGCTCGGCTTCGACCTCCCGCCAGGCCTGCTGCAATGAATCCTGTTGGCTCTTGAGCTGTTGGTTCTTGTCCAACAATTGCGCCCGCATCTCATCCAATTGGGACTCCAACCGCCGCAGATCATCCGCACTGGATTTCAAAATTTTCTCGTGGCGAACCAACTCGGCCGTCTGGTTCTCCATCTCTTTTTCCCGGTCGGCGAGCAGGATCTCCCGCTCTTTGAGTTTTCGTTTTGTTCTCTCGGCGTTCTGTTTGAGCTTTTGTGTATTCTTCCGCTCCTGTTCGACCTTGCGGCGCAGCTCCGTCAACTGCTTCTTGTCGGCGTTCAGTTCCCGTTGGAGTTGTTCCACCGCTTCTTTGTCTTCAGCGGTGGCGATCTCCAGCCGTTCCTCCTCCAGACGAGCCGCCTCCTGGGACAGACGTTCAGCGAATCGCTCCAGATCGTCCTGTTGTTCCTCGAGCAATTTGCGATCCTGGTCCAGCTGGGCCTGCTGATTCTCCACGATCTTCTGATTCGCGTTGAGGGAAACTCGCTCCGCGCCGAGCTCTTCTTGCAGCGTGCTGAGTCTGGCCGCCTCTTGTTTCTCCTGACCGGTCAGTTCCTCGAGTTGGGCGCGCCGGCGCTCCAGCTCAGCGCTCTGTTGATCCACCTTGGCCCGTTGGGATTGAAGTTTCTTTTGATCCCGCGCGATTTCGGCACGCTGCTTCTCAAAGCGCTCGAGATGTTCCCCGGTTAACTGCTCGACTTCCTTTTCCAACTTGGTGATTTCAGCCGCCGCCCGGGTCTGCAGATCGACCAATTCCACTTTTTGCTGCTCGCTGGCGCTGAGCTCTTGCACCAGTTGATCCCGTTCCCCCTGCAGGGACTGCCGGTCGTGCTCGAGATCCGCATTGGCATCCTCGAGCTTGCCCAACTGGGCCCGCTCCGCTTCCAATTGACCGGCCAAATTGTCGATCATCTTTTCCAGCTCGAGACGCACGGTGTTGAGCTCGGTGCCGAGCGCTTTGTTCTCGGCACGGGATTTCTTGAGCTTTTCGTTGAGCTTCTCTGCGGTACCCACCTTTGATTGTCGCTTCTCCAGGTCCAGCTGCCGCTCGTGGTTCTGGGCCTCCCAATTTTGCAGGGCCTCCCGTTCGATGCGCAACTGCTCTGCTTCTGTCTCCAACGCAGTGCGGCGCTCCTCGAGCCCTTCCACCGCGGTCTCGCGAGTGGCGAGCATTTTGTCCTTGGTCTCAAGAGTTGAGCGCTGCTGCTCGAGCTGTTTCTGTTCAGCCCGCAACGCCTCTTTGTCCTGCTCCAGTTGTTCCCGTTGTTGCTCATCCTCGCTGCTGCGTTTCTCGAGCGCCTCTCGCTCCGCATTCAGCGTCGAGCTCCGCTCCTTCAACTCAGCGCGCTGCTCTTCAATTTTTGCCCTGGCTTTTTTGTTGCGTTGATCTTGCGCCTGTTGTTCCTGCTCCAACTCTTCCTGAAGCTTTTGCAGCTCCTCATCCCGCTGATCGAGGACAACCCGTTCCTCATCGACCTGCTGACGGTCTCGGAGCAGCTCCTTGCGCTGCGCCTCCAGCTCGGCGACCGTCGCTTCGCGGGATTTGAGCTGCTGCTCCTTCTCTTCGATTGCGGCGAGCTGTTCTTTGAGCTCGGACTCACGATCATCGAGGGATTTTCCCCGATTGTCTTGCTTTATCCGCTGCTGTTCCAGTTGACCCGACAGATCCTCCAGGCCCGAACGCTCTTCATCCAACTCGGCGCTGCGCGCTTTGAGCTCAGAGCGCTGCTTTTCGATCTCTGCGCGTTCTTTCTTGGCCTGCTTCTTGGCCTGTTTCTGATCTTTGGCAAACTCGTCGAGTCGAGTGTGCAGCTCCACCTCCTGTCGCTTGAGCTCGGTGCGATCCTGTTCTGCCGATTTTTTCTCGGTCGCCAGCGCCTCCCGCCGATCACCGAGATCCTCCTCTTGGGCGGCAAGGGCCTGCGCCTCTTTTTCCAATTCGGCCCGTTGCTCGGAGGATCGTTTCTGCCCCTGCTGCAACTCAGCACTGGCCTCCTCGAATTCCTTCTGCTGCTGTATTAAGCGCTCTCCACGCTCGTCCAACTCCAGCCGATCTCGGTCCAGCGATTCACGCAGCTGCTCCAGCGATTGGTGTTTTTCGTCAGCATCCGATCGCGCCTTATCGAGCTCGGCCCGTTCCTCGGCCAAAGCTTGTTGTTGTTCGTCGAGGGATTGGCGTTCCTCGGCCATAGACAGCTGTTGCTGTTCGAGAGATTGCTGTAGGGTGTCAACGGATCGGCGTTCCTGTTCGAGCGCCTTCTCTTGTTGGGCCAGTTTCTTTTGCCGCTTTTCGAATTTTTTCCGGTCGTCGTCGAGCGCTCGCTGCTGTTCCCCGAACGCCTGCTGGCGATCATCGAGGGACTGCTGTTCTTCGGCTAGGCTCGCCTCTTGTGAGGTCAGCGCATCTTGTTGCCCCTGGAGTTCGGCCTGCTGCTTTGCGAGCTCGGTTTGTCGGTGCTCGAGTTCGGAATGGCCTCCCTCGTTTGCAACCCGTTGTTCCTCGTTTGCAACCCGCTGTTCCTCGTTTGTGACCCGCTGTTCCTCGTTTACGACCCGCTGTTCTTCGACTTCCTCCCGCTGTTGCCCGAGCTCAGATCGCTGGTTCTCGAGTTCCGCCCGTTGTCCTTCCAGTTCTGCCCGTTGTCCTTCCAATTCCGCGCGCAGTTCCTCAGTGCGACGGGCGCCCTCCTCTTGCGCCTCGTCAAACTCGGCCAACCGGCCGACCAACTCCATTTGTTGACGCTGTAAATCCGCTTCGTCCCGCGCGAGAGATTGCCGATCCCGCTCCAGACCCGCCTGGTGATCCTCGAGATCCTCGACCCGTGTTTCCCGCTCGGTCAGCTCAAGGGCTTTCTCCTCGAGAATCTTTCGCTCTTCTGCCAGTTCCTGCTGGGTCCGCTCGAGTTGATCTTTTGCCTTTTGTGCGCCGAGCTCTCTTTTTTCGAGCGCTTGTTCCCGTTCGGCCACGACCTGCCGCTCTTGCTGCAGAGCGGCGGTTTGGTTTTTGAGCTCGGCCTGCTCTTTTTGGAACAGCGCCTGTCGTTCCTTGTTCAGCGCATCGCTGTCGGCCGTCTGCTGGGCAAATTCGTCCTTTAGTTTTTTGAATTCAGCCTGTTGGCGCTTTAACTTGGACTGCTCCCTGGCCAGCCCCTTTTGGTCGCGATGCACAACCTGCTGTTGGTCTTCCAACCCCTCGACGGCAGCCTCCCGCGACGCCAGGGACTGCTCTGCGGACTCGAGCGTTTCTCGTTGTTTGCGCAGTTCTTTTTGCTGTTTGGCCAGTTCAGTTCTGTTTTGTTGAAGCTCTTCCTGCCGTTTCTTGAGCTGCTGCTCCCGTTGGTCCACGGCCTGCTGATCGCGCTCGAGCTGAGTCGCTCGCTCGGTGAGCTCCCCGGTCTGCTGTTCGACCTGCAGTTGGGATTCCCGTCCCTGCCTCTTTATTTCTTCGCTCTGTTGGGCCAGCTGCTGCTGTCGTTTTTGGGTTTCCAATACGGCTCGTTTGAGCTCGACCTGTTCTTGGGTCAACGCTTCCCGATCCGCATCCAGCGCAACCTGTTGCTCTTCCAGCTCCTCCACAGCGGCTTCCCGGGTGGACAGTGACTGCTCCTTGGTCTGCAGCTTCGATTGTTCCTTGGCCAGGGCTTTTCGGCCCTTGGCCAGCTCATCCTTTTCTTTGCCCAGCGCCGATTCCTGAACCTCGAGCTGCCGGAGCTTGTCGACAATCGCCTGTTGCTCCTTTTTCAGTCCGGCAACCCGGTCGTCGACTTCAGCGGCCTGTTTGTCCAGCTTGGACTGGGCTTTTTTGAGCTGTTTCGCCTCATCCTTTTGCTGTTGGGCGATCTCTTTTTGCTGTTGTTCGATAGCCTCGTTCTGTTGGTCCAGCTGGGCCCGCTCTTTGTCCAGGGATTTTTGTCGAGCCTTCAGCTCCTTCTCCCTGGTCTTCAACTCTGCCAGTGCGGCGACCTGCTCTGCGACCTCCTTGGCCTTCTTGTCCAGCGCATTCTGGCGTTTTTGCTGCTCTTTTTGCCTTTGTTGAAGACCGGCCAGATCCTGTTGAACCGCGGTCTGCTGCTGGGCCAGGGTCTGCGTCTGTTCGCTCAGGGCGTTGCGTTCGCCCTGCAGCTCTTCGGTGCGTTTTTTCAGCTCAGCTCGCTGCTCGGCGATTTTAGCGCGCGCCAGATTGTTGCGCTCGTCCTCTTCTTTGCGCTCCTCGGCCAGCGATTCGCGAAGTTTTTCGAGTCTGGTCTCCTGCCGCTTGAGCTTGGCCCGCTCCCGATTCAGCTCTTTGCGCTGCTGCTCGAGTGCGGCTTGGCGCTCCTCGACGGTTTCGACCGCAGCCTCCCGCTTGGCGATCGCTTTGAGTTGTTTTTCGAGATCGGCCTGTTGTTGGGCGAGCTTGTTCCCCGCCTTGGACAGCTCTCTCTTCTCCCTCTTGACCTCGGCCTGTTGCTGGGTCAGATCGGCGAACGCCGCTTCGGCCTGAGCGACCTGTTTGGCCTGCTTTTTCAGTTTGTCTTCTTTGCGCTTTTGCCGACTGGCCTGTTCCTCCAGCTCGCCCGTGAGCTTGGTCAGTGCGGCCTGCTCCTTGCGCAGGGCCCGGCGGGTGTTGGCCACCTGTTCCTCGAGCTCCTCCCGTCGGGCAGCCGCTTCATCCTCGAGCGCCTTGGCCTTCTTGGTGATCGCCCGCTTGAGCTCTGCTTTGGCCTGGGTTTCGAGCTTGTCGCGGACCTCCTTCAGCTCCAGCGCACGGGCCTCCTGTTCCTGAAACTTGTGTTGCTCGCGCATCTCCGAGGCTGCAACGGCGACCGCATCGAGCACCTCGCTGGTGCCCAGCTCCTTGCCCCGGGCGACCACTTGATCGATCCCCGAGAGCAGACTCCACCCCTCGGCACCCTGCTCCATCACGCAACGGAGCAGAAAAACGGACGCCTTCTCACAAATGGCCAGATCGGTTTTGTGGAGCCTCAGTCCCTCCTGATAGAGCACCAGCCCCTCTTGGAGCCGGCCTTGCTGGCGATAGTACTCGGCCAACAGGGCGATTCGCTCGGGATTGCGCAGGGTGGCCGACTGATTGGACTCCAATTTGCTGATGATCGTCTCCTCGATGTACAGGGAGACCTGCTTGACCGCCTTGCTCTGTTTGGCCAAAAACTCGACACCCACCCCCTGTTTAGAGATGTGGCTCACCTTGCCCTTGAGGCTGACCGGGGCCTTGTCCCGCCAGAGATTGACCGCCATTGCCAGCTCTTCGCCGGTTTTAATCCCCCCCTTTTTATGCTTGAGGAATATCCCGTGAGTACTCAAGTCCCCGGAAAAGCTGAACATTTGCCGGCCCTTAATCTCGTAGTCCACCCGGCACATGGCGGGCAATCTGGCATAGGATCGGCGCTCGAACTGCAACACTCGCTCCACGGACGGCAAGTAGCGTAGGTCGGTAACCTCCCGATCACCGTCTCGCTTGGCTCTGCTTTGGCGAGTCGACTTCTTTTTGGCCATGATATTACATTATAGCCGCTTGCGGAATTGAGCCAAGCCCCGGTTACCACCGGCGACCCTGGGAACGGATTACTCAATATCGAGCAGGGCTCTGCCGGTCGGCGAGTTGGAGTAGGAGGTGATGTCTTCCGGTGTGCCGGTGGCCACCAGCCTACCCCCGTGATCACCCCCGCCCGGGCCGAGATCGATGATCCAATCCGCGCGACGGATAACCTGCAAATTGTGCTCGATCATCAGGACCGTGTTCCCCGCCGCGATCAGCTCATCGAGGATGGTGAGCAGTTTTTCCACATCGGCAAAGTGGAGACCGATAGTCGGTTCATCGAACAGATAGAGCCTCGGTCCCGCCTGACGGGCATGGGCGCGACCATTGACCCGCAACAACTCGGCGGCCAGTTTCAGCCGCTGGGCCTCACCCCCGGAAAGGCTGGGGGCGCTTTGGCCCAGTTTGAGATAACCCAACCCGAGGCGGGAGAGGACCTGCAGTCTATCAGCGAGCTTGGGCTGTTCAACAAAGAACTCACGCGCCCGTTCAATATCAAAAGAGAGAATCTCCGCAATAGAGCGGCCCCGGTAGGTCACCTCGAGGGTTTGGTCGTTGAACCGTCGGCCCCCGCACCCGTCGCACTCGATCCACACCTCGGCCAGAAATCCCATCTCCGTTTTGATTTGGCCCACCCCCCGGCAGCGGTCGCATCGCCCCTCTTTGCCGCGGGTGGAAAACCGGCTCTTTTTATAGCCCCTCGCCTTGGCCTCCTCAGTCCCCGCGAACAGATCGCGGATCGGATCGAATAGCCCGGAATAGGTGGCGACCGTGCTCGCCGGGGTGGCGCCGATCGGTGAGGCATCGATCTCGACGACAGCTGGCGCGTTCCCTTCCCAATCGATGGTCCCGCAGCCGATGGCCTCACCCCGCTCCATCGACGGCTTGAGCACGTCGAAGAGCAGGGTCGATTTTCCGCTACCCGAGGCCCCGGTAACCGCGGCCAACCCGCCGAGGGGAAACGCCACATCGATCGATCGGAGATTGTGTGCGACCGCACCCCGAACGCGAATGCCCTTCTCGAGGCGGCGACGTGTCTGAGTCGATTCGTGATCGGTTGGCCCCGATCGGCCGGCCAGGCATTTTCCGGTGAGCGATGTGGTCGATTCAATCATCGCCGAGACCGGACCGGCGAAGACGATCTCTCCGCCCTGAGCACCGGCGCCCGGTCCCAGGTCGATCACGTGATCGGCCCGTCGGATCACTTGGGCATCGTGTTCGACGACGATGACGGTATTGCCCGCGTCGCGCAGGGTATGGAGCGAATCGATCAGGCGATTGACGTCCAGGGGGTGCAATCCCATCGTCGGTTCATCGAGGATGTAGATCACATCGCTGAGCGGGGAACCCAGCTGGGTCGCCAATAGGAGGCGCTGCGCTTCACCACTCGACAACGTAGAGAATCGGCGATCGATGCTGAGATAGCCCAAGCCCACATCGGCGATACGGCTCAGCCGGCGGACGATCTCCGGCTGCAACCCCCAGATGGCGGCCGCTTGTTCGGTGGTGGCGGACTCGAGCTCAGCCGGTACGGTCGAAAAAAAGTCGATCGCCTGATCCACCGGCATCGCACTGAGCGCACCGATGGACCTTCCCGCGACGGTGACCGCGCGCGCCGCTGGTCCCAACCGCTCCCCCTGACACGCCTCGCAGGGATGATCACTGAGCACGGGGCGGATGTCGTCGCCCCGTTTGTCGTCATGAACGCGTGCATAGCGCTCATCGACATACCCGGCAAACCCCGCCCAGGGTGTCTCCCAGTTGTGATTCCCGCGGCGCCCCTTGCGGTTGTACTGCCAATTGACCGGGTATATCCGGTCCCCGTTACCGCGCATCGCAATCCGCCGGTCGGTTGCCGACAGCTCCGCATAGGGCCTGTCGAAATCAATCCCCAGCGCTTCGCCCACGGTGCTCAGGATGGCCAGATATCGTCCGCCGGGCTCACTGAAAAATCGACCGATCTTGTGCCCCCGGAGCGCCCCGTCGAACAACGACCGCTCGGGATGGGTCACCAGTTTTCGGGGATCGCAGCCGGCGACAACCCCCAGCCCGTTGCAGCGCTCACACGAGCCCAGGTGGTGGTTGAAGGAGAACATTCGAGCCGGATGACGGGCACCGCAGGGATCTCGGCCGGCCCGCGAGTAGAGCAACCGGTAAAAGTCGTAGATTTCGGTGATCGTGCCCACTGTTGATCGGGGGTTGACCGCACCCCGCTCCTGGCCGACGGCAATTGTCGGGCCCAGCCCGACGAACTGCTGCGCCGGCGGTGCGGGCAGCTGCTTGAGATAGCGCCGGGCGTGGGTGGAGAGGGATTCCATAAACCGCCGACGCCCCTCGGCATAAATCGTGTCAAAAGCCAGAGACGATTTGCCGCTGCCCGAAACCCCTGTGATCACGGTCAAGCGGTTGCGCGGTATTGCTACGTCGATCTCTTTGAGGTTGTGGGTGGAGACCTGCTGTAGCTCTATTTGCCCGGCAGGGGCCGTTCCCACGAAGGACGGTGCACAGGGCTCGTTCCCCTCGATGGGTAAACGCCGATTGAGCCGCGCCCCAAGAGCGTTGCCGGTCAGTGAAGCGGGGATGGCCGCGATCTGCTCCGGTGTCCCCTGGCCGACCAGCTGACCGCCGCGCTCGCCGCTCCCCGGGCCGAGATCCACCACCCAATCGGCCGCTTTGATCACATCCAGGTGATGGGCGATGACGATCACGGTGTGGCCTTCGTCGACCAAGCGATGGAGGATCTCGAGCAGTTGCCGGACATCCCAGGTGTGTAGGCCCAGGGTCGGTTCGTCCAAAATATAAAGGGTATGACCGGTCGCGGGTCGACCGAGCTGGGCGGCCAACTTGACCCGTTGGGCCTCCCCCCCGGACAAGGTCGTCGAGGGTTGCCCCAAGGTGAGATACCCCAGACCGACGTCGAGGAGTGCGCCGAGCTCGCGGGTCAGTTGCCGGTGGCCGGCGAAAAACGCTGCTGCCGTTTCGACGGTCATCTTGAGCACGTCGTAAATCGATTGTCCCCTCAATTTCACCTGCAGGGTCTCATCGTTGAACCGCG
>JANQET010000178.1 GCA_028278265.1 Myxococcota bacterium
TGGATAAACCGCCCCCGCGCAAACCCCAGGCAGACGGTTGGTGGAAAATCTGCTCAGTGAGATGTGAAGATCGTCTGACCGTCGACGATGGTCCGCACCACCTTTCCCGGCACCTCGATCCCGGCGAACGGGGTGTTCCGCCCTTTTGACTCGAACGTGGCGGGGTTGATGCGATGGACCAGCGCGGGATCGATCAGGGTGATGTCCGCCGGCGAGCCCGGTCTCAGGGTGCCACCGGGCAAACCGAATATCCGGCAGGGCGCCGTGCTCATCGCTTCGATTATACGATTGGGAGTGAGCAGGCCCCGTTCGACCAGGGAGAGCAGCAGTGGCACTGCGGTCTCCAACCCGACAATGCCGAAGGCGGCCCGTTCCAGCCCCCCCTGTTTGTCCTGGTGGGTATGGGGGGCGTGATCGGTGGCCATGATGTCGATCGTGCCGTCGGCCAGCGCCTTAACACAGGCGTCGACGTGTCGCTGTGGCCGAAGCGGGGGATTGACCTTGGCCATTGTATCGACCTCGAGTGCGATCCGATCGGTGAGCAGGAGATGGTGGGGCGTTACCTCGGCGGTGACCGGCAGGCCCTGTTCCTGGGCCCGTCGGATCCGACTCACGGCGCCCGCGGTGGAGACGTGCTGAACGTGCAACCGGGCTCCGGTTGACTCGAGCAGTCCAATGTCCCGGGCGACCATCGCCTCCTCGGCCGCTGCCGGCCAACCGGGAACCCCCAGCTGTTCGGCGACCGCTCCATCGTGAATCACCCCTTTTGCCGCCAGCGCAGGATCTTCGGCGTGCTGGGCAAACGGGACATTCAATTCGCGGCAGGCGTTGAGGGCCTGCTCCATCACCTGTGAATCGGCGAGCCCGCTACCGTCGTCGGAAAACGCCACTGCCCCGGCGGCGAGCAATTCGGCCATCGGCGAGAGGGTTTTCCCCTGTCGTCCGACGGTCGCCGCGGCGACCGGGTAGACCCGCGATCCACCGAGGGCTCGAGCGCGCTCGATGATCAGGCGGGTCACTTCGGGCCGGTCATTGGCCGGATCGGTATTGGGCATCGACAACACCGCGCTGAACCCCCCGGCCGCTGCCGCCCGAAGCCCGGTGGCGATATCTTCCTTGTGCTCTTGACCGGGCTCCCGGAGATGCACGTGGGTGTCGACGAGGCCGGGCACCACCCACAATCCGGAAGCATCGATCTGTTCCGTTTCGGCTGGGGCCGCAGGGGTTTGGCTGATCACGGCGCCGTCAAACGCCAGATCTCCGATTTCATTGATCCCCGTAGACGGGTCGATGATGCGGCCGCCCTTGATCAGGACAGGCATTTTTTATTCCATGAATCTCAATATTTGATAGTTGGAATCACTGCAGCTGACCAGCGAGAGGGGGGCATCCGCAGTGTTCGTACCCTCGGTGACCCCGACACACCGACCATCGGTGGCGACGAGCTTCACATCTTGATACGTACCACCGGAGCCGATCAGTTCATACTCAAATTTTTGGGTCGCCGCATCCGAACAGGTGTGCTGGACAATTTTGCCGTCCTCGTGATCCCAACACATCCAGGTCGCATCGCTGAAGATCTGTGCGTCGCTGCCGGAGGTGTGGAAGCGGAACCGCTCCTGGCCCGCATTGGCCCCGGCCAGACAGCCGATGGACAACCCGCGCTGCAGCAGCCCCTGACCTTCGGTCATCGTCGTTTCGGGCAAGTAGACACAGCTGTTGGATCCGAGAACCAGCACCAGACCGTAGACCGGCGCGTCCAGATCCGGCGGCAACACGGGCAGGGGAATATCGGGGGTATCGCAGGCCATCGGCTGCCAGTCCATGTCCACGTAGCGACCGCTGTCCAGCTTGTCACACCAATAGGCCTGGGTCCCGGCATGTCGTTGGATCCGGGCGTCCACGTTGCCGAAGGCCCCTTCGGTCCAGTTCTCTCCGTAGATCCAGTGGCCGGCCCATTTGATATTGATGTAAGCCAGGGCCTGGATGGCCTGGTTGCCCTCGATGATTTGGAACAGTCGCCGCAGGTACTCGTTGAAACCGTCCGATGTATCGTCATACGGTTTTTGTACCGTCGATTCGGCGATCATCAGGCGTTTGTCCTGGTTCGACGCGAAGGCAATATCTTTGGCCAGATTTTCATCTATCTCCTCCCCCTCGCAGTTGGAGCCGTCGGGGGTCTCCAGGCAGACGTCGTGGTTGAATACCGAGAAGGCGATCCAATCGGTGTATTGCTCGCCCGGGTACATCAGCTCGGCCCAACCGCGAGTGGGGTGAAAGACGAACTCGACGTTTTTCACCTCTTGCGTCTCCAACATATACTTGGCGATGTAGTTGAACGCATTGATGTAATCCGGGCAGACCCCGGTGTCCATCACATCCCGTTTGCAGTGGAGGTTGGGACTCACCTCGTAATCGACGCGAAAGAGAAAGGTCAGATCATCATATCGCTTCATGAACTCGGCGAACTTGGCCAGCTCCTCGTCCCACACCCCGTCGACGATGTCCAACTCGGGGAGCACCGGATCATCGTTATGTCCGGGACAATTGACCTCGAGAATGCAATATCCACCGGCTGAGCGGTTGTCTTTCCAGGCAAAACCGACCTCGACATAAGAGCCCGGATAGTATTTCGAGAGGTACTCTGCATACGCTTCGTGGGCCCAGTTGAGCATCGCTCCGGTGTACAGCTCCGCGTATACCGATCCGCCGGCGGGCAGACTCTTCGTTTCGACCACGTACTCCGCGTGGGCCCGCTTGCCCGATTGCCCGATGAGAATCAGCGTGTGGTCTGTGTCCCCATCGGTATCACTGTCCGAGTCGCTGTCCGAATCACTGTCCGAATCGCTATCTGAATCGCTGTCCGAGTCACTATCTGAGTCACTGTCCGAATCGCTATCCGAATCGCTGTCCGAATCACTGTCCGAATCACTGTCCGAGTCGCTGTCCGAATCACTATCCGAGTCGCTGTCCGAATCGCTGTCCGAGTCGCTGTCCGAGTCGCTGTCGGTGTCCGCGTCTCCGTCTCCGTCGCCGTCCCCGTCCGTATCGGCATCGCCGCTGCCCCCATCCGGGTTGTTGGATTCGCTGGAGCTGCAACCCACCACAACAAAAAGTCCAAATGTAACCATCACAATACAAATCGCGGATATTTTGTTCATTATTTTGTTTCTCCTACTAACAAATAATAACCAAATATGTCCCAGGTTGACTATATTTTTTTTATCAGCCCACAATCGTAGCGCCGGATCGGCACCCACCACCGAGTGCTCAGTCCCGACGGTACCTCAGCGGATGACTGGCTTCTGGCCGATTGACCGGCGCATCCCGGTTGCACAATGGCGGGGCGCTTTTTCTGAAATGAAAGACGTTTTTCATAAAACTGTAATAGTTAAATGCCACAGTACGCCACTACCTATGAATAATACAGCGGTTTTTGAGAATTATTTGAATATTGACGCGCAGGCATGGCAGTTGCAGCAGTATAGCAATGTGAAAAGGATGGAAATGATTCAGCAGACAGGAACAGCGGAATGAAATTTAAAAAAGACGAATTAGAGCAAACGAGACTGGAGCTTCAACTGGTTGAAGAAGATGATCCTGAACAACTGATTGACACCCGCGACAAGGAAAAAGAACTCAGACTGCTCATGCTGTCACTAACGTTCGGTAATCTCGACAGCGCCACCGACGACTTCCTGTTCAAGCCCAAAGAGAAAAAGGTTATCTGGAACTAGCCCATGCCTGCACCTGTACCAACGACATCTCCTACGGATTCCATCCTTTTCTAGGTCTCTTTCCTTATCACACGAAACGCCCGCGAGCGCAGCTCCTGGGCGTTTTGTCATTTTGGGGCTCGCCTGCGGGTTCACCGTATGATGTACCACTTCACATTGCCGGTGATATCGAAGTGAAAATGGTTGTGATGCGCCCGATTGGCGTTGGGGGTCAGCACAACGTTGAACACCTTTTTTCGATGCAACTCACAGGCGAATCGCTGCAGCACGATACCGGTTGTCGTAGAGGCAGTGTAGCTGCACGGGGGCGTCTTGGATCGCCGGTCAAAATGCTCGAGCACATCGAGCTTCTCTCCATTGGCGGTAACCAACCAGCGCAGATCGATGGCCAAGCCCAACCGGTGCTGACTGGGCACGGTTCGGCGCCGCCTGATCCGCTGATTTCGCCGGCGGCATTTTTTTCCGGCACGGCCCTTCTTGCATTTCTTCAGCTTCTTGGGGGGCCGGTAAGACGAGTAGAGTATCAGCTCCTCCAACTGAAGGGTTCGGGCCACCTCGGCCACCCGCACCATCGCCAGGGCCAACCGACAGTCCATCACTTCGTTGATCGGTTTACGCCGCCGTACATGGGGCCGAATCGCCACGCCGCGGACCGGTCCCTCGAGCAGCACCGGGGTGGCCACCCCGGGGGTGGAAAACCCCGGACGGGTGAATTGGACGCCGGCCGAACCCAGCAGGTCCAGACACTTCCGTTCGCTCAAGCGGGAGAGTTGATAGGCCGTCAGCTTCACCGGCGAGCCGGCTCGACCGGCCGGCTTGGGGGATCGGTCCGATTGAACGCTACCGGAGGCATCGGCATCCCCTACCCGCTCGGCGATCAGCGAGCTCAGGGCGGCAGCGTCCATGGGCTCATCGGCACTTTTTGTCGCCGCTCGATCCTGACGACAGGCGCCACTCAGGGGAAGTGCGATACCCCACAGCCCGAGCAGTACGACGGCGCCGATCCAACGGTGTTCCGGCATTTTCCGGAGGAATCCTGCGGGAGTCTGGGCACCGGTGGACACGGCTCAACTTCTGTGGGGAACGTCCCAGGTGATTGAGGCATCGGCGAGACGTTCCCGCACCTCTGCCAAGTCCTTTTCAACCCGCGATGATCCGTTGGACTGGGCGGCGATGTGTTCGAGCAACCCCGCCGCGGCGACGAGATGGTTCTGCCTGAGAAAACACCGGCCCAGGATCGGCAACACATCGTCTCTGGGCGCCCCCAGGGCGAGTGCCCGGCGCAACAGACCGATCATTTCACCAAATCGCTCTTCCTTTTCCAGCAACGTGGCCAAGCGGAAAAACAGCCGACCGGCGGTTTGGCCTTCCCGCACGAACTGCAGGCCCAGGCGAAACAGTTCCAACGCCCAGTTCTCCCGATCCCGCTCCTGAAACGCCGCCCCCAGCAACTCGAGCCCCTCGCCGATAATCGCCCGCTGCATGTCGTCGAGCTGCCGCGCCACCGGCGACCGCAGCAGAATGCTCAACAGGCCGGGCCACATCTCCAAGGTGGCGATCACGTCGTCGAAGTCCTTGTCGGCATACGCCCGTCGCGCCCGATCGACAGCGGTGAGATCCAGCTGGAACGGCTCTTCGGTACCGCCTGCCAAATCCCGGCGGATCTTCTGTTTGATAAACTCCTCGAAATCGCGGAGATCCATGAAGTTGAATCCCCCCTCTGAGATGTATCCGATCACCCCCCGGGGTTCGTCCTTCGACAAATTGGACATCACCAATTGCTCGAGGGAGAGGTCGAAGAGGGAGGCCAGCAACAAAATATAGTCCCCGATGAACTCGGCCGCACCAGCCGGGGTGAGCGGCAACGACGGCGCTGGGTGGGGGTTTTTGTAATGGGCCAGCGATTGGACGATTCGAATGCGCAGCTCCCCCATGGTCAGGGTCTGGGGCTGATCATCGCCGACGGCGAACTCCACCGTGGTGTTGGCGGGAAATCGTGGATCCGTGGTGATCCGCCTGATTCGAATTCCCAGAATGATCGTGTAGGCCAAAAACCGCCGCCCCATCACCTCACACACCTGATCGAAATTGCTGATATCCTGACCGATTCGCTGAAACCAGCCATCGGTACGCACCTCACCGAGCGGTGTCATTACGCCGAGCCGCTCCAGTAGATCGAGACACGCCGCCTGGGTCTCCAATGAGCTGTCCTCGAGCAGCACACACGAGACCGGTCCGACAACACTTTCCACGGGCATCTCAGCCAGCGCGATGAGCGCTGATTCCCGTTTTTGGGCGGACGGTGATGACAGGTTGGCGACTAGACTTGAGATGGTCGCTCGGATACGGGCCTCCTTTGGGTTCTGCTGCGCACGAATTCTGCCGGTTTACGATAAAGTCTCTTTCTCTTCCCTGGTCGTCTGGGACCTTCAACCATAGATAGATTGTGCGTTGTCGAGCCGATTTGGTCAATAAATTCACGATAATCGACAGCAAATCACCGTCCGTTGGGGCCAAACGAGAAAAAGGGTGAAAGGCGCTTTACATCTTCTGGACACCTTCATACTGTAGGGGCTTTATAACGCCACCCAAGGAGCTGTAAATGATCCGAGCCAAAATCGAACAGGCGATCGAGGTATTGAAAGAGTTGAACATTGACGCTTGGCTGACCTTTATCCGAGAGTCGAGCGCGGCCCACGATCCGTGTATCGACGTGACTATCGGCGGCAATGTGACGTGGCAGTCCGCCTTCATCATTACCCAGTCGGGAGAGCGTCTGGCCATCGTCGGCTCCCTGGACCAGGCCGCACATGAAACACTGGGCCACTTTCCGGAGATCATCCCCTATGTCAAAGGGATCAAACAGCCGTTTTTAGACACCTTGCAGCGGCTCGATCCGGCGTCCATCGCGATCAACTACTCAGTCAACGACGTGATGGCCGACGGGCTGACCCACGGACAATTTCTGGTGCTGCAGGATCTGCTCGCCGATACGCCGTACCGGGACCGGTTGGTCTCATCGGACGAGATCGTCGCCAAGCTTCGCTCCCGCAAGCTCGAGCCGGAGCTGCAGCGCATCACCAAAGCCTGCGAAGAGACCGTCGATCTGTTTGCCCAGATGAACGACCACATCAAGACGGGGATGACCGAAAAACAGATCGCCGCGGTGATGGTCGAGATCATGGAGAAAAAGGGTCTGGAACGGGCCTGGGACGCGGATCACTGTCCGGCCGTGTTCACCGGACCAGAATCCGCCGGCGCCCATGCCGGACCGACCGATCGCAAGATGGAACCCGGTCATCTGATGAACGTGGACTTCGGCATGCGCTTCGAAGGGTACTGCTCGGATCTGCAACGCACCTGGTACTGCCTCAAGCCGGGGGAAACCGCGCCGCCGGCGATCGTGCAGAAGGCGTTCGACGGGGTGCGGGATGCCATTCGCAAGGCCGGTGAATTCATCAAGCCCGGGGTCAGGGGGATGGACGTGGACGCGGTGGCGCGCAACCACCTCACCTCGTTGGGATTCGACGAGTACCCCCACGCCCTGGGTCACCAGATCGGCCGGGAGGCCCACGACGGCGCAGGGCTGCTCTGTCCCGAGTGGGAACGCTACGGGGACCGACCCTATCTGAAAGTGGAAGCCGGCCAGTGCTACACCCTCGAGCCCAGGGCGATCGTACCCGAGTACGGCGTCGCCACGATGGAAGAAATAATCGTCGTCACCCCGGACGGGTGCCGCTATCTATCAGAACCCCAAACAGAGATCATGCTCATCAAGAGCTGATGCGCGGTAGAGAAGGAGAGTGAGATGGGAGAACTGAACGCCCCGACCAAGCGGAGCAAGCTCCTACCGGAGAATGCGTACACCAAGCTCGAGCCCGGAGAAGAGTACCAGCCGATAGTGCCCTCTGACGACAAGCGCGCCGAAGTGACCCCCTGGTCGATTGGCACCGGCCTGATCATGGTGGTAATCTTCGCCGCGGCCTGCGTCTACATCGCCCTGCGGGCCGGTAACGGCATCGAAGCCTCGATCCCAATCGCCGTGCTGGCCATCTTTTTCGGCAAAATGCGCCGAATCAAGAGCACCATTCTCGAAAATGTCATCGTCCAGTCCGTCGGTCAGGCCTCGGGGGTGGTGGCCGCCGGCGCGGCGTTCCTCGTACCGGCGATTTACATCAATGGGCTCGAACCCTCCTGGTGGCAAATCTTCTTGGCCTGCTTCATCGGCGGCTCGTTGGGCGTGGTGCTCATCATCCCGCTGCGAAAGTACTTTGTAAAACAGCTCCACGGGGACCTTCCCTTTCCCGAGGCCACCGCGGTCAATGAGATTTTGGTCTCCGGCGAGTCGAGCGGTCCCACGGCCGGCAAGGTGCTGATCATCGCCTTTTTCATGGGCGCACTCTACGACTTCATGGTGGCCGGTTTCCACATTTGGCCCGAGGTGATCAACACCACCGCGCTGCTCGGCGATGCGGGCAAGGCGATGGCCGGCGGCGGATTCGAGATATCGATCATCGGCTTGGCCGCGTTGTTCGGCTTGGGCTACATCATCGGACTAAAATACGCTTCGATCATCGCCGCGGGATCGGTTCTCGCCGTGCTGGTGATGGTGCCGTTGATCTTCTTGCTCGGCTCCCAGATGGACGCCTTCAACTTCGTCGGTGAGACGATCAACATCAGCAAGATGAGTTCGGGTCAGATCTTCGGCACCTTCGTCAAACCAATAGCCATCGGCGCCATTGCTCTGTCCGGTTTAATCGGCATCATCCGCATGGGCAAGATTGTCGGCAGCTCCATCTCACTGGGTTTCAAAGGTCTGAAAGGCGGCGCCAAAACCGCCGACGATCCCCGAGTCCAACTGGACATGAATCCCAAAAATGTGCTGCTCATTCAATTCGGCATGGCGGTCTTGTTCGCTATTTTGTTTTTCATCGTCGCGATCACCACTGTAGACAGCTCGACCGGGGTCAACTACACGGCGGGCTCTGCACTGATGTACGCCATCATCGGCGCGGTCGTGGGGTATGCCCTGTCGTTCCTCTTCACACCCGTTGCCGCCCAAGCGATCGCCATTGTCGGCGTCAACCCGGTCTCCGGGATGACGTTGATCACCGTCGTGTTTACCATCCTCGTCCTCGTCGCCGCCGGCCTTAAAGGGGACGGGGGGATGTTCGTCGCGTTGGTCGTCGGTACCGCGGTCTGTACAGCCCTATCGACCTCTGGTGCGCTGATCTCCGATTTCAAAATCGGCTACTGGATCGGGGCCACCCCCCAAAAGCAGGAGCGTTGGAAATTCCTGGGGCTCGCCGTGGCCGCGCTGGTCGTCGCCTTTGTCATTCCGCTGATGGACTCGAGCTACCACTTTCTCATCGAAGATCCCACCACGGGCAAAATGGTCTCCAACACCGAGCAGCTCCCGGCACCCCAGGCGAACATGATCGCTGCGGTGAGCGATGGACTGCTGGCCGATCCGGCGAATCAACCCTGGTTGCTCTACGGCTTGGGAGCGATCATGGCCATCGTGCTCTACATGGGCGGCGTAGCGATGCTCGCCTTTGCTCTGGGGATGTATCTCCCGATCGGCATCAACATGGCCGTATTGGCCGGCGCGTTTGTCGCCTTCATCATCAGTAAGACCGGCGGATCAGAGCGGGTGCGCAGGGCCCGCGCTGAACAGGGGACACTGATCGCGTCGGGAATGATGGCCGGGGCGGCGATCTTCGGGATTATCGTCGCGGTCTTGCGCCTACCCGATGTGGGGGCCCCGATCACCAAAATTGCGATGGGTGTGAAGCTGGCACTCGTCGATGGACAGGTCAAAGAGATCGGCGAAGCCTCCTATTTCGAGCACCACGGTCAGATTATCGCGCTGGTAATGCTCGTCGTTCTTTCCCTGGGTTGCTACCTCCTGGCCCGCTGGGGCGCCAAAGGCACTATCGCCGAAGAGGATGCGGCTGGTAACAAGTAAATCCTCCTCACAAATTCGAACCGCTCCTTTTTGTCGACGTCCACTTCAGCGTTCATACTTTAATCGTTAACGAACCCCATGACTCGTTCGCACGGCTGCGATTGTGTCGGTGGGCGGGGGGAGGCTGGACTGAAGATGACTGGATGGAAGATGACTGAACGGAAACCAACGATACTGTTAATCGCCCTGACGATGCTGCTGGTGTGTGCAAACGGGGCGGCCGCACCGGACTACTTCGGCACGGGCAACGGCCAGTCAGGACCCTTGACAGTTGCGGCGCCGGACACGGTGATCAATCTCTACGCCCAGATCACGACCGATGTCACCGGGGGGGATTCGACTATCGAGGTCGCCGATACCACCGGTTTCGCTGCGGGTGATTTGATCCTCGTCTGGCAAGCCACCGGTATTGTGCCGCCCGCCTCCGGGGAGCAGGCCCCGATCGATTTGGCGGCCGCGACCGTGGGCCATTTCGAGTTGGGCCGGGTGTGGAATGTTGCGGGATCGGATCTGGAACTGGTCGATCCGATGGTCAACGGCTTCGCCGCGGATGTCAGTCAGGTAGTGCTCGTGCCCGAGCACACGGATGTCGCTGTCGATCCCGGGGCCAGCATCGCAGCAGCGCCCTGGGACGGAACCAGCGGAGGAATAGCCGTCCTCTTTGCCACTGGAACCGTCAGCAATGGTGGCTCGATCCACGCGGATATCTCTGGTTTCCGCGGAGGGGTGTACATCGACGGTCCAGGTAACTACACCTGCACGAGCATGGATGAGCCTGCACCGGACGGCCAGCAAAAGGGGGAAGGGGTGGTCGAAATCGGGGCCACCTGGCCTACCGGATA
>JANQET010000201.1 GCA_028278265.1 Myxococcota bacterium
TTGAAGTAGCGGGCGGCGACATCGACCATTCCGCCGGCGCGAATGGAGAACGGATCGACCCAGCCGAAGAGATCCCACGTGAATAATCGGAAATCCAATCCGGCCGTACCGTGAACCCTCGGGTTGACCCCTCTTTGACGGGAGGGTTCGACATAGCCGCCGAGCCGTATCTTCAGCCGGTTGGGCCACGGTTCGACCTCTGAACCCAGGTGCAGGGCACCGGAGATGGTGTTGCCGGAGATTCTTCGTTCCTGATCCAGGAACGCATCCAACCCGATGCCGGCGGGAACATCGCCGATGATCACCCCCTCGATGCTGACCAACCAATAGTAGCGGGGGAGTGCTTCATAATGCCGCCGCGCGTTTTTTCGAATCCCCTCTCTTTGGCGATCGATCTCATCTTCCAGCTGGTCCTCTTCTCCGTCTCGCCGCTCCGCTTCGGCGCGACGCCAACTCCGATCCCGAACCCGACGGCGCAACCGGGGGCACTGCCCCACCGCTGCGGCCGGATCGGGTTGGTCTTTGTTCTCCTGCAATGCTTGACGGCGCTCCCGTTCACACCATTTGCGTTTCAGCGCCCGGACCAATCGGTGGGTCGGATCTTCGGGGGCGTACCACCGTTGATTGAGTGGACGGCGACCGAACTGCCACGCCATTCCCAGGCGCGCTTCCCAGGGCAGCCGCACCTCCATCGGCAAGACGAATCCGGCGACCTGATCCAGGGGCTCCCCTTCACCGGTTTCATCTTCGGGAACCGCTTGCTTGGCATAAACCGGGGTGCGCACGGCCAGACCGATGCGCAGGGGCAACGCGGCGGGTCGAAACACCGCTCCCACCTCGCCGCCGATGCCGTCAAACGCCACCAGCGCCTCTTCGGCCGTTGGAATCGTGATCTGCATACCCGAGGCGATGAGGGCCAATCCAACCGTCAGATCACCGCCGAAAAAGGCCCACGCCGCGCCGAACTGAGCGGTGTAGTGGTTCACGTCAGCGGTTTGATCGGTCAGCGGAATCGAGTAGTTGCGCAGGCTGTACATCCCCCCGGCGCCCAAATTGGCGAACTGCAGCTTGAGCCCGGTATCGAAGAAGATGAAGTCGTCCACCCCGATGCCGCTCTTGGCCCCGTTGTTGAAAAAGTCATTGGCCGAGAACGCGCCGGGGATCAACAGCCCCACCGTGGCGTCCCATTCGAACCAATCCCGGGTCCACAGGCTGCGCATCGCGTAGGCCGCCGGATTCCAGTTGACCGCATCGATTCCCGAAGCCAACGCGGTGAACGCCCCGCCCATGGCGATGATGCGGTTGGAGCCCAGAATCGGACCGGTGAACAAATCGATATTGAAGTCGCTGGCCTCGAGGGATTCCTGAGCGCGCACCGCTGATGGACAAGACAAAACGCTGTAAAGAACGAGAACAACAGTGCCGACGATTGCTGATTTTCGTCTGGTCACCATCTCGCGGACTCACTCCGGATCGACCAGCCACTTCGGCAGGAGGGGGGACGGGGTGTTGGTGCTGACCAGCCACAGCTGGTGCGCTGCCCGGGTTGCCCCCACGTGCAGGAGATGTCGGGCTTCCGCATTTTCCGGATAGCTGTCCGCGTTGACATCGACCAGCACGACGTAGTCGAATTCCAACCCTTTGACCTGGCGCAGTTCGGTTACTTCGACTCCCGGAGCAAAAGCAAAATCTTCGTCGAGGACCAGCTTCAGCCGGGGCACTTCGGCCTTTCGCAATCCCATGTGATACAGATTAGCCTGTGCCGGGTGTCGTGCAATCACCGCCACGTTGGCCATCGGCTCGCGTGCTGCCAAATCCCGCAACGCATCTCCGAGAAAATCCACCGCCTGCCCGGGATCTGAAAATTGATGGTGTTCCACGGGTGCGCCGCGCCGGATCGCGTTGGGGGGGGGATCGGCGGCGTACGGGCCGAGCACCTCCTGGGCCAGGCGCATGATCTCGACGGTGGAGCGATAGGCGGTCTTGAGCGGGGCGGTCTGCCCATCGCGAAAGCCCAACTCGGCGAGCAGGGACTCCCAGGACTCGAAGCCGTGATCGCGAAAGATCCGTTGCGCCGTGTCCCCGGCCAGGGTCACGGGTTGCCGCCGATCCACGGTTTGCATCAGCACAGCGACCTCCAACGGACTGAAGTCCTGGGTCTCGTCGACCATCAAATGATCGTAGAGCAGCCGGGCGCCCTTGCCTCTCAACCAGCCCTTTTTGAGTTGAAACAGACGGAGCAGAATTGCCTCGTCCTCTTCATCGAGGGCTGCCGGTTCTTCCCGATTGCCGTCCAGGGCGTTGAAGCTCTCCACACACCACTCGTGCACCTGATCGAGCTCGCCGTCGGTAAACTCGGCCGGCGCGTGGGTGGCAAAGGCTTGACCCAGTGCCGTGCGGTCGGTGAACAGGTCGGCCCAATCCGAGACCACGTCCGCTGTTCTGCGCTCCATTTTGGTCAGCGCCGATTCCAAGGCGATCGCGGTCCGCGCGTTGAGGCCCCGTCCGTTGTCCCGCCCGGCGCGGGCGTTGCCCTTGGACCATTTCAACATCAAAATTCGGCGAATATTGAGCGGTATCCGCTGCAGCGCGCGCCAGGCCTTCTGCACCCGTTGCGCATCCGGTGAGGCGGCGAGCTTGTCGACCAATTTTTGTGAGAGCTGTTCGTCCTGCACATCGACAATTTCATCGAGAATGCGCAACATCGCGGGATGTTTCTTCAGCCGGGTGACCACCGGCGGGGTATCCTGGCTGTGGTAAATCGGCAGTCCGGGGATGTGCCGGTTGCGCTGGGAACGGGCCCAACGGGAAAAGGTCGAGACCTGGACCCGGTGCACGCCCAGTGCGGGCAACACCCGGGAGATGTAGCCCACCAACGCTTCGTTGAACACCACGACCATCATCCGCTCCGGACGAAAGCGTTTGGGTTCTTGAAAGGCGAGATAGGCGATGCGATGCAGGCCGACGGTGGTCTTGCCCGAGCCGGCACTGCCCTGAACGACGATCAATCCGGATCGTGTGGAAGAGATGTACTCGAACTGCTGCTTGTCGAGCAAGGCGGCGATTTCGGGCAGGTGCTTGTCCCTGCGATCGACCCCGTCCGCATCCACCCCCAGGGTGCCGCGAACCGGCTTGAGCCCTTCGGCCCGAATGGCGCTCCCTTGCCCTCCGGCCAGCCGGGCAGCGGGTTGCAGCTGGGACCAGCTGTCCCTCCGTTTGGTGTACACCCCGTCGACCGAGGCGATGCGGCGCAGCTCTCCACCGTCGATCATCACCGAGCGCTTGGCGGTCACGATGCCGTTGCGCACCTTTCCACCGAACTCCTCTTCGTAATCATCTCCTTGATCATAGGAATAATAGATGCGGCTGACCGGCGCGTTGCGCCAATCGACGATGTGAATTCCCGCCTCAGAGGAAAGATAGGTGTGCTTGCCGATCAACACATCCCGGGCCTCCTCGTTTTCTTGCACTTGGAGGTGACCGAAATAGGGGTTTTGGGGATCCACCGGCAGCGCTTCCCCCTGGCCGCGCTGGGCGGCGAGGGACTGCAGCCGGGTCATCTGTTCGACCAGCGGAGGAATGTCCTCGGGACGGGCTTCACCGATGGCGTCCCTCAACTGAATCATCTCGGCGTTGTAGTCCGCATAGGCGTGGGCGGTGTTGCGAACCTCTTTCAGATGTTGCTTGACCTTCTCCAGAATGTCGTGTTCTTCAAGTACAATCTGCGGTAACTGATCTGTTTTTAAGTCCTGGCTCAAGTCTCGTCGCTCCTTGGTACAGCCCTGAAAAATGTTAAAAAGAGGATTGTAGCATATTTGAGAAAGAGTACTTTCTTCATATGGAATGTATCGCCTTGGGCACCGGCGGCATGATGCCGATGCCCCTCAGACTCACCACTTCGATGCTCGTGCGTCGCGATGGCCGGATGCTGATGTTCGACGCGGGCGAAGGGATCCAGCTGGCCCTCAAAAAAGGGGGACTGGGCATTCGCGCACTCGATGCTGTGGCCATCTCGCACCTCCATGCGGATCATGTGCTCGGACTACCGGGCATTCTGATGTTCCGCGCTCAAAACGAGCAGCCCCACCCGCTCACCATCATCGGACCACCGGGCATCGCTCGATTCGTCCGGCATACTCTGGAGGACCTGAAGTACCACGTCAACTTCAATCTGGAGTTTATCGAATGGCAGGGTGAACAGTCGTCGTTGGCCTGGGAATGGCACGGCGTCCGGCTGACCTGGGCCCCGCTCAACCACTCGACGTTTTGCTTGGGATACCGGTTGGAAGAACCCCAACGACCCGGCCGGTTCAATCTGGAAAAAGCGGACGAGCTGGGAATTCCAAAAGGGCCGTTGTTCGGACGATTGCAAAACGATCAAACCGTCACACTGCCCGATGGCCGCACCATCACCCCTGAGCAGGTGCTCGGGAAACCCCGCCGGGGACGGGTGATCGCCTTTGTCACGGACACACGTCCCTGTCCGGCCATTCATCAACTCGTGCAGGGCACTGATCTGGCCTTCATCGAGGGAATGTTTACCAAAGAGCATCAGACAGACGCAGCAGAGAAGGGCCACATGACCGCAGCCCAGGCGGCCGAAATCGCCGCAGCATCAGCGGTCAAACGCCTCGTCCTGGTGCACATCAGCCCCCGCTACGCCAAAAAAGACGAAGCAACACTGGAAGCCCAGGCCAAAGAGCACTTCGATAACGTCGAGGTGGCCACAGCCCTCAAGTCCTATCCCATTCCCCTCCCGGAGTAGGTCCCCTGATACGCCCACCCCTCTGGTCCCCTCCCCCAACATCCGAACATCCATCTGGGGAGGGATAGGGAGGTAGTGACCATTCTAATCGACGAAGAGTATCCCAGACGCACCCCTACGGAGTTTACACCACGTCGGTCGAGTTGGATTGGCCGTTGGAATCCAATCAAAGTGATCCCTGAGAAACAATCAACGAATCTAATTGGGCCCTCTTGAAAGGGCAACCGCAAGGGATTGACTACAATTATTTCAACTGACTACGTGTAGGAGTAGCCCTCGCGGCTACCCGTTAAATCGAACGTTGGCGTTGCTTCTCATCAATCGATAACGAATTTGTAACCGAGGCGGTGGACGGTGATGAAGTGTTTCGGGTTGCTCGGCTGATCCTCGAGTTTTTTGCGCAGTTTGGCCACGTGCATGTCCACCGTGCGGGTCAATGGGGGGTTATCGTGATCCCACACCGCATCGAGTAGGGTGTCCCGCTCGATCACCTCGCCGGGGTGTTCGATGAAGTAGGTCAGCAACCGCAGCTCCCGGGAGGAGAGCTCGACCAACTGGTCATTCTTGCGCACTTCGTGCTTGGCCAAATCGATTTTCACACTCCCAAAACTGACCGTTTTCTGTTGTGCTTTGTTGGCCGAGGTTCTTCGGAGCACCGCCTCCACCCGGGCGATGAGCTCCATGAAACTGAACGGTTTGGTGATGTAGTCGTCGGCCCCTAACTTGAGGCCCAGCACCTTGTCGATCTCCTGCCCCCGGGCGCTGAGCATGATGATCGGCAGGTCGTACCCGTCACTCCTCAGCTGCTTGCACACATCGAGCCCGTTCATCTTGGGCAGCATGACGTCGAGAATGATCAGATCCGGCATCAGCTCCTTGGCCAATCGCAGCGCGGTCTCCCCATCGGCGGCCATCGTCACGTCGTGGCCTTCGAACTCAAACCCGTCTTTCAACGCCACCGACATGGCGTGTTCATCTTCGACAATCAATACCTTTGACATGATGTCTCAATCCTTCGTCTGCTGCGTTCGTTCGCGTTCCGGTGGCTGCTTGGGTAACCGCAGACAGAACGCGCTGCCCTTCCCCGCTTCGCTCTCCACCTCCACCGTTCCCCCATGGGCCTTCATAATATGGTAAACGATCGACAAGCCCAGGCCGCTGCCCTTGATATCGTGAACGAGCCGGGTGCTCACCCGATGAAATCGCTCGAAAATTCTGGCTTGTTCTGATCGGCGGATGCCGATTCCCGCGTCCTGCACCGTGATCGCGTAGTACGCCTCTTCTTCGGCCAGGCGGACGGTGATCTGTCTATTGTCTTTGGAGTATTTGACCGCGTTGTCCAGCAGATTGTGCAGCACCTGACCGATGGCGTCCGGGTCTGCGCTCACCTCTGCTCTGAACCCAAAGGGAATCTCCCGGCGAACCTCGAATCCGGCGTTTTTCAGTCGAAGTGAAAAAGCATTGAGCGCGGTCTCAACCACTGTGCCCAGATCGGTGGGGGCAAAGTGGTAGATTTTCTGTTCGGATTCGATGCGGGAAAAATCGAGAATGTTGTCCACCAGTCGGGTCAGTCGCTGGGTTTCGAGCTCGATGTACTCCCCGTATTCAGCGACTTTCTGATCATTGGCCACCTTACCCAGCCGCAAAAACTCGGCAAAGACGCGAATCGAGGCCAGCGGGGTGCGCAATTCGTGGGAGACATTGGAGACGAAATCCGATTTCATTTCCGATAGTTTCATTGACCGGTCAGCCGTGCGCAGGGCGAGCACGGTGCCCCCCATCACCACCACCGAGAGCAGCACGGCCAAAGCCATGTTGTAAAAAAAGCTCTTGCGGGCCCATTGCTCTGGAGAGAGACCGTGACTGTGGAGCGACAACTGCCAATCGGAGAAGACGAAAGAGAACCGCGTGGAGACTGTCGCCCCGACCGCTTTAGCCGGCTGCTTCCCATAAATCAAGGCGTTTGCCTTGTTTCTCACTGTGATCGAGAGTCCGGCCGAATCTTCCACTGAGGTCAGGGTGGCGGCGATGCGTCTTGTCGCCCGGGGCAACAGTTTTTGGTGCATGAACGCCTCGTCCAGTACCATCACCACCACCGCGATCACCCGCTTGGTCTCATCGAGAATCGGATTGAGGATGAGGCGATGTTGGTGGTCCTGTTCGTTGACTTGAAAATCGGGCGACTGAACCTCGACCGATCCCCGCACCCAGGCCTGCCACGGTAAACAAGCGATGATCACGGCCAGCGACTCGTCCGAAGCAGTGGCCGGCACAAAGCGCTGCTCCAACGGGCGATAGACAAAGTAGGCCCCGGTGTTGATTTCGAAGTACTTGACCACGTACAAACTGCGAACACCGCTGAAATCGGCGTTGCCCAGCCGGTTGACCACTTTGGTCATCGGCTCGTCCCACAAGAGATCCATCGGTATCCTGAGCAGTTGATTCGCCTTTTCCCGATAGAAGACCATCACTTCGTTGGCGATGACGTCGAGCGTGTTGCGCTGAGCCACCTGGTGCGCAATGATCGAAGTGCGCTCGAGTTTGTTGAGCCAGACGAACTGAAACCACAAGAGCAGCAGGAGCGGAACGACCAGTACCGCAAACCCCAATATTGAGGTGTGTGTTTTGATGAATCGTACGATTTTAGACACCTAAACGATTCCTCCGCTTCTCTAGCCAGTATGTACCAATCCCCTTGCGCCGGGGTTGGATTTTACAATTTGTTTACAACATTTACATCATTTTACCCAGGCGTGTAGGACTTTTACGTTAGCTGGGCTTACGCTTAAGGGGAAAGGAGCACACAACCATGAAACGCACTGCATTCATCATTGTTCTGGTCGCCCTGTTTACAACAATCCCCGCTTTCGCCGGGAAGGGGCACAAATGTACCAAACCCGTTCAGACCTGTCTCAACGACATGGTCGCCAAGTTGAAATCCACCGGATTCATCGGCGTGGAGCTGGATGATGAGAAAAAACACGGCGGTAAGCTGGTGGTGACCAAGGTCATCGAGGGCAGCCCGGCAGAGAGCGCTGGTATTCGGGCCGGGGATGAGCTGTTCGCCCTCAACGGCATCCGCTTCAATGAGAAAAACCACAAGGCGCTCAAGAAGGTGAAGGTGCCCGGAAAGACGGTGACCTGCACGATCAAACGCAACGGTGTGGACAAGGAATTCAAAATAAAATTGGTGCCGATGCCCGCGGACATGCTGGCCAAATACATCGGCGAGCACATGATGGAGCACTCCCAGGCCGCCACGAAGGTGGCCAAGAAGTAGCACCGGGCACCTGGGGGACGGTTGTTTGTGACCGATGGTGCCGGTGACTTGTCGCGGAGACTTTGCATGTGGGAGGAGACCATGAGAAGGCTATATTTTCTAATTGCGATCATCGGAGTTTCGTCAGTGGGCTGCCATTCAAAGGACTTCGAATGGGAAACCAGGGATGCCCGCTCAGCACAACCCAACGGCAGTATCGGCAAGATCGAGGCAATGACCTTCAATGGCGACATCTCCTTTGTTTCGGATCCGGCTCAAGCGGTGGATACGGAAGTGACCAAACGCTGCAAAGGGAAAGATCCGGCCACCGATCAGCTGGCCGCCACCGACACGGTTCTCGACAACTTACCTATCATTGATGGAAAACTGGACATCAAGGCAGCTGAGGTTCGATGTGACCACGGTGCAGATTTCGATATTGTCTCCAGCTCAACGGTTCAGTTGGAGCTCGTCAATACCAACGGGAACGTGTCGGTGGCGGGTCAGACCGGCGGTGCCAAGCTGGGCACGATCAATGGCCACATCAAAGCAGCCAATCTGGCCGGGGGCATCGATGGTCAGGTGACCAACGGCAACATCGATTGTGACGTGGCTGAGCTCAACAAGCGGGAAAAAGCGGTGTTGTCGACCACCAACGGTGACATCATCCTCTCCTTGCCCCATGACATCTCTGCGGTATTCGACGCTTCGTCCATCAATGGTACCGTCACGATCAACGGCTTTCCCTCGGTGAGGTTCACTGCCGACACCACTGATCACAAGACCGGCCGGCTGGGCTCCGGCGAAGCAGTGGTCAGCGTGCACAGCACCAACGGCAACATCACGATCAACGCCCGCAAAACCCGCTAAATCCCATTTCGAACGGTTCCCCTCAATATTCGCGCATCCCAGTCGATACATAGATAGACACAGCTTCAATTGAGCTCGATTGGGGGAACCGAGCGGATGAGCGCCTTTTCGAGGATTCTCAACATATCATCCTGCACCATCGTTGCGGCGGCTATCGTGGGTGGGTGCGGGGCCCAACCCGAAGAGATGGTCTCGCAGGGGGATGCGGGTCAGGACAGTGGCGGTGATACGGATACAGATACGGATGCAGACACGGACACCGACGCGGATGCCGATATCGATGGGGATACCGACGGCGACGCGGATAGTGATGCCGATGGGGACGCGGACAGCGATACCAACGGCGATACGGACACCCACCCCGATCACTGGATGATGGTTGCCCCGGGGATCAGTACGGTTGCCGGTGCAGGACCGGTTTCCAGTCCCCGGTTCACCGGTTGGCTGTCGATCGGGGGTCAGCCATCTCTTCGCGGCGTTCGTCAGGAGTGAGGAGTAGGGATGAGACGATTGTTCGGTTGGCAAATAACGGTGATGACCACGGTGTGGCTGATCACGCCTCCGGTGATGGGAGCGGTTCCGCCGTTGATTCCGGTGCAGGGATACTTGGTCGATGACCAGGGAGTGCCGCTGAACGGCTCGTTCACCATCACCTTTTCGTTGTATTCGTCACAAACCTCGAGCGTTGCACAATGGTCGGAGACCCGGGCGGATGTGCCGATCGCGCAGGGCCATTTTGCCATCTACCTGGGTCGGGAATCTCCCCTGGATCCCGGTGGGTTGATCGCGGCACCGGAGCTCTGGCTCGCCATGGCCGTCGAGGGGGATGTGGAGTCGAACCGCCTGCGCCTGGCCGCCGTGCCCTTTGCTTTGGAAGCGCTGAGCTGCCAGCAGATCGATGGGCTGGACGGATCCCAGTTACAACCGGTCCTGACCGATGCCTGTGCCGGTGGGACATTCCTGCAGGGATGGGACTCCCAAAGCAATTCTCCGATCTGCGCCCCGGCCAGCCCCCCCGACCACCAACACGATGATCGATATGCCCCGCGGGAGGCGCTCAGCACCCCAGGGGTGGTGAACGAGGACGACAACCTGGTCAGTTGGGGTCAACTGCTGGATGTGCCGGCTGGAATTGCCGATGGTGTGGACGATGTGGGCGTTTATTCTGGTGACGATTTTGCGCTCAGCGATCAAGCCTGCGAGGGGGGACAGTTCGCGCGGGGCCTGGACGAACACGGGTTGGTGATCTGTGAAGACGATCAACTCGGCACCTATTCCGGAGATGATTTCGCCCCGAGTGATCAGTATTGTCCGGATGGACAGCTGGCCTGGGGGATAAATGCCAACGGTAGCCTGGCCTGCGAAGCCGATCAGGACACCCTGGCCGGACTCTCCTGTACCAGTGGCGAATTGGCCAAATGGGACAGCGTGGTGGGCTGGATCTGCCAAGAGGATGTTTGGTCAGCGCCATACGCATTCTCTCAGGCGTATGATGCCATTTTTGCCACGATCAGCACCACTTGGAACCCGACCGACCGTACGGTCGCCTACTCCAAACAGTCCTCCTCGACTGTGCTGAAAATCACGTTTTCAGACAATTTTTACATTGGAGGTGAAGCGGGCGTTCAAAAACAGTGTGAATGGAAAATCACGATTGATGGCGGGGACTGCACTGATCCGACAAAATTGGAATACTATTTCACTACCCTCTCAGAACTGACCCACGAATTCCGCTCCGCCACCCATGTGGGGATCTGCCGCGCCACTGCCGGCGGTCCGATCCCGGCGGGGGGCCATACGATCACGGTGTACTCCCGCAAGGGGAATGATCAAAGCTCCTGTGAGCTGGGCAACAATTCCACGGGACTGTTGTTGGTCGAGGAGCTGCCGGAAGCCATTTAGGGACGGGAACTATCTACTCTAACTGGGTTTGTCTTTTGGGGTTTTGAGGTAAGTGATCAGGGTTACCCGATTGCCGGCTCGGTTGAATTTGAGTTTGTCGACCGAGCGCCGCGCGATGAGCAGGCCCCTACCGCACACTTTCAAAATATTTTCCAAATCCGTGGGATCGGGCAGGTTGGTCCAATCAAATCCCTTGCCGTCGTCGCGAACTTCGATCTTAATCTGGTCGGAAAGTAGTTGAAGTTTTACTCTAACTTTTCTCTTTGAAAACTTCGGATCTAATACTCTTTCAGCGACGAGATTTTCGAATTTTCCCGCTTCCAACGCCGCCGCTTTTTCGTCGAGCGATATCTCCAGATTCCCGTGCTCGATGGCGTTGATGACCACTTCGAGCAAGGCAACCCGAAGACTGTCCCGTCTCTCGGCGCTCAGTTGATCAGATACTTGTTCGATCAACGCAACGATGAAATCGGGAAGCTCCTGAATGGAGTTGGACAATTCGTACTCACGGCTGTGCTGCACGAGACGAACATACTTGAAAAATCCGGGCTCATTCAGTGTCATCGCACTTACAAACATCCCGCTACTCTCCGTAATTTAAGTTGACTATCGTATAAATACAATTCATTTTTAATAAAAATACAAATATATCTCATACATGTAATAGCGTAGTTCTTATTAAATGTAAATGAAATATTATATATTTTCCCCTGTACGCAACTCCCCTCCCCGTGATTCGAATTGGCAAATTCAACTACAAAACTGGAATCATTACGCATTTATATAATCCACCCACACTGATCCCCAGTATGGCGCTCCGGCCATATAACGATTGAGTGTTTGTTTGATGGCAAAAAAAAGTTTCGACCCAACCGGATTCAGCTGGCTTCAGGATGGCAAACGGATCCGTCAACGACGGAAGTTTTCAGCTTGATGCGTGGATTTTAGAACACTATTTGTAGGAGGGTTCGAGTGATTCCCGCTCCGGGTTGTTCCTGTCCGATGAGCTGGCAGCCGCAGCCGCCGTCATCCCCTTCACCAGCATCATCGTCGTCATCCCCGTCCCCATCCCCATCACTATCCCCGTCCGCGTCTCCGTCGGCATCTCCATCGGCATCACTGTCCGCGTCACTGTCTGAATCGGCATCGCTATCCGCATCGCTGTCACTGTCCGCATCACTATCGCTGTCCGAATCGCTGTCGCTGTCGGCGTCGGTATCACTGTCCGAATCGCTGTCGCTGTCTGAATCGGTGTCCACATCGCCGCCGAAGTGAACATCCAGAATGGTCTGGGCATCGTCGACAACCTGTACATTGTTCTCGACGATCTCTTCTCCCTGGTATTCGAATTTGAAAGTGTACGACCCTGGCTCGAGCAATCGATAGTAGCTGCCAAAGGTCGCATCGCTCTTCACTGGTAACCGAATATTGCTCGAAGAATCGACGCCATCGACCGTTACCGTGGCGACCACTGGTAGGCCGTCGTTGGTGATGTGACCGGTCACCGTCGAATGATGAACCCGGTTGAGGATCAGCATCGCGGGCTCCAAATTGGCTTCGAGCAGACTTTCCAGTTCGTTCGTACTTGGTTGATGGGAGCTGCCCAGCTCCACGCCGAAAGCGAATATCCCATAGGCACCGTAGTAGTAGTCGGCACTGCCTCCGGCGATGTTGCCGAAGAGATTGCCGATGCTGTTGGAGGTGTAGCCGGTCAGACTGCCGCATTTGTCGGAGAGCGCTTTTATCGCATCATGGTCAGCCGGCTTGGCTGACGTATGGGCCCAGACATACATGTACATCCGGCCAAAGGTGTGGTAGTCGACGCCGGCTACCAAGTGATCCCGCTTTTCATAGAAGTTGTTGACCATGTTTTTGGTCTCTTTTTCCGTGAGGGGCCGTTCATCCAACGGCGAAGACCAGCTGGAGGGAAAGTTTCGATTCAAATCCACTCCATTGCCGTTGCCCCGAGTCCCGGCAGCGTGTCCATAGGGGTTGGTCATTGGAATGAACCACAGTTCCGTGTTGTTGATCAGGTAGGTAATATCCGCATCCGATTGATTGTCGATCAGGTGCTTGATGACGTACATGACGATTTCCGGGGCGGGATACTCGTTGCCGTGAATGCCGCCGGCCAGCACCACCTCGGGTTCATCCTCTTCCTCAGGTGCGTTGTCGGAAATCTTGAAACCCCAGAGCCGTTTGCCGGCTGCGGTCGTGTCTCCCAGATCGTGGAGCTCGCACAAATCCGGATACTGACTCTGGTATCCCTCCAACTCCGCGAGCATGCTGTCGTAGTCGTGATACTCGATCCGGCCGTTCTTTTCAGCGAGAATCTGTTTGACCTGGGTTCGGGTCTTGACCACTTCGACGATGACCGCACCGTTGGCGAACGAGTGCCCGAATTGGCGAACCAGTTGGGCGAACTCATCGCCGGTGACGTACAGATACAGCTGCTCGTTCCGATGATCATCGACCGGATATCCGGCGCGAACGATCCAATCCCGCACAGTCGAGGATCCCTCGATGCGAATCCCGGCCGGAAACACCCCTTCCTGCGGTGAACTCAAGGTCCCCAGTTTTTCCCCTGCTATCGTCGACAGCTCGACCGTTTCTAGCGAGGTGGCTTGCGCCGGGATTGCCCAAATGAAAGAACCCATGAAAAAAAATACCATAATGGTGCGCTTAATCATTGCAGGCACTCCTTTTGGCAGTTGTGCAATATTGCACTCATTTGTTCATAAAATAGACGGTTTATTATTAACCACGGGAAATAATTATAAAAATGTATCTTCCCTAGCTTGAAATATACAAAAATGAAAAATCCAACACAAGGTTTGATGTGAAAAACCGGACATAAAAATGCGATAATTAACCAAATATTCGAATACAATTTCAAATAAACAGTTGAACTACAAAATGACCATCGATTTGACTGTTTTCTTGACTTTTTGAGGGGTGGTTAGCAGGGCTTCCGACAATTTGTTCGTCAGGGGGAACGCAACAGTTTCAGGGCGCCTCGATATCCCTGTTCCAGGGCTCGGGATGCCCGCTGCAAGGTGAACGGTCCCAGGGAGACGCGCGGCGGCGAGAGATAGATGACGCGCTTGCCTTCCTTTTCGAGTAGCTCAACTGCCACCCGATCTCGTTCTTCGCGCTCCTGCAACGGAGTATCCATGAAGAAAGAGGATAGCGGCGGGATGAATCCCCGAAAGCCCGGGGCGCGCTCCTTTTTTCGGCCCAAAGATGCGGGCATGTACGAGATGAGGACCACGTCTATCGTCGTATCCTTTAAAAAGGGGACCAGTGGGGTCTTCTCCCCCACTCCCCCATCGAGGTACCGTTGACCGTCGATGGTGATGGGGGCCAGTAGATAGGGAAAGGCACAGGAGGCATACACGGCTGATATCAGCGGCCCGGACGAAAAGTAGGTCACCCGTCCGCTGTCGACGTTCGTCGCAGCCACGACCACCGGAACAGGGCAATCCTCGAACCGATGAACCTTGAGCACGCGACTGAGCTGACCGCGAAACCGATGACCGGCGAGCAGACCGAAGCCGGTGCGACCCCAGGGCAGGTGCAGGTCCCAAAAATCCGGACGGGTCACCCCGAGGAGCGCTTCGCCAATCTGGGTCGGTGTCAGTCCGGAGGCGTACATCGCGGCGACCATTGCCCCGGCGCTCGCGCCGGACAGCTTGAGCGGTCGGATGCCCGACTCTGCGAGAGCCCTGAGCACACCGGCGTGGTGGTAGAACCCGAAGAATCCCGTGGACAGCGCCACACCAACCCGCTGATGCCGCAGCGTATCCGCCAGACTGGTTGAGGGGTATTGTCCGCTCGCCATCCGCCGTCCTATTTCAGTTGCACGTGAACTTCTGCCGATCCCATGTTGCCCGCCCGATCAAAAGCGCGCACCGCCACCGCGTGCGGACCGGCCGGCAACTCGTCGGGCAAGGTGCTTTCGAATTCTTCGCTCTTCTCGTCGAGTACGCCGTCCTTGCTGAAGATGGGCAGCCAGGGACCGGCATCGACCGAATACTGGATCGCTGCGATCTCCGAGAAAGAGTCCACCGCTCTCCCCCGCACCCTCTTGCCGGTCACGGTGAGCCCTTTGACCGAGGGTTGGTGATTGTCCACCAGCACGGGTACCGAGAAGAATTCGTCGGTGAGCACCTCGGACGGATCGTTGTCCGGAGAATCATCGGCCCGCAACCGAATGCGATACACCCCCTCGGGGATCGACTCGGTGCGCCAGGTATAGTGGGTTGCCGAGTGGACCTCATCCGGCTTGGTGATCGGGCGCCAGAGGGTCTCGCCCATCGCCTGATACCACAGCTGGTAGCGCATGGTGTCCCCGTCCGGGTTGGACACGCGCCAGTTCAGATCGAGCTCCAGCTCGTTGCGGTTGATGAAGTGGGCCGATACGGTTCTGGTGCTAATTTTCGGGTCGGTGCGCGAGGAGCTGCGGCTGGGATTGGGAAAGGGGCTCGAGGGATTGAGCTCGGTGATCACTGTCCGCTGGTTAAACGATCGATACGCCACCTGCAAACTCCGCAACACCCCTTGCTTGTTGTTGGCCCAGGTGAGACGAAGCTGCAGATACCCGGCCGCCGGGCTTTGAATCTCGTCGCCGGAGCGCAAATCCGCAGACCAGTCACTCCAGGTGTTGTCCGGTTTGATCGTATTGCCTGAGCGGGACTGCACGCGTAGCGGCCCGTTGGCGAACCAGCTTACCCGGCCCCATTGGGAGACCGTGCCCGCGTCGAGCAACGGCGTATAGTAGATCGCGTCTGCCGGACGGGCCCAATCCACTTGATAGACTGCGCCGGAATCACCGGTGAGAGCAAAGCGCAGTTGATCATCCACAATGAGCGCCATCACTTCCCGCTCATCCAAATCGAGTTCGGTTCGTACCACCCGGTCGGCATCGATCGAGATGATCTTGCCATCTGTCCCCAGTCCGGCGTAAATCACGCCCGACCGGCTCACTTCGAGGGCCACCACATGGCCCTTCTTCTGCTTCCACAGCTGTTCGAACTGCCCTTGCGGACCCAGCCGATAGATCTCCCCGTCACCGGGTTTCTTGGTATCCTTGGGTTTTCCCGTCTTCGATTTAGCGGGTTTGCTGGGTATCGAAGGGGTGATTGAAAATTGATTGACCGCGGCGACTAACTCCTTGTCGTAGACGTGTAATGACTTGACCTCAGTACCGTCGAAATCGGCCAGCGCCACTGCCCGGCCCGGCCCGCTGATGCGAAAGACCAACGCGCTGGGACTCGTGCCAGCCACAAGCCGTTTCTTGTGATCGAACGCCACGCACATGACGTGTTCCTCTTCGGTATCCAGGTACACCGAGGCCTTGCCGTCCGGGCCGATGGCAAACAGTTTGCCCTCCGGGCCGGTGGCGGCGTAGAGCATGCGCTTCACCGAGTCGAAGCCGATCTGCCAAACGTGTAGTGTCCCTTTGGGCAAGGTGGCCCATTTCTTGGCTTTCACCGGTTTGCCCGGACGGATGCCGGCCGGTTTGGGCACCTTCCAGATAACCGCGTCCGGCAGGGTGGCCACGTACAAATCTCCCCGTTTGTCCAAGGCCATCGAGGTCACCACCAATTGGCCGGTGGTTGCTATTTCGCTGACCGAATTTCCATTGACGCGAAAGATCTTTCCCTCGTATCCCGTGCCCAGGAAGACCACACCTTTTTTCCCGGTGACCGCGCTCCAGACAAGACCGATCTCCGATAATCCGAGCTTGTTCGCCTGAAAGCCCAAGGCCACTTCCCCGCGACTGGACACCCGGGTTCCAATCACCTCGCCCTTGTCCAGCTCATCAAACCCCGCGAGCTCCCAGATTCGCGTTCCCCGCGCCTGAGATGATGCGGACCACAACCCCAGTGCCGCCAGCACCAGCGCGACGACAGCCATTGAATAACGCTGCTTCATCTATTCCTCCGGCCGCCCACGACGATTCTGATGGTCTCTTTGCCCGCGACCAAGAACGAAGTGGGATAGACCTTTCTAAGTGCGGTTCGGTGGGGGGAGATCAAATCGACACCTGCGGACGGTCGCAGGGCGTTGACCGCCGACGGGGGCAGTCGCTCCAACACCCGCCCTCTGATGGAAACCCCCTGACCGGGGACATTGATACCCACAACCAGGGATTTGGGTGCGTAAAACCGCTGAACGTTGGCGATCAGATCGTCCAGGTTCTTGGGAATCGGGATCACCGGTGAGATGAAATCCCCGCCGGCCACCTCGATTTGGAGTTTGGTTCCCGGTGCCACGTCCGGAATCCGCACCGGCACCGAGGTCAGCTCTTCGGGTGCGTTGTAGCGCATCAACCGAATGTGCACGTTGACCAGCTCATTGGCCTTGGGCTGGGCCGCGGTGAGATAGACACCGGCGATCGTCGCGATCTCCAAGCCGTAGTGCAGGTTGATATCAAAGCTGAGGGACTCGATCGCCGCCTCCTCGAATGGGTTGTCCAACACGTGGGCCACGATACCGATCGGACGGAAGTACTGGGTCAGGGCAACCAGACCGGTGCGCGAGGCCCCTGAATCGTAGAGGGTTACAGGGGGGCGCCCGGCGATCTTCATCGTGCTCTTCATCTCGGCGGTGACATCGGCCACATCGGATGCCGCATCCGAGATCGTGTTGACCAGCGCGGCCTGGAGAAACTGAGGGGTGAGTTGCCGGTGTTCGGCTATCTCGACCGCGTATTCGTCCCGTCGTCCGCTGAGACCGTCGTGAATGCGCACCTTGACCGGAATCATCGAGGCCCGCTGATCAGTGCGCGCGACGATGCAGGCGTTGCGATCCTGGGTCATCGCCCCGACGACTCTGGCCGGGCTACCCAGTTTGTCCGAGCGGGCCAATGAGGCCACTACCGTGTGAATGCGCGCCGTGGTCGCGGGCAGGGCCCCCTCCCCCATGTTGAACATCGGATGGCCAAAAGCGAGCACCTGGTTCTGCTGAATCGCGGTCACCGTGCCGATCGCCGTCGCACTCATGTCTCCGCGGATCAACTGCACCCCAATCGCCCCGCCGGGAACGAACCGTTTGGGTCCCTTGCGCCCGTCGGCACCACCCCCCATCACCGGGTGCATGCCGAACCGGTTCAATGCCGAGGCCAACAGTTTTTGTGCCGCTCCGGCGAAGCCACCCAGGGTCAACGGGGTGGGCACCGGTGCGAGCTGACCGTCACCCGTTGCCTTGAACCGATCAAAGAACCCCTGTCCGCTCACCACCGTCGACTTTCCCGGTCCGAGGGGGGGCGCCAGGATCGAGGCAGTCGCCCTTCGTTTGCGCGTTTTCATCCGTTGTCGTTGGGGGCGCTTGAGCACATCGAGCATGTTCTTGATCGGGGTCACCCCGGCCAGCGACTGGGTGTTGAATCGCCAGCCATAGGCCAGCGCACCGGCGAGCCTGCCGTCCAGGTAGATCGGAGAGCCGCTCATACCGCCGATGACACCCGCTTCATCGGTCACCGGGTGTTTGCAGCGCACCAGGATGATGTCCTGCCGCAACATGAAATTGGGTACGACCGACACCACTTCCACCTCGAAGCGCACCGGTTTGGTGCCCTCGAACACGGTCAGGCCGTACCCCTTCATCCCCGGTCGAATCTCATCCGTACCAATTGTGCGAATCGCCCCATGAGCGATCCCCACCATACTGAGGATCAGCGCCACGATCGCCGAACAAATCCCCTTCTTAACCATTGCTGTCATAACCAAGCCATAATGCAGTCACGCGCTTTCTTTGACAAGTCGAAGCATCAAATCCGATAATAGCCTTCTACTTTTAGTAACGACAGATGACACAAACACCTTATACAACGATATGAAGATCACCCTTATCCTCGCTGCCGCACCAAGCGATCCCCTGCGCAACAACGAGCCGTTCATGCCGCTGGCGCTGCCCTTGCTGGCCGGCACGGCGCCTGATCACGAATACACCTTCATCGACATGCTGGCCGGAGAAACCGTCGACTACCAGCAGCCGGTCGATGTGGTGGGCATCAGTGCGAGAGTCACCGCCCAAAAGACCGCCTTTGATATCGCCGATCGGTTTCGAAGTCAAAGCACCCCGGTCATCATCGGTGGGCCTCAAGCGAGCGCGGTGCCCTTTGCCGCTTCACAGCACGCCGATGCGGTTGCCATCGGTGAAGGGGAGCCCCTCTGGCCGATTATCCTCGCCGACCTTCAGCACAATGCGTTGAAGGAATTCTATGTCTGCTCCCCGGGGCGCTTCGATGGTCGAGGCCACACTGTCCACACGGTCGAAGTCCCGGCGGACCTGAGTGCGATACCGTCGCCATTGCGCTCCCCTTACCGCCGGCGATATCTCTTCGATACCGTATTCGCCGCGAGGGGCTGTCCGATGGGATGTGAGTTCTGCTCGGTCCCCGGTCTTTTCGGCAAAGCGACCCGCCTGCGCCCGGTGGAGGATGTGGTCGCTGAGATCGACTCGTTTCGCAATTTCTACTATCTGTTGGACGACACCGTGTTCGGTCGTCCTTTCTCCCAGGAGTACTATCTCGAGCTGTACCACCGCATCGCCGCGTTGAACAAGCGGCGTCTGTGGACCGGCCAGGCCAATCTCGATGCAGCATCCACACCCAGGGGGCGGGAGGTCATCGCCGCTGCCGCACGCGCCGGTCTCACCGTGGCGTCGATTGGCATCGAGTCGCTCAATCCGACAGTGCTCTCAAAGTCCAACATGCACCAAAAAAGCGGTCTGGTGGACAACAGCGACACCCGCGCCGAGTTGAAAGAGCGCATCCGCTACATTCAGCAACAGGGCATTTTTATCTCCGGCTGGTTCGTGATCGGCTACGAGGAGGACACGCTGGACACGGTACACCAGGCGCTCGACTTTTGCCGGGAAATGGATATCGCACCGGTGATTTGCCCACTGGAAGCGATCGAAGGTACCGGTTTGTACGAGCGGTTGTCCGGTGAGGGCCGCATTGCCTCCCAAAAAAAGCTCAACATCGTCCACCCCCAGCTGAACGAGGAGGAATTGCTCGACGAACTGCATAAAGCCACCAAAACCGGATTCTCGTTGGGACAAATCACCCGACGGACCGCTCACGGGGCGAGGTTTTTCGCCAATAGCGGCGCGACCCGGCGGCTGCGCACCCGAGACTGGATCAGCAAATCGATATTCGTCTTTGTCACCCAGGTGAAGATGAAAAAAGGCCTGTTCGGACTGGTAAATCAATTCCATTAAAATTTTATCCGTGTCATATGAGCCAAAAAACTTATCCTTTTTATCAAACGACGACAAACGCAAGGTTCATCCAGGGTTACCCGGGAGCGACCGCGAAAAAATCGTTCTTGTGCCGTAGGTGCGCAGAATTTTCTTCGCGCCTCGTTTGTTTCGATCAAAAATAAGATATAAGTTCTTTAAACGTAAACAGTTTGGCTTAACGTTCCAGTTGGTAGCGCAACGATTGCCGGGCGGGGCATGACGGTAGCGGGAGGCGAATCATGCGCAGTAGAGAGGTGATGTCGACATGAGCATTGGGAGCAAACAAGAACTGCTCGCAGCACAGCGCAAAATCGGATTTTTAAAAACCTTTGAAAAGAAGTTTCAGGGGCTTCGCCGGGAGCTCGAACGCCTACAACGGGCCGCAGAAGATCCCGGAATTTTTCGGGGGCGCTGGCCCACCGGCGGACTCGATCGAATCACCCGGAGCTTGGTCAATACAGCGGTGCTAAACGATCTCCCCCAGGTGACCGCCTGGAGTCGGGCGTTTCAAACCCGTCTCGAAAAGATCAATTCCAGCGAGGAAAAACCAGCCGGCGAGGATTTGGAATGGCTGGCCACCCAGCTCCAGGAACTCAAGACCATTCGCGATGAGGCCCTGTCCCAAGCCGAACAGATCGTCGCCGCCAACAAGCCCGCCTCCATCACCCCCGAAGCGGCCAGACCCCGCGCCATCTCCATGCCGGCCCCGTCCCCTACCGATT
>JANQET010000236.1 GCA_028278265.1 Myxococcota bacterium
GTTGGGGAGGGGGAGGCGTTTGGTTTGGTGGGAGGGGAGAGGAGCGGTTGGTGGTGGGGTTAGGCTATTTCTTTGACGATGGCGTTGAAGTAGCTGGGCATTTCGTGGCGGGGGTACCAGGCCAGGGCGTATTCGGTTTTCATTTTCTGCTGTTCGTTGATGTCCACCATGGTGCCGTTTTGGAGGAATGGTGCGGCGAATTCGTCGATCAGTACGGAATAGCCGTGTCCTTGGACGATGAGCATGGCCAGGGCGTCGATGTTGTTGGCCAGATGGCGCTCTTTTTTGGCCAGATTGAACAGCTGGTATTTCTTCAGGTATTCGAATGTTTCGTCGTCGGGCGTATTGAAATCGATGATGCGTTCGTTGGCGACAATCTCTTTCAACGGGCGGGATTTCCAACTCGATGGGGCGACGAGTATGTAGTTGGCCGGCCGGAGCAGTTTGGAGTCCAGCTCGTTGACCACTTGGTGGCGGTGGATCACTGCCAATTGGGCGTCACCGGATTTCAAGTAGGACAGGCCGGACTCGTCGTCATCCAAATTGAAGCTGAACGTGACGTTGCTGTACTGGGAGAGCACCCGGGTCGCTTGAGGGATGATACGGCAGCGCATGATGCTCGACGGGCCGCAGACGTGGACGTTGATTTCCACTTCGTCGTTGCCGTTTTGCAGGGAGGACAACAACTCTCCTTCCAGATCGAGCACCCGCTGGCAGTATCGGAACAGGGCCTCTCCCTCGGTGGTGGGCCGCATTCCCTTGCGGGATCGGGTGAACAGGGTGGTGCCCAGTTGGCGCTCCAACGCGCGGATGCGCTGGGTCACACCGGTCTGGGAAAGACCGATTTTCGCGGCAGCGCCATAGACCGTGGAGTGGTTGACCACGGCGATAAATGCTTCTAGTCCCGGGTGCAGTAAACTCATCTCGAGTCATCGATAATACAAAAAAATGAATTTTTCAACAGGAAAAGCGTGCGTTAGGGTCGCCCTGCTTCTCGGCCGAGCAACAGGTCGAGCATGAGGCGCCACAACCGGAGTGGCTCGAAAAGGTGGAAAAAATGTGTGCGAAGAAAGACGAAAAGAAAGTTGTACTGGCTTACAGCGGCGGATTGGACACGTCGATCATACTCAAATGGATAATTGAGCAGGGATACGAAGTGATCGCCTATGTGGCGGATGTGGGACAGGACGATGATTTCGGGGCGGTCGAGCAAAAGGCGCTCAAGATCGGCGCGAGCAAGGTGTTCATCGAGGATTTAAAGTCCGAATTCGTCACCGACTACATCTTTCCCATGTTCAAGGCCAATGCCCTGTACGAGGGGCGATACCTGCTCGGCACGGCAATCGCCCGCCCCCTGATCGCCAAGCGGCAGATCGAAATCGCCCAACAGGAAGGAGCAGCCTATGTCGCCCATGGGGCCACCGGTAAGGGCAATGACCAGGTGCGATTTGAGCTCTCCTACTACGCCCTCGATCCCAATATCAAAGTGATCGCGCCCTGGAAAACACAATCTTTCCTCGATGAGTTCAAAGGCCGGACCGATTTGATTCGTTACGCCGAAAAACACCACATCGAGATCAAATCGACCATCGACAAGCCGTACAGCGAGGACGACAATCTGCTGCACATCAGCCACGAAGCGGGCATCCTGGAGGCGCCGGAGTACACCGCCCCCGAGGAGGTCTACACCAAGTCGGTGGCCCCGGAGGATGCGCCGGACACACCGGTCCACATCTCGATTACCTTTAAAGACGGGGTGCCGGTGCGGGTCAAGAACGGGCACAGCGGCCAGGTGGTCGAGACCCCCCTCGAGCTGTTTTCGTATCTCAACGAGCTGGGCAAGGCCCACGGTATCGGCCGGACCGACCTGGTGGAGAACCGCTTCGTGGGGATCAAATCCCGGGGCATCTACGAGACCCCCGGCGGGACCATCCTCTATGCGGCCCATCAGGACATCGAGGGAATTGCAATGGACCGCGAAGTGATGCGGCTGCGGGATATGCTGTCGGCCAAGTTGGCGGAGTTGATCTACAACGGCTTTTGGTTTAGCCCGGAGATGGATTTTCTGATGTCGGCGATCGACAAGAGCCAGGAGCTGATCGATGGTACGGTCCATCTCAAGTTGTACAAGGGAGGGGTCTACGTGCTCAGTCGCCAAAGCCCCAGCTCCCTGTACAACAAGGAACTGTCGAGCATGGACGTGGAAGGCGGGTTCGACCAGAAGGACGCCCACGGGTTTATCCGGATCAACGCGATTCGGCTGATGGCCCACCACGAGATTCTCAAGAAACGCCTGGCCAACGGCGGCGCCGTCTAACCGCGAGGAGCTCGAGATGAAGTTGTGGCGCAAAGGAGAAGGGGACGACCTGGACCCGCTGATCGAAGCGTTCACCGTGGGCAATGACCACCTGCTCGATCAGCGATTGGTGCCCTATGACTGCCGCGCTTCAACGGCCCACGCCAAAATGCTGTGTAAAATCGGTGTGTTGACCGATGAGGCGCGGGATGCGCTGTGTCGCACCCTCGAGCAAATCGCCGCGCTCGCCGACGAGGACAAATTTCCCATTGAACAGTCGGACGAAGACTGCCACACGGCGATAGAAAACCACCTCATCAAAGAGCTGGGTGATGTGGGCAAGACGATTCACACGGCTCGCTCCCGCAACGATCAAGTGCTCACCGCCCTTCGGCTCTACGAGAAAGACGCCCTCGGCGAGCTCAAACAACTGCTCGAAACCTACCGCACGGAGCTCGATGACGTGGTGCATCGTCAGGGCACCGTTCCCCTGCCCGGGTACACCCACACCCAACGGGCCATGCCCGCCTCAGTGGCGATGTGGGCCGGAAGCTTTGCCGACGGGGCGGCAGGGGATGTTCGGCAGGTGGACCATACCATCGAGATGATCGACCAGTCGCCGCTGGGCAGCGCCGCGGGGTTCGGCGTGCCGGTGTTGGGGATCGATCGCCAAATGACCGCCGATATTCTCGGCTTTGCCCAGGTGATGGACAACCCGATGTCGGCCCAGCTCAGCCGGGGAAAGTTCGAAGCGGCGATCCTCGGCGTCTGCGCCCAGATCATGTACGACCTCAACAAGCTGGCCAGCGACCTGATCCTGTTCAACACGCGGGAATTCGGGTTTGTCGAGCTCGACGAGCGGGTCTGTACAGGCAGCTCGATCATGCCGCAGAAGAAGAATCCCGATGTGTTGGAGCTGCTGCGGGCCAAGTACCACGAGGTGCTGGGCGAGGAGTTCAAAATCAAGAGTCTCGGCGGCAATCTGATCTCCGGCTACCATCGGGATCTACAATTGACCAAGGGGGCGTTGTTTAATGGGATTGACACCACCGCATCTTGCCTTAAGGTAGTCGCCGCGGTGCTGGGCGGGCTGCGCTTCAACGAGTCCACCTGCCGCGCGGCGATGACCGATGAGCTTTACGCCACAGAACGCGCCTACACCCTGGTCGACCAGGGGGTGCCGTTCAGAGAGGCCTACCAACAGGTGGCCGCGGCTTATCGAGACAAAGGGAACAAAGGAAACCCATGACGGTTAAGCAGGTAAAGTTAGTTCTCGAAGACCAGACCGAATTTCTGGGACAGAGCTTTGGCGCCGATCGCCCGGCGGCCGGCGAGGTGGTCTTCAACACGGGGATGGTGGGATATCCCGAAACCCTCACCGACCCGTCGTATCGGGGTCAGCTGCTCGCGCTGACCTATCCCTTGGTCGGAAATTACGGAGTGCCGGGACCCGAACGGGATGAACACGGGATCCCGCTCCATTTCGAGTCGGGCCAGATTCAAATCAGTGGGCTTTTGGTCTGTGAGTATTCACAACACTACAGCCACTTCGACGCCCTGCAGAGCCTGGGACAGTGGCTCGCCGACGCGGGCATCCCCGCGGTGACGGGCATCGACACCCGGGCCCTGACCCGCCGGCTGCGCGAGAAGGGCACCATGTTGGGCAAAATCGTCTCGGCCGATGACGAAGTGCCCTTCTTCGATCCCCGTACCCGGGACATGGTTTCCCTGGTCAGTCCGAAAGAGATCTCCGAGCTGGGCGCACCGAGGAAAGAGGCACCGACGGTGGTGTTGCTCGACTGCGGCTGCAAGGGGAGCATCGCCCGCTCCATCGTGAAGCGGGGGATTCACGTGGTGCGCGTGCCCTATGACCACTATTTCCTCGATTTGGATTACGACGGTCTGTTGATTTCAAACGGACCGGGGGATCCACAGATGTGCGCGGCCACGATTCGCCACGTGGAGCACGCCTTGGCCGTGGGCAAACCGATTTTGGGCATCTGCCTGGGACATCAGATTCTCGCCCTGGCCGGCGGTGCGGAGACCTACAAGCTCAAATTCGGCCACCGCAGCCAAAACCAACCCTGCGTGGCGTACGAAGAGAATGGCAACGGCAAGCCCGCCCTGTCCAAGCGCTGCGTGATCACCTCGCAGAATCACGGGTATGCGGTGCGCGCCGACCGGATGGGCAACGATTGGAGGCCCTGGTTTCAAAACGCCAACGACGGCACGATAGAGGGCATTCGCCACCGCTCCAAACCGTTTTGGGGCGTGCAGTTTCACCCGGAGGCCAAACCCGGACCCACCGATACGGCGTGGATTTTCGACGAATTCACCCGAGCAGTTAAAGAAGGACGCAGATGAAATCGATTGCAACGGCGTTGGTGCTCGGCAGCTCGGCGCTCAAGATCGGCGAGGCCGGAGAGTTCGACTACTCGGGCAGTCAGGCGATCAAAGCGCTCCAGCAGGAGGGCATCCGCACCATCTTAATCAATCCCAACGTGGCCACCATTCAAACCTCCGAGGGGTTGGCCGACGAGATCTACTTTATTCCGGTCAAACCCGAGTTCGTCGAAACCGTGATTGAGCGGGAACGTCCCGACGGTATCCTGCTCGGCTTCGGCGGCCAGACAGCGTTGAATTGCGGCCTGGAGCTGGCCCGCCGCGGCGTGCTGAAAAAATACGGGGTCGAGGTGCTCGGCGCGCCGATCGCCACGATCGAGGACACCGAGGACCGGGAGCGCTTCGTCGCTCGTCTGGACGAAATCCAGGTGGACACACCGCGCAGCGAGCCCACCACCAGCGTGGAGCAAGCCCTCGAAGCTGCCGAGGCGATCGGCTACCCCTGCATGGCGCGGGTGGCTTATGCCCTCGGCGGGCTCGGCTCGGGTATCTGCCGCGACAAAGAGGCGCTCGAGGAGTTGGCCACCAGAGCGTTTGCCCACACGGACCAGCTGTTGATCGAAGAATACCTCGAGGGGTGGAAAGAGCTGGAGTACGAAATCGTCCGCGACCGTTATGACAACTGCATCACCGTCTGCAACATGGAGAACATCAACCCGATGGGGATCCATACGGGTGAAAGCATGGTGGTCGCGCCGAGCCAGACCCTGAGCGACGACGAATACCACCAGTTGCGCGAGTTGGCGCTGAAGGTGGTGCGCCACTTGGGGGTGGTCGGGGAGTGTAACATCCAGTACGCCCTCTCGCCCAAGGGCAACGCCTACCGGGTGATCGAGGTCAATGCTAGGCTGTCCCGCTCATCGGCGCTGGCCTCAAAGGCGACGGGGTATCCCCTGGCGTTTGTCGCAGCCAAGCTCGCCCTGGGCAAGTCACTGACCGAAATAGACAACTCGGTGACCAAGGCCACCTGCGCCTGTTTCGAGCCGGCGCTGGACTACATCGTGGTAAAGGCCCCCCGGTGGGATCTGAAGAAATTTCAGGGGGTCTCCGAGCAGATCGGCTCGGCGATGAAGTCGGTCGGCGAGGTGATGTCGATTGGCCGCACCTTCGAAGAGGCGCTGCAAAAGGCGTTGCGCATGTTGGAGATCGGCGCCAAGGGAGCAGTCTGCAATGACGGGATAACCTTTGACGATCTTCAATCTGAGCTGGCCAATCCGACCGATCGCAACATCTTTGCCGTAGCCCAGGCGCTGGAGCAGGGGATGAGCGTCGAGCAGGTGTGCGAGATCACCCGGATCGATCGCTGGTTCGTCGACAAGCTGGCCCGCCTGGTCGAGCTCGTTCAGCAGCTCAAACGACAGGGGAGCAAGACGGTTGCCAAGCCGCTGATGCTCGAAGCCAAGCAGGCCGGGTTTTCCGACGCGCAAATTGCGCTGGCCACCGGCAAGAGCGAAGCGGATGTGTTCGCCCGCCGACAGAAGCTGGGGGTGACCCCCTGGGCCAAGCAAATAGACACCCTCGCCGCCGAGTACCCGGCTGCAACAAATTACCTCTACCTGACCTATCACGGACAGGAGCACGACGTGGGGTTCGAGCAGGGCGCGGTGACCATCCTGGGACCGGGCGCCTACCGCATCGGCAGCTCGGTGGAGTTCGACTGGTGTTGTGTCAACACGGCCAAGACCCTGCGCACGCTCAACTACCGCACGATCATGGTCAACCACAATCCAGAGACCGTGAGCACCGACTACGACGAGTGCGACCGGCTCTATTTTGAAGAGCTCTCTTTTGAGACGGTGCGGGAGATCTATGCCCTGGAAAAACCGCTGGGCCTCATTCTCTCGATGGGTGGACAGATCCCCAACAACCTGGCTGTGCGATGTGCCGATGCGGGAATGCGGGTTTTAGGCACCTCCCCCAAGGACGTGGATCGGGCCGAAAATCGCAACACCTTTTCGAGTCTGCTGGAGACGCTGAACGTGCCCCAACCCCCCTGGCGGGAGCTGACCTCGTTTCAACAGGCCTACGATTTTGCCCAAGAGGTTGGGTTTCCGGTGTTGGTGCGGCCCTCGTATGTGTTGTCCGGCGCGGCGATGGCCGTGGCCGTGGACGAGACCCAGCTGGCCGATTTTCTCGACAAGGCGGCCGAGATCTCGCCGGACTATCCGGTGGTGATCAGCAAGTTCGTCGACAACGCCAAAGAGATCGATGTCGATGCGGTGTCTCAGGATGGGGAAATCGTGGCCTGGGCCGTTTCCGAGCACGTGGAAAATGCGGGGGTGCACTCGGGTGACGCGACCCTGGTCCTGCCTCCCCAGCGCACTTACTTGGAGACCATGCGGCGCATCCGTCAGGTGACCGCGCACGTGGCCCGCTCCCTGTCGATCAACGGGCCGTTCAACATTCAGTTTCTGGCCAAGAACAATCAGGTGATGGTGATTGAGTGCAATGTGCGGGCGTCGCGGAGCTTTCCCTTTGTCTCCAAAGTGCTCAAGAAGAACTTCATCGATATTGCCACGCGGGTGATCATGGGGCGGCCGTTCAGCTCGCCTGAGCGGTCATTTCTCGATCTCGATTACGTGGGGGTCAAAGCGCCCCAGTTTTCGTTCACCCGGCTCGAAGGGGCGGATCCCACCCTCGGTGTGGAGATGGCGTCCACCGGTGAGGTGGCTTGCCTGGGCATCGATTTTGACGAGGCGTTCTTAAAAGCGCTGATTTCGGTGGGATTCAGGTTTCCGCTGAAGAGCGTGTTGCTCTCCACCGGCCCGATTGAGAGCAAGGCCGCCTTTTTGAATGGGGCTAAACGGTTGCGGCGGCTGGGGATTGAGCTCTACGCCACCGGCGGCACGGCCGAATTTCTCGCGCGCAACGACATCGAGTCGACCGTGCTCAGCTGGCCGCTGGATGAGAAACCCAACAGCGCCATCGACGTGATCAAGAAGCGCCAGGTCGATCTGGTGATCAACATCCCCAAGCACTATCAAAAAGAAGAGCTGGCCAACGACTACCTGATCCGCCGCGCTGCGGTCGACTTCGACGTCCCCCTGCTGACCAATCTCCAACTGGCCCAACGCCTCACCGAAGCGCTCGAGCGCATTCCGATGGATCAGCTCAAGGTGCGCCGCTGGAGCAGCTACGAGTAGCGCACGGGGGGATGCCAGCGTATAATTTAGCGGGATCTTTATTGCGCGATACGCTAAGTTGGTCGTCAGGTTAAATGTTTGGACACACCCACGGGGGGCGGAATCTGAACTCCGGCGGCGGATGCCGTCGTGGGTTGGGACTTATTTCTATCGTCCTCCTTCTCTCACTGCCCCAGTCGGTCGACGGTCGGAAAGTGCGCACCGTTCATACGGTCAAGACCGGCGAGTCGGTGGCCAGTGTGGCCGATTTCTACGGGGTGTCCCAGCGGGATTTGCGGGAGCTCAACAAGCTGCGCAAAGGCAAGGGACTGCGAATTGGGCAGAAGCTGCGGATCCCCAATGTGTTGCGGGTCAACGGCAGGAAGTATCGCGTGAAGCCCGGAGACTCCCTGGCCTTGATCGCCGGCCGGTTCGGGCGGTCGGTGGAGCGGATCGCCGCGGCCAACAAACTGAGCCGCAAAGCGGTGCTCTCAGTGGGTCAGACCCTGGTCATTCCCGATCGGGAAAACTCGAGCAAGACCATTGCGCTCAAAGGTCGGCGCACCAAGTCCATTTTGTTTATCCGGCTGGCCAATGGCGAACGGGCGAGACTGCGATTGTACGGCAATTCGGGTCGAATCCTTCCGGGGAGTGTCAACCGTCTCAGCCGCCTGGCGCGAGAGAGAAGGGGCCGGCAGCGGGTCAAACGACTGCATTATCGGCTGATTGAGATGCTCCAACGGGTCGCGTGGCAGTTTCCGGACAAACCGATCCGAATCCTCTCCGGCTATCGTCCCCAATCGAGCGGCAATGAGACCCAGCACGCGTTCGGCCGGGCGGTCGATTTTCGCATGCCCGGGGTGCCGACCCGGAGCATCTTCCAATTCTGCAAAACACTCTCCCGTTCGGGATGCGGTTATTATCCGGTGAAGAACTTCGTGCATATGGATGCGCGGGAGAGACGGTTCAGCTGGATCCGGCCCGAGCCCCAAAAAAAGAAACCGGCCGTTTCTGAACCGGCGCCGACCGCCCCTTCGCCGCCGACATCCCCCCCGGCGCCGACAACGCCCCCGCCACCGACCTCTCCGCCGGCGCCCACTTCCCCACTGCCTATACCGAACACGGGCACCTAGCATGGCCGATCGGCGCGCCAACGATGTCCAGAAGCAGATCCGCTACTTGACCAGTTGTTATCGCGCGGACAATCGTGAAACGGCGATTACTGATTTTTTCAGTGAAAAAGTGACCCATCGCATCGTTCTGTCCGGTAGCGATGATTTGCTGAACGGATTGTTTCCCAAAGTCCCAATTGATTATTTCAAGGCCGTGGAAGCGAAAAAAGCCGCCGCCATTGCCAAACGCGAGAAATCCCTGCTGTACGGGGCATTTTTTCTGGTGGGCTCAATTCGCAGTTCCGGGTCCAAACGGATCAATATTTGCGCCCCGCTGCTCCTGTTTCCGGCCGAGATCGGGCACACCGAGGACGGGGCTTGGGTGACCATCGATTTTGGCATGCGTCAAATCAACACCCATGCCATCCGCAAGGTGTTGAACCCTCAAGACGAGAGCGCGGCAGCTCACGATGATCTGTTTGCCCACTTTCCCCCCACCCCGCTGGAGCCCGACGGATTAAATGATCTGATCAATCTGCTCGAAGACAACATTCCCGGCGTCTCGACCGAGGCGATGTATGACTATCCCCAACTCTTGGACGAGAAACAATTTATCAACGCGGTCAAGGCCGCGCAACGGGCGAGATCGAAGATCAAGCGGCCCAATCTTCAGTGCCTACCGGTCGGAGCGGTCGGGTTGGTCAAGAATTCGCCGGACACCCGCGGCATGCTCGCCGAGTTGAGCACTCTCGCCCACAGCACGCGGTTTTCCACGCCCCTAATGACGCTGTTTGCCAATTCAACGAAGACACCGGAACCCGTCAAAACCGCACCGCCGGTCTGCGTGCCGACCGTCCTGAGCGCAGCCCAACGACGAGCGTTGGAATCGATATTGCGGGCTGATCTCACCCTCATTATCGGACCACCCGGAACGGGGAAGTCCTATACGATTGCGGCGTTGGCCCTGGACCAGATGGCGCGGGGGAAATCAGTGATTGTCGCCTCTCGAATGGATCAGGCGGTCAACGTTGTGGGGGACAAGATTGAGGGGATTATCCAGGAGCCCGGCTACGCGGTCCGTGCGGGTCGTAAGCAATATCTGAAGAGCCTCAAGCAATTTTTGATTTCAATCCTGGACCATAGCGCCGCGAGATACCTGGTGGCGCCCTCGCTGATTGATGAGACCGAGAATCAATTGAACTCGCAACGGCGACTGCTGGCAAAGCTCGAACGTCAGCTGCGACATCGTGCCAAGTTGGAGTGCCATTTTGGTGCGACCCAACCCAGTGCAACAACGGGCGTGTTGTCTCGTCTGGGACATAAATTGGCCCACACCTACTGGCGCGCACGGCTCACCGGTAAATCCCCGTTTTGGCAGATCGCCGAGCTGTACACTGCGACCTTGGAACAGCGAAACCAGAGCCTTGCTCGACTGCTCAAGTTGCGCTTTCGACAGCAGATATCCTGGACGCTCGACAACCACCGGGATGTGCTCAAGGAGCTCCTCCGAGCGGTGTCAGCGCGTACCGAACTTTCCCAATCCAAACTGTTCAGTTCCATTGATATGAGCATCGTGCTCAAGATTTTTCCAATTTGGCTCGTGTCGTTCGCCGATATTCACCAGGTGCTGCCCTTTGAGCCCGAGCTGTTCGATTTGGCGATAGTTGACGAAGCCACTCAATGCGACATGGCCAGTGCGCTGCCCATTTTTCAGCGGGCTAAACGGGTTGCCGTCTCGGGTGACCCTCGTCAATTGCGCCATGTCTCCTTTCTGAGCCAGCAGCGGCAGAGGGGGATCGCCGCGAAGTGCCGGCTGGCTGATGATGACATTGCGCCATTGAACTACCGAGACGAGAGCTTGCTCGATCTGGTCGACAACGCGCTCAAGAGCGGACGGCAGGTCGCGGCTCTTGACGAGCATTTTCGCAGCATGCCGGACATTATCCAGTTTTCGAATCAGGAGTTCTACGGCAACCGGTTGAAAGTGCTCAGTGCGAGACCGCAGACCTTGGCTCGCCGAAACATCGAGATATGCCCGACCGGGGGCAGCCGAAACGCACAGGGACAGAATAAGAAGGAGGCTGAAGCGCTGATTGGTCGACTGAAGCAGCTGATTGCGGAGGAGTCTGGATTGGATGCAGGTAAAGTGCGGACCATCGGTATCTTGTCACCGTTTAGAGCACAAGTCGATCATTTGAGGCGAACGGTGGAGAAACGGTGTGCTCTGGATGAGATCCTCAAACATCAGATTCAAGTGGGCACGGCCCACTCCTTTCAAGGGGAGGAGAGGGATGTCATGTTGCTCTCCTTTGCCTTGGACGACCAATCCCATTCAGCGGCTTATCGTTTTATTGATCAGCCCGATGTGTTCAACGTATCGGTGACCCGGGCGCGCAGCCACCAAATTGTGTTCACCTCCTTTGAGATGGAAGTGCTCAATCCGGGCTCGCTGTTGTATCGGTATTTGGAAATGGCTGTCCAACGGTGCAGCCTCCATCCGGATGTGGATCCACTCAAAGACCAGTTTCTCACGCAGGTGGCCGAGCAATTGAAGAGGCACGGGTTCACCGTCTGGCCGGATTACATTGTCGCCGGTGTCGATGTGGATTTGGTCGTCGAGAGATGCGGAAGAACCCTCGGGATCGATTTGATTGGTCATCCGGGGAAATTCGCCGGTCTGATCGACCTGGAGTACTACCGAACCTTCCAGCGCGCGGGTCTATCGTTGTTTCCGTTGCCCTATTCAGCCTGGCAAAAGAACAGGGAGCACTGTGTCGAGAGCCTGATCACGGCCATCGAAAGAGAAGACGCCGGGTACCCACCCGACGTCATGACGATCGCTGGAGCAGGTTGAGCCGGCAGGTGGATTTGAACGTCATTGCTTCGGGTGACCTGCTGGCAACTGCGGCCAGGTCCGCCAGTCGTTTACCGGCCTCCTCGAGCACCGCGCTTCGCTGTTGTGGGGTTTCGACAAAGAGCTCGACCAATCGGTTGAAGTCCTGGACCGTTCGCTCGAAATAGAAAAATCCTTCGTGACGTTGGGTCAGTCCGTGGGTTTCAACCTCGGCCAAAGCGAGATGGGCCTGATGTTGGACATCTGCTTCATCTTCGATCAAGCGCACCAGCTCGTAGTAGGATCCTCTCTCGGCTACCGGTTCAACGATGAAGGCGTGTCCTCCGGTGCGTAGTATTCTGGCCGTTTCTCGAAGCGCGACATTCATCTCGTCAAACGGGATGTGATGAAAACTGGCGATGAACAGCACCGCATCCACACTGTTTGCGGCCAGGGGCAACTGTTGGGCCTGACCCGCAATGAACTGGGCTGTGGTGTTGGGCCGCTCTTCGGTCGCTCTTTTGAGCGTGGACTTGATGTCGATTCCGACGGCCAACGCCGCCTGTTGCGCCACCCGGTCGATCAACTCACCAGTGCCGCATCCGAGGTCAACAACGGTTGCGTCGGCCAACTCGAGGAATTTGGAGATGAGCTCTATATCGGTTGCGATTCGCCGGTAGTTTTCAAGTGGCATGTCAACGTCCTGTAGTGTCCTTTGTCTTGGCTTGACCGATGATTTCCACCCGACCCAGATCAGTGAAATTGTAACTCGAAGCGCCCCCGTCCTGGGCGATCGCCTTGAGCTCGTCGAGCACGAATGCCAGAAAAGCGGACATCCGTGGATGGGCGGTAAACTCGGTGGGCACGGCCAGTTTGAACGTCTCTTCGTGCAGGGGCACGAAATCGAGCTCACACATCTGGGCCGCCACCTTGACACCGATCCCCACGTCGGCGCGGCCCTTTTGGATCGCATGGGCCAGCTCCAGGTGGGTGGAAAAAGGTCCCACGTGGGTCAGCTCAGACAGGGTGAACCCCTGTTCGTCGAACAACCGTTTGGTCAGCTGGTAGGTCCCCGAGAGGGGCTGGCGAATGGCGAATTTGGGGTTGCGATCGGCCAGTTGGGAGATCTGGCTAAACGGTTGTTGGCGTTTACCATCGAAGATCAGCCCCTGGTGTCGGGCATACAGGCTCAAAAAATAGCACCCCCCCGAGGCGCGGGTGAGTTTTTTGGCCTGGGCCATCTCCGTGTGAAAACAGGCGAGGTGGGCCTTGCCCTCCCCGACCGCTGTCAGCCCGGCCAAGCTGCCGGTGGGTGACGAGACGACCGGAATATCACTCGTGGATCGAAAGTGTTTGACCACCTTGGAAAACAACCAATCATCGCTCCCCTGGATGACCAGCATTTCGTCCAATGCGGCGGCGAGCAGACCACCGGCGGGATGGATGACGTTCTTTTGCACCCACTGATCGATCAGATGCCTGGGAAACAGCCATTTGCCGGAGATCCGCGCCGCGGGCATCTTTCCCTCGGAAACCAGGGAATAGACCTTTTTTTCGTTGAGCTTGAGGTACTTGGCGACCTCTTTGGTTGTCAGGTATTCGGTCATCGCTCCTTACTATGCATACTTTCGGCAACAGCGTCAGATTTTTCATTATTCAACAAAAAAAATCGACGCCCTGCTCAGAGAATACGAAGCGATTTTCGCCTAATATCAGGACTCAATCAGCGTCCCGGTGCACCGTCTGCGGCGAAAATGCCGGCAGGCAGACCGCCACATATTCCGCCCCCAAGTCACCCGGAGTGCTGTATTGCACCCATTCACCTGCCTGAACGATAATGGCCTGTCCTGCCTCGACATCCACGGTTTCCGCCTCGGTTTTGACCCGCAACGCCCCCTTGAGCACCACTGTGTATTCGTCGAATTCAGGCCGTTGACCGGGTTCGAGCCAGCCGGAGGGGCTCTTCATCCGCGCAATACTCAACGCGCTGGTGCTGGAATTGACGCGACCGACGTATTCTTCGATGATTTTGGGTTTGTTGCCCGCGGACTGGATGACACTCGGATGTTCGATTTTTTTGGCCATTGTTGCTCCAATCTTCGAATGAAGTTACCCTCAGTCGCATAGATGTCGGCCGCCATACAATCCCAATTTTGCCACCCCTGGCAAGACCAACGACTGCTGTGAACCGTTTACCGATAACCGCGGTACCTACTTGATTATGATGTCATTGACTTAGGAGTATGACATGAAAGTATTGCTGGTCGGTCCGGATTTCCAGGAAAACCTTTCCACCCGTTATTTGTCCGCCTCGCTCGTCGAGGCAGGACATGCAGTTGAGTTGACCCGGTTCAATGAACGCCGGGATGGACCGGCCGTACTCGATGCGGCGCGAAACGCGGATTTGATTGGACTCTCGATGTGCTTCCAAGCGCGCGCAGCGGAATTTATCGAACTGGCCGAACAGTTGAGAGCCCGGTACCCCGAGGTGATGATTGTGGGCGGTGGACATTACGCCTCTTGTGAGGCCACGACCCTGCTCGAGCACCACTCGGCGATCGATTTGATCGTTATCCGCGAGGGCGAGAGAAGCTTGGTCGAAATTGCCGATTTGGCGACCCGGGGGCGGGATTTTTCCTCGATCCACGGAATCGCTCACCGGGACTCGGCCGGCCGACCCGTGCTCACGGCGGCGCGCCCTGCCGAAGACGACCTCGATGAACTGCCGTTTCCCGACCGCCGGGGCCAGGAGACTCGGCTCGCCGGGATCCCGACTGCCTACCTCATGGGCAGCCGTGGATGCTTGGGCGATTGCGGCTATTGTTCGATCACCACGTTACACAAAATGTCCGGTGGCCAGCGCTTTCGCCAGCGGGACCCGGAGAACATCGCCCTGGAGATGGCCGAGCTGTACCATCAAAAGGGCATTCGCCAGTTCGTGTTCCACGACAATAACTTTCTGGTGCCCTCGGCATTTCGCAATCACCGACGACTGGACACCCTGGAACGGGCGATCGTGCGCGAGGGGCTCACCGACATCGCCCTGGTGTTGAAGCTGCGCCCGGGAGACGCGGATCGGGACGTGCTGGAACGCCTCAAACGGATGGGGCTGATTCGCGTATTTCTCGGTATCGGCTCCTCCACGGCGGCCGGATTGGGCTTTTTGAACCGCCGCCAATCAGTGGCCGAATGCAAGGATGCGCTGGATTTGTGTCAGGAGTTGGGCATTTCCGCTCACTACACATTGCTGGTGTTTCATCCGGAGACCACTGTCGAATCGTTGGACGCGGATATCGCCTTCATGAGGCAGTACAATCATTTCCCGCTCAATTTCTGTTGCGCGGAGATCTACTCCGGCACGCCCCTGTTGGCGGCCTTGCAAGCACAGGGACGGGCTCGGGGCAACTACCTGTCTTGGGAATACGAGATTTCCGATCCGACCGTGAACCTGATCCGCAATGTGTCCAAGCGGCTGTTCTACCAGCGCTGTTGGTCGACCACCGGGCTGGTTCAATTGTCGATCGGTATGGATCACCTCTCGACCCTACTGAGTCACTTCTACAGCGGTTCAGCGGTTGATCGCGTTTGTGATGAAATTGATTTGTTCGGTCATGAGGTCAACACCGACACCATCGAGCTGCTCGATTCGTTGACCACCCTGTGTGTGCGTTTCGATGATCCCACCGCACCGGCGTTTTTGGTTCGCTTGCGCCAATTGGCCGAGCAGGAAAGCGCCCTGCGCCGTCGCAGCATGGCCGTGCACGGGGCCCTGCGCCAGCGGATCGAGGCGATCGCGTCCCACCAAGAACCACGCGCTTCGTCTCAACGATGGACACCACGGCTCCACCAAACGGCTCGGGTGGTGGCGAGATAATCTCCAGGACAATCCAACCGAACCAGAAGTCCCAGAAGTCGAAGACGGTCGAGCGCAAAAAAAGGACACAAGATGCTTTTTTTTAGCAACCCTTCGGCTTGTTTGACCGATAGGGGTAGTATCGACGAGGTGAACATGACCATCACGCGAGTAAACCGATCATGACGAGCGAGATAAAAATCACACCACCGAGCGGAACACCGCTCACCTCATTGGAAGATGCACCGACCCGGCAATCACCGATTGGTGAATCAACGCTCGATCCCACCACCTCCCAATCCGGGGAGGTTTCAGAGGCAGTCCCGTCGACGCCAATTTCGACGGAAAGAGGATCTGGTGAGGTGCAGTTGAACCCAACCGTGGAACAACTCATCGATGCCGTATTCGACGATCCGATTATCCATTCGGCGCCAGAGGAAATCTCCATCGAAATACGAAAAATTTTCACCGCTCTACTGGAGACCGAACCCCACCTGCAGGCCCTTGTTCACCACATGCGCCATACCAGCTAGATTGTTTTTAAATAATTGTAATTATTTGATTTTATCGCGGAATGCACCACTGATTTTCGAGGAGTCATCGGCGGATTATGCTTGATTTCGGTTGATGGAAAATATACCGATCGGGCGATTTTCATGTTTCACAAAAAGCATATTTTTTCATTTTTATCGATTTTTTTGCAGATATTCATTTGCACTAATCTTGGGTATTTGTACAATAGTCTACATGGATTTTTAACAAGCGAGGTGATTCATGGGTAGGAACGGTGTATTTTATGTTTTTGTCTATTATTTGACCTTTGTGGTCCTTTTGGGCACAGGGTGCTCACTCGTCGTCGAGGAGGAGGCTGACGGGGGATCGGATGGGGGGGGTGATACCGATACCGACACGGATACTGACACCGATACCGATTCCGATACGGATACGGACGGAGATGCCGATACCGACACTGACACCGATGCCGATACCGACACTGACACCGATGCCGATACCGATACTGACAGCGATGCCGATACCGATACAGACACCGACGCAGATACCGACTCTGACACCGACGCTGATACGGATACGGACGCCGATTCCGATGCTGACACGGATGCTGATTCGGATACGGACACGGATGGCGATACCGATACGGACACGGACACAGACGCCGATACGGATACGGACACAGATGCCGATACCGATTCGGATACGGATACAGATACTGAACCCCGATACGATTTCGGCGACTTGCCCAAGGAATACCCCACCGTGCTCGATCACGACGGGGCGCGGCACCTCATCGACACCAAGCGTCCCTTCCTGGGTGAACAGATCGATTCAGAAGATGACGGTCAACCCCACGAAGATGCGTTGGGGGATGACGAGGCTGAGCTGGACGACGAGGATGGGATCGATTTCTCCCTGACACCGGTGTGGATCTCAGGAGAAATGGCCGAGATTGTGGTGCACGTCAATTCGCCGGGAGATGAGAACGCCTATTTCCAGGGGTGGGTCGATTTCAATGGGGATCGCTTTTTCGACGAGCTGACCGAGCAGGTTTTTGTGGATGAATGGCTCGCTCCCAAAGAGAACGTGCTCAGCTTCCGCGTGCCGCCGTTGGGTGATACCGACGGTCTCAAATCATATGCGAGGTTCCGCCTGAGCCTCACGCCGGCGCTTCCGTACTACGGCCCGGCCGACGATGGTGAAGTCGAAGACTACCTGGTGACCCTCAACCAGGAGGATCCTCGCTACGACTTCGGCGACGCGCCGGTCGAAGGGGGTTTCATGTTCCCCACGCTGCTCGAGCAAGACGGAGCGTACCATCTCATCACCGAGGATCTGATCCTCGGAGAGGCGATTGACGGTGAGCGCGATGGGCAACCGAACCTCGAAGCGACCGGTGATGACAAAGCGGAAATCGAAGATGAAGATGGAATTAAATTCGACGGCAATATTGTTCCCGGCGCGACCAACAACGTACAAGTAAATGTCAAAGGGGCGGTAAACGGAGTGATCCACGCTTGGGTCGATTTTGACGGCAGCGGTGACTGGGATCAGGACGAGAAGATCATCGATAACGTCTTGGTGTTGGTGGGATCCAACGACCTCACCTACGCCGCTCCGCCCATCCCCATGCCCGAAGCCGTGCACTGCCGCTTCAGGCTGACCAGTGTCGCCGGGCCAATGGAACCCTACGGTCCGGCACCGGACGGGGAAGTGGAAGACTACCTGGTCAAAACGGAGATGGTTGAAATCCGTCGCGATTTCGGCGATGCCCCCTATGACCCCGAAAAGAATTTCTTTTACCCCACATTGCTGGAACACGACGGTGCGTTTCACGTCATGGATGAAGGGGTCCCAATCATGCTGGGGTCGTCAATCGATCCCGAGGACGATGGTCAACCTTCGGGCAGTGCCGCCGGTGACGACATCGTCGGTGACGCTGACGAAGACGGCATCGAATTCGGCGACCGGTTGATCCCCGGTAATCCGGCGTCGATAACGGTCAGTTTGAAAACCGGTAGTACCGCCACCTTCCTCCAGGGGTGGATCGATTTCAATGGGGACGGGGATTGGGACGACGACGGTGACCAGATTTTCCACAACCTCGAGCTGGAAGACGGCCAGCAGAAGATCGAAATCATGGTACCGGTGGTGCCCGGGGGAATCGACACATTTGCCCGCTTCAGGCTATCCACTGAACCGGACCTCACGCCCAGAGGGTGGGCCCCCAACGGGGAGGTCGAGGACTACATGGTGGGCCTCGAATCCGCCGAGATCCCCCTCGATTTCGGTGATGCACCTTCTGACATGGAAACCTGGTACTACCCGACCATGTTCATCGACAATGGCCCCTACCACGCCGTCGGTGAGCTGTACCTGGGGGGAACGGTGGATCCGGAATTGGACGGCCAGCCCAACAAAGAAGCGACCGGGGACGACAAAGTCGACGATGACGATGAGGACGGCATCAATCTCCTCTCCGGGCCATTGGTCTCCGGAACCAAGGCCGAGCTCGTGGTCACCGTTAGTCACGACGGGGGACTGCTCCAGGGGTGGGTCGATTTCGACGGCAGCGGTTTTTGGGACTACGGGGCAGAGATGGTGTTCGAGAATGTGCTCTTGAACGATAAAGAAACACAGCTCTCCTTCGACGTCCCCAGCACACTGGACGAAGAGGCGGTGTATGCCCGCTTCAGGGTGAGCACCGTAGCGGATCTGCCCTATGAGGGGTTTGCCCCGGACGGGGAGGTCGAAGACTATATGTTCATGGTGGCCCCTCCCGCTCCTCGCTAAAGACCTGTTCTCACTGCGATAATTTCCAACTTCTGGGGGCGGTTATGAAAGGGTCTCTTCGGGCTCGGCGGTCGCCGCGTGTACCACGCAGTTGCCCCCTTGTTGCTCGGCCTTGGTCAATGCGGTGTTGGCTTGAGTGAGCAGGCCCTCGCTGGTGCAGCGCTCACCTGCGGGAATCGCCGTGGTGCCCATGCTGACGGTGATTTTGAGCGTTTTCTTCGGTTCGATTTCGATGGGGGTGGCGATTGCCTTGCGGAACAACCGGTGGGCGATGATTCCCACATTGACCGGTGAGGTGTGGGGACAGATGACCAAAATGCGGCTGTCGTCCCAATGGATCACCGCGTCGTAGTTGCGGCACGATCGGCGAATCAACGCGGCGACGTGCTTGAGCACCGCATCGGCCGCAGCGGCGCCGTTGGTGCTGATGATTTCGGTGAACCGATCCACCTCAAAGAGGATGATTGCCAATTCCAACAGCCCACGACCCGCGCGGGACAGCTCCTGTTGGAGCAGCTCGGCGCCGTGATTCCGGTTGTACACCTCGGTCAGGGGATCGAGCGTGGTCAGCTGTCCCAGCTGGTTGATGGTCTTGCGCAGCTGGGCCGTGGTCTTCAGGCTTATAAAGCCCACTTGGATTCGCTGAGCCAATTGATCCCACTCGAACGGCGGGGAGATGAAGTCATTGGCCCCCTGGTTCAATGCACTGGCAAAGCCCTCCTCGTCATCCGGACCGGTGAAGATGACAAAGTGCCCCCCCTGACGGCTGTTGTCCCGCTCGAATTGGCCGACCTTTTCGATGAATTGCGCCCCGCTCAGCTCACCGAGATCCCGATTGGCCACGATCACCGCCCCATCGTTGTAAATCAGCTGTTCCAGGGCGTCCTCAGCAGTGGCGCAAAACACCATTTGCCATTGGTCGGTATGATCGGCGAAGTGTTTTTCGAACGCCTTCAGGGAATCCGGTGCGGGCTCCACAAATATGACATGCTGTTTGGACACGGCTTCTTCCCTTGATTGATCTCAATCGATCTATTCGGCCAACCGATAATTTGATTAAGTCAACGGGTCGTTTTTCCATATTTTCGTCGTGTAGAGTATTTTTGCTCAAAGGGCGCCAAGTGGCGAATGAGCACCGCGGCTTCACCGGCATGGGAGGTGCACCATTGAGCGATCGCTTCCCCGTCGGAGAGGGATATCATCACCGCGGGAATGGCGGCATCCCCGTCGCCGGGCATGGTGATCAATTCACCGTCCGAGTGATTGATGACGATCATGGCCACGGCGCCGGCATCGGCCGCATGGGTCACCTTGTCGCTGAAGCTGCACGTGCCTCGGCGAATCAGGGCCGCACTGCCGAGAAATACGCCGGGAGCAAACGGCTCGCATCCCTCTTCATTGGGCTGGCCGGCGTCCGGCAGAGCCACATCACCGGCCCATTGGATTGGCACAGCGAGCTCCGCCTCGAGCTGAACGCCGAGATTGCCCTCTTGGTGGACCACGCCGATCAGCGTTTCGGGGACCGTTCCGGGGGCGGTGATGTCCAACGTGGTGTTCGTGTCCAGCGCCGGATCGGTCGTCAGGTACAAGCGGCTGACCGCTGCGGCGGGAGCGTTGCCAGATACTTCGCGTCCCCCCAGGGTGACCGGCAACTCGCCCTTGTCCAGGTTGAATACCGCCTGATCGACGATCTGGTCGGGCAGGCAGTCCGCCGGATCCCCGGGTACGTGGGAGACGTAGTCCCAGCTCCAGGTTCTGTCCGGAGCGCTGCACTGGAGAATGTCCCACGTCGCCTTTTGGTGGCCCACGGTCAGGTACAGCGAGTCATCTCTGTGTCCCCATTTCCAGGCGCGGGCGAGCACATACCACTCCCCCGAACAGGGGATCGGGACGCAGGGCCACGTCGCACGCCCCTGGTGCGCCCCCCGGCTAGCGCAGTAGCTCCCTTCGCCCGCATTGCTCTCGCCGGTTCTCATCGGCGGCAGAAACCGGGCCTCTTCGACGAGCAGCTCGACAATTTCATCCCCCAGACAGTCATCACCCGATGCGCCTGTGTCGGTGTCCGTATCCGCGTCTGTATCGCCCGTATCGGAGTCGGTATCCCGAAGGTGGGCCGCGCCGGCAAAATAGCACTCACAATCCGCTGCATCCTCGAACACGCTGTTTCCGGTCAGCTCACAGAGGCGATCACAAAAGCCGTCGACCCGCCAACCGCAGGGATCGGCCACACCGCAGGTGCAGGGGGTGTAGTATCCCCTGCTGCAATCCCCTCCACAGTCGCTATCCGAATCGGTGTCCGTGTCGGTGTCCGAATCGGCATCGGCATCTGCGTCTGCGTCGGTGTCCGCATCCGTGTCAGTATCGGTGTCTGCGTCGGCGTCTGTATCAGTATCGGTGTCCGTGTCCGCATCGCCGCAGCTGGGGGGATCCAGGTCACTCGATTCCTTTACACCGCATCCCCAGTAAAGCGAGACGAGCAGCACCAGTGGGAGTATCCGAATGGGTCCCATCAACGCACCTCCTCTCTGCTTTGCCGGGTTTCTCGCGGTGAACCGGGGCCACGGGGATTGGGGACGTAGCAAATCCGCTCCCCCTGACTGTCCTCGCCGTCGCAGACCATCCCGTCGAGACAATCGTCGTCCGATTGGCAGCGAATAACGCAATAGTATCGCATTCGCCCGTCCGCGCCCATGCGCTCGTAGCCGCAAAATTCGGTTCCCGGAGCGATGTCCGGGCAGTACTCCGGATCCGGGGTGAACCCGTTGCAGCATTCCGCGGCGCAATATCCCCTGATGGGATCGATCTCATCGATGATGATGCACCACGCTTCGTCCGAACAGTAATTGACTTGAACGTGACAGTACCCGCCCCACTCCTCGGCACCCATCGGCGCGTCACACTCAGCGGTATCGGTGTCCGCATCGGTGTCCGTATCGGTATCCGTGTCTGTATCGGTATCCGCGTCCGTGTCCGTATCGGTATCCGCGTCCGCGTCCGTGTCCGTATCGGTATCCGCGTCCGCGTCCGTATCGGTATCCGTGTCCCCTGCGCCTCCGTCACATTCGGCGGTGTTGTCCTGCCAATCCGATTCGCCGTTGCACATGGCGACGCCAAAGAGACACCAGATCGCCCCGATGACTTGTGTGATGTTGTCTGTCATTGGTCACCAACGTTCGTTGAGGTCATTGTCGTTACTCCAGCAAATCGAAATAAATTTGAGGCTTTTTGCGTTCGAGCGCCGTTTCGACCACCCGGGCCAGGCGCAAGAGGGTGTGCTCCTGCCAGTGCCGACCGAGCGCCTGGAGGCCCACCGGTAAACCATCATCGTTGTAACCGGCGGGAAACGAAATCGCCGGATATCCACCAAAATTGCCCGCCAGGACGAAGCGCATGATCTCGGTCAGGACCACCAGATCGGATTCGCCGGATCCCAGCGCGCGGGGGTTGATCGGCGGCGCGGTGCAGCCGGTGGTGGGCGTGAGGATGACGTCCACCTGCTCCAATGCGTCGCTAAAGGCGCGCATCACCTCCGCGCGAACCCGCTGCGCTTTGACATAGTCACTGCTGGTGAAGTGGCGGGCCAGGGCCAGGTTGATGCGAATATCGAGACCGAAATCCCGACGATGGTCGCGGTAATGGGGCTCCATCGCGCTGACCATCTCGGCGGCAATCGTCAGTAAGTGACCGATGCGGAGTTGTTCCAGTCCGGGGATTTCAACCGCTTTGAGGGTCGCCCCTTTGTCGGTGATGAGGTGCAGGGTGTGCTCGCATTCCCGGACAACGCTCGCCTCGGCATCGCGAAACCAGGGCTCGTACACGCCGACGGTCATGCCGGTGAGATCCGAGGCGTCCACTTCTTGAAGGTGTACCGGCGGTTGAATCATTGTTTGTCGATCGTTCGAATCCGGGCCGGCGATAACGGCGTAGGCCAGGGCCACATCGGTCGCGGTTGCGCCCAGTGGGCCCCCATGGGTGACGCTCCAACAGATCGGGGTTGTGCCGAATTCGCTGATCCGGGCGTAGGTCGGCTTGAGCCCCACCACACCGCAAAAAGCGGCCGGAATTCGAATGGATCCACCGCCGTCGGCGCCGATGGCTACCGGACATAGGCCGGACGCCACACTAACCCCTGCGCCGCTGGACGATCCACCGGGATAGTGCTCGGGATGGTAGGGATTGCGCGGCGTGCCGAAGTGGGGATTGAGCCCGGTCACGCCGAGCCCGATTTCGTGCATGTTCGATTTTCCGATCAGCAGTGCTCCGGCCTCCCGCAGGCGGGCCACCACGGTGGCGTCGCGCTCGGCGGGTTTTGTACCGAGGAATTTCGTGCCGACCCGGGTATGGAAAGGCACCTGGTCGAATTGATCCTTCACGCTGACCGGTACGCCGTCAAATACGGAGAGGGGCGTTCCCTTGTTGAATCTCACTGAGGAGCGCTCTGCCTGTTGCAACAAATCCTCGGCACGCCATTCGACCAGCGCGCCCAGAGGCGGCTCGCTGTTTTCGGACGCATCAATGCCCTGGAGGACCCGATCGGCGACCTCGGTGGGTGTCACCGATCCGCAGCGGTAAGCAGAGGCAAAGTCGAAGACCGTCCGGAACGTGAACCCGGGGGGCGCTTGCGGGGTGGACTGCAGCACTGCCTCGATACGATCTGAATCGATGGGAGTGCGCTGCAGATCGGCCGGCGCCGGCGGCTCGATTGGCTTCAACACCGGAGCGCTCTTGGGCAGGAGGGTGCGAAAGCCGCTAATCCCCATATCCCGGAAGAGGCTGGGGCGCAGCAATCGGGAGAAGGCGCCGGTTTCAATCAGTGCGGTGAAGATCCTCAGCGGCCAGCCCGACAGGCGGGGCGCTTTTGCGGGTTTGAGATCGTAGACCATGCGCACCGTTCCCCTCACTTTGACAATTGTCGGATGGTATCGAGTTTCCCTACACGGGGTCAATGGCCGATTGGGCCGGGATAGGATCTCAGCGACCGGGGGAGATGAGAGTGATGAATTTGACGAGGAGAGTGCTGTATCGGCTGCTGCCCGTTGAACGACAGTTGCAGCTGCCCTCACTGGAGTCGCCATCGTCGTCCCCGTCGGCGTCCCCATCCCCATCGCCGTCCGCGTCCCCGTCGCTATCGGTATCGGTATCGGCGTCGCTGTCCGCATCGGCGTCGCTGTCACTGTCCGCATCGGCGTCGCTGTCACTGTCCGCATCGGCGTCCCCGTCGCTATCGGTATCGGCGTCGCTGTCACTGTCCGCATCGGCGTCGCTGTCGCTGTCTGTGTCAGCATCGCTGTCGCTGTCCGAATCGGCGTCGCCGCTGCCGTCGAGGGCCTCGATCGCCGCCCGGATGTTGGGGAGGGGGCCGATGTGTCCGCCGCTACCCTGGGGTATCCCGGTTTCGACGAGGAGCTCCCGCATCTCGACCGAGGTCAGCGGATGGCCCAGCTCTTGAATGGCGAACTCCTGAACGAGTGCCACGGCCGAGGTGGCAATCGGCCCGGCCGAGCTCGTGCCGCTGAAACTGGAGGTGTACTCCTGGTTGGGATCATTGCCGTAGGTGGCAAATCCCCCATAGCCGAGGGTAAAGACGTTTTGCCCCCATCCCTGGATATGAACGCATGAGCCGTAGGTGCTGAAATCGAGCTTATTGTGCTGGGTGTTCGACGATCCCGCTCCCACGCGGATGGCGCCGTTGTCTCCGCGGGCGTTGTACTCATCGTAGGTCGGCGAATCCATATTTTGATTGCCGTTGCCAGCCGTCTGTACCACGATAATGCCCGCATCGACAGCTTCCTTGACGAGATCCCAGTTGGCCTTGGGGATGTCGGGCACCCCACCGTTGCCACGCTGCATCTCCATCAACATGATGTCTCCGATGTCCAAATCCTCGATCGCCGCGGCGAGAATCTGCGTGTCCCCGTGCACCACCGAGTACACCAGCCCGGATGCTTCGGGCACACTGCCCTGGATGCCGTAACCGTTTTCACCGGCGAGCAACAACCCCATTACCGCGGTGCCGTGATCTTCGTAGTCGTTTGTTTGCCAGGGTAGGCCATAGGCGATGTCCTGCTGGTGTAGATCTTCGTGAACATCCTCATCGGCGTGGTCCAGCGCGCCCCAGCTGTGCTCGTGGTCCGTGATCGTCAGGCCCGCTCCCCGCAGTCCGAGGCTCCAGGCATAGTCCACGTCGATGCCCGGATCCGGACCGCGGTAATCCTGCTCGCCGACCAGATCCGGTGTGGTCGGGGCGAAGTCGACCGGTGGGGGCTCGGGGTGCGCCGGATCAACCGATGCGTACTGAACCTCGGCCAACCCCTTGAGCGCCGCGGCCACTTCGAGCAGGCGTTGGGCAGGCCCGTTGCCCATCGTAACGGTCAGGAGCCCGGAGAACTCGAGCAGGTTGAAGCCCTTGTGGTCGGGGAGATGACGGCGTACCGGATCGCGGAGCCGTTGGCGCTGCTCGCCACGGAGCAATACAGCGCGTGCAAAGCGCAGGTCATAGCGGTCGATCAATTCCTGTACTGGGGCCCGTGGGCGTTGTCCGGACAACCGCAACGTGCCGTTTTCGTCCACATCAGCGATATACGCCGGATGAAATTTCACGATGAGTCGGTACTCCGACACTCCGGGAAGCAGGCGATGCCCGCCGAGGAGCCGCCGAAAAGCGTCATCCGGCCGGCCGCCGATGATCGCTCGGAGGCTCGTTTCCAATCGGTCGAGTGTGGCCATTGCCCGCCCGGTGGAACGTCGCTCGCCCAACAGCCGACGTGCCTCAACGAGATGGGACAACGTCTGTTTCAAGGCGGCCTGCTGATAAGGGTTGGCAGCATCCCCGATGGTTTGACCGGCAGGCTCGGCCGCCATGGCGCCGCTCGCCCAGAGCCCGACCAGTAAGCCGATCAGCAGGGCCCAAAAGAACCAGTTTTCTTTTTTCATATTCAACCTCCTCGAACCCGTGAACAGTCCAGAAAACTCAACGAGATGTGCTGCAGAATGGCAAAATGGGGTTTTAGTCAGGTACTCCTTGCGATATTGATCCCAGCACTGCGGTCCGCGATATTTTATCAGAAATCTGGCAACCGCGTCTTGAATTGGCTTATCGCTGAGGTGCACATTTTTGCACAACCCGATTGGGATTTTGCGAATGGGATTTTGCGAAAGGGAGAACGATGTTTACCAAAGGAACGCTCAACAAGTATGCCCAAGTACTGCTCTGGGGGCTACGCACCGCCCGTCAGCAACGGTTCAAAAAGCAGGACATTGTACTGCTTCGCTACCACCGTCCCGCCTTGCCGTTGGCCGAGGTGTTGTACCGCGTGCTGATTGAGGAGGGGTTCAATCCGGTCCAGCGAATGGTCGAAACGCCGACCATGGAGCAGAGTTTTTTCGAGCTCGCCAATGCGCGTCAATTGGTTTTCCAGGCACCGGGGTCGACTTCGTTTTACCGCCGGTTGAGCGGAACGATCTACCTGCACGCGCCGGAATCCCTGACCCACCTGAGCAACATCGACCTCAAATCGATCGGCAAAGCCGCGTTGGCGCGAAAACCGCTGCGCGATATCCTCGATAAGAGAGAAGAACGGGGGGAATTGGGCTGGACCCTTTGCGCCTACCCCACCCCTGAGTTGGCACGCCATGCCAAGCTGAGTCTCGCTCAGTACGAAGCGCAGATAAAGAAAGCCTGTTTCCTCAATACCCGCGATCCGGTGGCCAAGTGGCAAGAGGTCTTCGCCGAAGCAAACCGGATCAAACAGTGGCTGAACGGTATGGAGGTCACCCGGTTTCACATCGAGTCGGCGAATACGGATTTGTGGATCGCACCGGGTCAAAAACGCAAATGGATCGGGGTTTCGGGACACAACATCCCCAGCTTCGAGCTGTTCATTTCGCCCGATTATCGCGGCACGCAGGGGGTCTACTACGCCGATCAGCCGTCCTATCGGAGCGGGAACTGCGTCGAGGGACTTCGCCTGGAGTTCAAGAACGGTCGAATCGTCAAGCTCCGAGCGCGAAAAGGACGCCGCTTCGCCCAAAAGCAATTTGCCATCGATCGGGGGGCGAGTCGGGTCGGCGAGTTTTCACTGACCGATAAACGGTTTTCAAAGATTGATACCTTTATGGCCGACACCCTGTTCGACGAAAACTACGGCGGGAAATACGGCAATTGCCATATCGCCCTCGGTGCCGCCTATTCCGCCACCTTCGACGGCAATCCCGCCAGGCTCACAAAGGTGGTGAAAAACAAACTCGGATTCAATGATTCTGCGCTCCATTGGGACATCGTGAACACCGAACAGAAGCGGGTCACGGCGGTGCTCCGGGGGGGGCAGAAGATCGTGATATACGAAAATGGCAAATTTAAATGCTAGAGAGAGCCTTGCACTTGAAGTAGCAGCAGGTTGTCGTCGAGGTCCGGTTGGGCTGGATCGGTGGTGTGTTTGTTCATGTAGTTGAGCTGCAGTTTGAGCAGCTTGTCCAATTGATAGGTGACGGCCAGTACCCAGTCTTTTTGGGTGACGGGCTGGTTTGATTCGTTCCACTCCTGTTGGTAGTGCGCCAGACGCACGCCCAATTCGAAGCGGTGTCTCTGCCGGAATGAATCGGGCATCCCTCTGAAAAGCAATGGGTTGAGGTGCCAGAGCAGCCGGCATTCCCAGCCCGAGTATCGGAGGTCGATCCGTCCGTCGTCGTCGTAGTCGTCGCGGATGTCTCCTCGGCCGTAGAGGCCCCTGAGGCGGATGCCGGTTCCCGGAAGGTGCAGTGTGGCGTCACCGGAGGCGGCGATCCGCTTGATGTCGACAACTTTGCGACCCGAGTTGAACACCATGTTGTCGTGCCAATTGACAGCGGCGTGTCCCCCGATCGTCAACAAATAGAACAAGTCAGCCGCCTCCAGACGCAGCCCGTAAAAAAGCTGACCCGGATTGGTCAGGATGTACTCCGGTTTGGCCCGACCGGAGATAAATTGGTTGGCCCCCAGCCCATTGCCCGCCATGAGAAAATAGCCCAACCGACCGAAGGTGATATCCACCGTCCCCTTGAGCGCCAAACCCATGTCGCGCAGGTAACAGTGCACGCTATAAAACAGCGAAGAGGGGTAGGTCGTGCGCGAAAGGGAAAAGTCCACCAGGGATTCGGTGATTCTCGGGCGGAAGATGAAATCCAGTTCACTCGCCGGGGTCAACGCCTCGGCCGGTGCGGGTACTTTGAGTTGTCCGATGTACAGGGACAACCAGGGCGCCAGGTGCAGCCCGATGTTGAGATCCAACAGGCTCGTGCTTTTTTCCAGCCGGAGCTGGACGTTGAGGGAAACCCTGTTGTCCAACACCAGTTGTCTTGCGCCGATACGGGCGCGATTGATCGAGAATCCGGTGGTGTAGGTTGCCGCTGCGTCCCGGCTGGGAAACTGATACAGCTCCTCGGCCTCCTCCATTTGCTCGACAACGGTGAACCAGAACTGGGCGTGTCCGTAGACGCGAAGGGTGTCGGTGACGTCGTACGCGCGCGCGGCGGGTACCGCCAGCAGCAGCGCCAGGGCGAATAAGGGACTTTTACGGGGGCGCCTAAGGGGTGATGCCGTAGCCATAAACGATGACCGACGCGGAATCGATAAAGGCCCAGCCCCCATTTTGATGGTCGAAATCCTCGTACCCTGCCGGCAGCGGATTGATGCGGATGCCCGTTACCCCGCGAACCATCGCCCCGGCGTTGTGATCCTTGCTGTCGTCGTAGTCGTGCCCGTCGTCGCATTCGGTGGGGGAGTACTTCGATCCTCGATCCGGCATTCCCGGGTCTGATTGGGGGACGACAATGCGGAACGGGCCTTCGCCGTTGATCCGACCCGAAGTGATGTCCAGATTGCAGATCTCCATGGCCAATCCGTCGCGCTGGTAGGCCAGGGTGAGCCACTGCTCGCCAGGGCTCTCTCCCCCGTCAACCAGCCCCTCTGGCAACGTGTCGGGGTAGTTTACAAAGCCGCATTGGGGGCCCAACGTGGCGTTGTCCAGCCCGGCGAAGTAGAGCCCCGCCGGGAAAGGATAGAGGATCTCCGCGCTTGGGAAGTCCTTCATGTAACCGTCCGGAGCGAACACGGTGATCCCTTGAATCCCCGTATCGGTCGGATCGACGCCGGCGGCGGTGAGCAAATCGACAATCCGAACGCCGCGGTAGGAGGCGTAGTCGTCGTACTCCTGTTTGTGGGAGTTGGCCAACAGGAACTGGTCATGGGCTGCCAAGCCCTGCAACTCCGCCATCGTGAACGTGACCGCCGGAGCGACCTCCTGTCCCGGTTTGGAATTTGCGTCGCCCGGGTATTTCGAGTCGGTGATCTCCTCGTCGTTGGTGAAGCCGTCCCCGTCCGCATCAGCGGAACCGATTTCCGAGAGCGCCTCGACAGAGCGTCCGGCACCGACATACTGCGCGCCGTAGGGGTTGAGGGTCTGCGCCGTGCCGGTCGGTTGGGGTTCGTTGTAGTCCGGTGACGGATGCTGAATCAGGTGACAGAAGTCGCATGGATTGGTGTAGACCGTGACGGTTTGCCCGCCCTTGTCGAATGTGAATGTCCCCCCTGTGTGACAGGTCTGGCAGTCATCCAGGCGGGTGCCGATGGTCGCCGGATAAGCGGTCGCGAAATGGTTCATATCCACGTCGCTCTCATGGCCCTTGTACGCCCGCGAGGAAAAGTGGTCTTTGATGTCGTCCTCAGAGCAACCCAGCAGGCAGGTGATCAACAGCAGTAGTGTGGTTCGGTTCATGTCGGATCTCCTTTGTCCCCCTCCTTGAGAGACCGCGTCTATCGCAGTGTTCGGGTGTTATCAAGAAAATAATGACAAAAAATAACCGATAATAACTTATGGGCCCACGATTGTGGAGAGACCAATCCGCAAAATGAACCTCTCCTGTCGAATGGGGTGCAGCGATGATGGATGAGAGAACCGACGGTTACTGACAGGGTTCAGATGGGGGTCAACCCATCGGGTGTGGGCTATCCCAAAAGGGCGGAGAGCAAGGCAGTCACCGACCGCAGGGGTGCCGGTGCAGCGGCGCCGGGCGTGCGGCAACCGCAGGATCCCCCATCGTCGTCGCTGGCGTCGTCATCATCGTCGGCCGAGTCGTCATCATCATCGGTCGAGTCATCATCGTCATCGCTGGCGTCATCATCATCGTCGGCCGAGTCGTCGTCATCGTCGGCCGAGTCGTCATCATCGTCGGCCGAGTCATCGTCATCATCGTCGTCGTCGCCGGTGTCGGTATCCTGATCCTGTTCCACCGTGTACAGACAGACATCGTCGATGGTCCAGCCGCCGAACTCCAGCGCCGCATCGCTGGTCAGCTCCCAGCGGATCTCCACCTCGGGCTCTTCACCGGCCAGCTCGCTGATGTCCAGGTCGAAATGGATCCACTCTCTGTCCCGGTGATGCACGGTGCCGTCCTCTTCAGCGGTGGCCAGGTTGGCCCAGACCTCTTCGTCGTTGACGTACAATTTGGCCTGGTCGTGAAGGCCGTCCTGCACGTTCAGCCAGCGCTTGAACTGCAGGCGCACGACCTTGTACTCGGTGAGATCCCACTTGGGGCTGCGCAGGGTGTTGCTCACGTTGGGCATGTACATGCCGTCCCAGGACTCCTCGAGCTTGAGGTCGTTGCCCCAAACGTTCGTTCCGCTGGCGGCGGCTTCGGGATCCCCTCCTTCGCCGGCCGGCTCGCCCCAGTTCCAATCGTCGGCCCCGTCCACGTTATCTCCGGCGAGCAGCTCGTGAGTCCAGTCCGGATCCTCACTCTCGAAATCTTCACACAGAATTTCAATCAATGGACCGACGTAGACCCGGTAGAATGGTTCGGCTTTGTTGTTCGGACGCATCACCTTCTCCCCGGACTGGGCCTTGATCGCCTCCACCCGATAGTAGAGCTCGGTGCCCTCTTCCTGCCCGGGAATCTCGGCCTCGTATGCATCACCACCGACCGAGTCCATCTCGATCTCTGCCCAGCTGGCCCCGTTGTCGGTGCTGTACACCACGCGGACGTTACCGATTTCACTGCATTCATCGTCATTGCCCACACTGACGTCGGCCTCGATGGTGATCGGGGTCAGGGGAGTTTCGATCGCTTCGACCGGTTGATGGCTCAGCTCGATCTCCATCGAGTTGTCCTCGGCCAAACCGTGGAGGGAAAACTCCCGTCGAATGATGCAGAAGTTGGGGGTGCCGTCGGCCAAATCACCGTTGTCGTCGTCAGCCAACAGCGCGGATTCGTACGTGGTGGGGATGTTGCCCGATGTCTTCAGCATGCCGGCCATGATCACGTCGGTGGTGTTGCGACCCACGACCCAACCGTGCCGCTCCACCAACGCCTTGCGCAAATCCCACAGGGCGCCGCCGAGAATCAGTCCGGTGATGTGCACATCGCTATCCTGGTCGTCGGGCCAGACCATGTTCGGCTCGGTGTCGCGGATGCCGTCCGGATCGCCGATGAAAAAATAGGCGCCGAGGATCGGGCTGTGAATGATCATCTGGGAGGTGGCGTCGGAGTACCCTTCGCTGGAGGCCCCGTCGAAATAGCCGATGCCGTCGATGATACTGGCCCCGTGGAAGCTGTGGCCGAACTCGTGGTAGACCACACTGCCGAGCATCGCCGTGTTGTTGCACCGATTGTCGGCAGATAAAAAGTTGATCGAACCGCCGCTGGACCAGGCGTTGCAGCTGCCGTTGTAGTTGACGTTGGTGATGATCGCCTTGTCGAGCAAATCCACATCGTCCACCACCGGTCCGATCGCCTTGGCGTGCTCCCGCATGACCGCGGCAAAACGGAACGAATCGACCTGGGACTGCTGGAATTCCGATCCGTCAGAGGCCCAGATATAGGTCTCCCCGTCGTCGATCTCCGCGGAAAGCTGCAGGTCGCTCCCCGCTTGATTGTTGACCTCGACGTACTTTCCCTTGAGCTGTGCAGTGATCTGTGCCGAATCCCCACTGGCGGTGAACTCCCCGTTTTCATCGGTGTATTCACTGGCGCCGTCTACCGTGATCCGCATGTGGGGTGCCAAGTTATCGATCAGATCCATCCCGGGTACCGGTGCTTCATCGTGGTGTTTGAGGTGGATTTTGGCGGTCATGAACATGCGTTTGTCTTTGAGCACGAAGAGCTCGCCGCTCTTGGCGTCGATGTAGGCGGTCCAGTCCCCCACTGCCGGTGCGCTCAGCTCGACCGCATAGACCAGCTTGAAGGCCACCGAGTCCCGCCCCATGATCGGAAACGCGGCCAGCTGGTTCTCCCCGCTCTTGACGGTCACGCCCCGCTGCCGTAGCGCCTCGACGGCCAATTGGGCGGCCTTGGCGGCTGTTAGCCGCGGTTTGGCGTCAAAGGGCAGGGCCGGAAAATTGCGCACACCGAACATCACCAATCGACCGGACATGATCGCGACAAAATTGCTCGATCCCAGTATCGGTACCCCGTTGAGGGTCTGCCGGTGACTGACGAAGCGGATGCCGTTGGATAACACGTTGCGCCAGGGTCTGAGGCTCGTCGGTGAGACGCTGTCGAACAGCAGTTCCCGGTGCTCGACCCAAAACTGTTCGGCCACCTCGAGGGCCGCCGCCGCATCGGACATGGCCCGGGAGTTGACGTGAAACCCTTCGCCCCAATAGCGCTTGAAGTAACCGTTCATCCCCTCGTCCCGCACCACCCAGCGACTGCTGTGTCGCTCGGTGAACACTCGCGGTGCCTGTCGCAGCGCACCGGCGTTGGAGATTCCGGCCCGGCCGGAGATCCACTTGGTCCCCCGGGGATAGTGCTCAATGCGCAGACCATCGGGCTCGCGAAACGCTTGGGCGTCGACAGCGAAGCCGATCACCAGCAGCAGAGTCGCCGCGAGGGCCAGCAGTTGACGGACTTGTTTGGTTTTACATGCCATGGTCCCACCTCGTTGGGTTGGATAGAAGTTTGGGGGTATGTCTGGATTTTATACCTCGTCTCATTTTTATACATACAATTGCCGAATTTAATCTGTCAAACGTAATTGAAATAATCCGGTTTTGCTGCAGAATTACACGATTAAACGGGGATTCTAGTTCATTTTTTATGGTCGAGCTGAAAGTGGCAGGGGGTTCCGCGGTTGGCGGAAATCAGCGCTCGAGGGTGAAGGGATACTTGATCACCTGTTGCTCGGCCCCGGTGAACCGGGGAAAGACCGCTTGCAGGACCACTTCGGCGACGCATTTTGCCGCGTCCGTATCGGCCGTATCACCGATGGGAAAGGCGTTGACCACTGCTCCGGATGCGCTGACCACCAGCTTGGTGATCACCTCGACCTTCGGGCCTTTGGCGCAGGCGTCGATCTGTGGTTTCAATGCGTAGAGACACGCCCGAACCTGAATCGCACTGAGCTTGGTCTCGGGCTTGGTTTTCGCCTTCTCGATCTCTTGTTCGCAGCGCTGCTTGGCCTCCTGCGCTTTGGGATTTGCCGTCGCCGCGTCCCCCATGGATTCGCCTTCGCCACTCGTCTCCCCGCTGATGCCGAAATTGCCGGTGGCGGCCCCACCGCAGGCCAGTGTGCTGAGAGCCAGTACAAAAATTCCGGTGACCACCCAAACCGATAGGATACCTCTTCGCGCCATCGTCTGTTTCTCCTGTCCTCTGCAGTGATGAGATGCGTTATCAGACCCGTAAACGGTGTCGTCTATAAGCCTATATACCAGACAGGCGTTTGCAAAAAAATACCCTTCCTTCCCGTTGCCGCCGATAGCTGTGACCACCGGTGGGTCGCCGGTCGATGCGGTCGCCCGGTTTTTGGTCCAGGCCTTGCTTTTGAGTGGAGAGCGCAACAAAATCCCGAGACGGCCCATGGCCTGTGAGCTGAATGACCGCTGAGTTTTCAAAAAGAGGAGCCGATAACGTGTTGAAAGAAAAGACCGTTCTGATCACCGGCGGCACCGGCGCAATCGGGTCGGCCCTGTGCCGAATTGCTGCTGAACAGGGGGCCAGTGTGGCCTTTACGTATCACCGCAACCGGGAAACAGCAGATGAGTTGCAAGGGGAGCTGGAGCGCAGGGGGGGTCGCGTCATCGGCCGATCTGTCGAGGCGACGGACGGTGCTGAGGTGACCGCGTTTGTGGAACAGGTGACCGCCGAGCTCGGGTCGATCGATGTGCTGGTCAACAACCTGGGGGTGACCCAGGTGATGCCTTTCGCCCTCATCGAGGAGGAGGATTGGGATCAGCTGATCGAGACCAATCTCAAGGGATTGTTTCTGTTTTCCAAGGCGGTGGTGCGGACGATGGCGCGGCGCAAATCGGGAGTGATCGTCAACATCGGCTCGGTGGCCGGTCACCGGATCATCGAAGTGCCGGTTCACTACGCCACGGTCAAGTCCGCCGTGGCAGGGTTTACCACTTCCCTGGCCGGAGAAATGAAACGGTACGGGGTGAGGGTCAATGCGGTGGCGCCCGGGTTGATCGATGGGGGGATCGGCCACAATGTCTCGGCCCGTCAACTGGAGGAGTACAACCGGTTCTGCGCGCTCGGCCGACCCGGTACCCCTGAGGAGGTGGCCCACCTGGTCCTCTTTTTGGCTTCGGATAAAGCGTCGTACATCAACGGCCAAGTCATTTTCACCGATGGGGGAATTTAAATGAGCTGCTGTCAAATCGGAGGGGACGAACAGACCTTCTTGTCGGCCACCAAGGGGATGTGCCGTGAGTGCCGGGAAATAGTGGACGCCCGCTACGTGGCCCGTGGGGAGCGGGTTTTTTTGGAGCGCCATTGTCCGAGTCACGGAAAACAGACCGCGTTGGTGGCCCGACGGCTTTCATCCTATTTGGAGATGATGCGCACCCCGCCCGGAGGGCAACCGCCCCGGCGCGTTCTGACCGAGCGGCAAGGGGGATGCCCCACCTCCTGTGGCCCCTGCTCCTTTCACGGGCAAAACTGCCATCTCCCGGTCTTCTCGATCACCAACGCCTGTGATCTGCGCTGCCCTATTTGTTTTACCTACAACCGGACGGACCAGACCTTTTTCATGTCTGAAGAGGCGTTTGTCGAGCAGATCGATTTTGTGATCGACGCGGCAGGACCGGTCGACCTGGTCAACATCACCGGCGGGGAGCCCACCTTGCACCCGGAGTTGCCCCGGCTGTTGCGCCACGCCCGGCGACCGGAGATCGGCCGAATCACCGTCAACACCAACGGGTTGAACCTGGCCCGGAATCCCGGATTGGCCAGGGAGCTGGCCGATTTGGGCGTCTACTTGATCCTCTCTTTCGATACCTTTAATCCCCGGACGAGCCAAGCGATTCACGGCCGGGATATCGTCGAAGCCAAGCTCTCGGCGCTCGAAACAGCGGAGCGGTACGGTATTCCAACCACTTTGTTGATGGTGCTGATCAAGTCGGTCAACGAAGCGGATTTGGCGCCGGTGGTGGAGCTGGCCCTGTCCCGTGACATCGTTCGCTCCCTGACGATCCAGACGATGACCTACACCGGACAGGGGGGTGGCGAGTTCCTGCCGCGGGCCCATCTGCCGGTGGACGAGGTGGAGGAGCTGATCGAAGCTGCCACGTCGGGCCGAATCCCCCGCGCGGCATTCATGCCGTTACCCTCGGCCCACCCACTGTGCTACGGGGTGGCCTACCTGATGTCCCACGGTGGGGCGACCCATTGCCTGACCGAACTGCTCGACAAATCGACCATCGGCCAATATCTCCAAGAGGGTTACCTGCTGCGGCCTTCGGACGAGCTGGAGATCGAGCTCAAACAGGCGATCGACCGCCTGTGGAGCGAAGGGGGAGACCCGGAGGTTCTCTCGACCCTCAAGTCGATGATGACGGACCTCTTTCCCGCCCAACCGATCACCGTCGCCGAACGCCAACGACGGGCGGAAAAACAGTTGAAGACGATCTACGTGCACGCCCATATGGACGAGGACACTTGGGAGCTGGGCCGCGCCGTGCGCTGTCCGGATCAGGTGCCGGTGGATGGCAAGCAGCTGATCGGTGCCTGCAACTACAACCTGTTCTATCGCATGCGAGATGAGCGATTTTGGGTGACCCGATGAACCGTTTGAACAACGCCGCCGGTATGGTGGACGAGATCTGTCACAGCGCGACTCAGGGGTTGTGCAACACCTGCGGACAACTGACCGACGCCCGGATCGTTTTTCGTGGCGAGCAGGTGGTGCTGCAGAAGTGGTGTCTCGAGCACGGACAGACCGAGGCGCTGATCTGTTCGGACAAGGCGTGGTATTTGTCCTCTGGGGGATTCGTCAAGCCGGGCACCGAACCGCGGCAACGGGCGGTGACCGAGTTCAACGGCTGCCCCGACTCCTGCGGGTTGTGTCCTGAACATCAACAGCACACCTGTGTGCCGATCGTGGAGATCACCGATCGCTGCAATCTGGCCTGCCCGATCTGTCTGGTCCGCGATCGCTGCGAGCAGGAGCTCACCGTGGCCCAGGCGAGCGCGATGTTCGATCGGTTGGTGCGGTACGAAGGTCAGATCAACATGGTGACCCTGAGCGGCGGAGAGCCGACCGTGCATCCCCACCTGCTCGACATTGTCGACGCGGCCCGGGAGCGGCGTGAGATCGGCGTCGTTTCGGTCTCCACCAACGGCGTGGCCCTGGCCCGCGACGACGACCTGCTGCAGGCCTTGGTGGATCGGGAGGTGGTGATCTCCCTGCAGTATGACGGGCACTCCGCTGACGTCTACCGAATCCTGCGCGGGGACCCGGCATTGGCCGAGCTCAAACAGAGGTTGATCGAGCGGGTGGTCGAGTTGGGCGGCCTGCTCTCACTGACAGTTACCCTGGCCCGCGGCATCAACGAGGACCAGTTGTCCGGCGTGCTAGAGCGGTTTTTTGGCCACGATCAGATCTTGAGCATCATGGTGCACCCCCTGGCCTATCGCCCCCGTCAGACGCCGGAGATCGCTTGCGATCCTTCCGATATCATCACCATCCCCGATGTGGTGCGCTTGCTCAGCGAGCAATCCGGCGGCCGATTGGTCCGGTCCGATTTTGTGCCGCTGCCCTGCTCCCATCCCAGCTGTTTCGCCCTGACCTACGTGCTCAAGACCGATGACGGCAAGTTCGTCTCATTACCCCGGTTGATCGACCTCGAGACCTATCTCGACGTGATCAAGAACCAGGCGCTGCTCAGCACGGATGCTGAAAACCTGGGCAAGATCAAGGACGCCATCTACGCGCTGTGGTCGGCGCAAAACGCGGTCCCTGATCAGGAGAGCGTGCTGCGGACCGTGCGGCAGATCCTGCTGCAGATGAACCGGCTGGGAAATGATACACCCTCGCCGCGGGATGCGCTGTCCCTGGGGCTGCGGCATGTCAAATCGATTTTCATCCACCAGTTCATGGATCGGGCCACCTTTGATCTGTCGCGGGCGATCAAGTGCTGCAACCACTACCCTGGGGCCGACGGCCGATTGCAGCCCGTTTGTGTGCGCAACACCATCACCGCGCCGCGGGCGACGTCGGGCGGAGCTGGGCGCGAAAGAACCACAACACCAGACCCACCCCGAGGGTGATCAGCAGCTCGGTGAGCTCCTCCCAGAAGTCGAGCCAGACCGGCGTGCGGGCAAAGGCGGTGACCAGACAGAAGCGAAACCAGGAGAACAGCCAAAACCCCAGCCCGACGAAAAATGGCCCCTTGGCCCTGGCCGGTGCCGTGGCAGCTCCCCAGAGCAGCCCGGCCGTGGCGACGAAGCACCCCGCGGCGATGATCGGGAAGAGGCGAAAATTGAGCCAGATCAAGAACGGAGAGTAAGTGTAGCGCACCTCGCTGCCGAAGACTGTGCCGAGGTGATCGTAGGGGGCGATGGTCGCGGTCAGCGGCAGCAGGGCGACCACGGCAAAAAACAGGGCGGCGAAGATCATCAATCGCTTGAGGCCGCAGGGGACATCGTGTTGCTTGTAGCATCGACCGCAGAACCGCTGAAGCACACACCTCTTTTGCGAATCGATAAAACCGATGACCTGGGTGTCGAATAGGGTCAACAATCCCCAGGGGACAAAGATACCCATCGCCACCATGCCCAAATCGTGCATCCCGTCGAGCCAATCGCTGGCCCCACCGGCAGAGAGAAAATTGAGCGCACAGGCCGCCTCACCGAGCCAAAACGCAGCCAAGCCGATGCAGAGGGTCGTTCGGCCCGAAAAGACGGGTTTGCGGGCAAGGGCGAGTATCCCGAGGACCAACACCATGTAGATCGGTTTGATGATGAGCCCGGAGGTGAAGGCCAGGTACTGCTCAAACGGCGTGAACAGTATCATCGCCGGTCAATTCTGGTCTGAGATGACGCTGCCATATTGCATGACGATCGTGCGATCTGCCTGATTTGTCAATTGGCTGTCGTGGGTGGCGATATTGGTGACCTGAACCCCCACGCCGATGATCACCGCCACCATCACCAGACCAAAAGAAAATCGATTCTTCTTGAGCGACTGAAGCGCCGGAAATGCAAAGATGCTGAGGTCGGACTGGGTTCCTTCGGGCAACGGGTTCTCCTTTTGCTGCTCGGAGCAGGCTGCAAAAACTCGTTCCGACAATTGGCGCGATTTGTGCGGTTTGAGAATGGGTTGATCGGTGGTATCGAGGGAGCAGTATGTGGCGATCGGTGCGCAACTATTGGTATTTGCGGCTGGCTGGGGTCACCCCGACGCGATGGCGCCCCTTGCTCGCGGTCTACTACTTGACCTATGCCTGCGATTTCAGATGCCCCTATTGCGCGGACGGCGCGAACCGTCCGTACTATCGGCTCGATTCGCCGACTCTCGACGCGGACGGGGTCGTCGAGCTGCTCACCACCGTGCGGCGATACTGTGACCACTTGGTGCTCACTGGCGGTGAGCCGCTGAACCACCCGCAAGTGGACGAAATTCTCCGCGCACTTTCGCCACTTGGATTTCGCAGTGTGGTGTTGACGACCAACGGGTATGACTTGGCGCCCCGGCTGGCCGGCGTGCTGGAGGCGGTGGATCACCTGGTGATCAGCCTGGACACCTTGGATCGGGCCAAGGCAGACGGCTGGTACGGGGTGGGAGACGGGGCCCTGGACCGCATTCTGGCCACCGCCCTAGAGGCCGAAGCCAGGCGCTCGGCCAGCAGCACTGAGATCATCGTCTCGGCTGTGGTGACCCCCCACAACATTGCCGATTTGTACGAGGTCTATCAGTTCTGTCAAACCAATGGGCTTCGCTTTGCCGCCTCTCCCCAATTGGAGGGGGTCAAGGTACATCCCGATTTGATCGACAACGGGCCTTACCGGACGCTGTTCGACTTTTTGCTCGAGGAGAAGAAAAAGGGTCGGGCGATCAACGGGACGCCCCTCTACCTGCAGTACATGCGCGATCTGAAGGCGTTTCGCTGTTTCCCTTCCGCCACCCTTGCCGTGTCACCCGTCGGAGAGGTCTTTTACCCCTGTCTGGAGCGGGGCACCAAGGGGGGCAACTTGCTTCAGGAGCCGGACCTGGATCGGATTCGGCAACAGGCGATCGAGCGATTCGGCCCCGAGCCCAGCTGTGACAACCGCTGCCACTCCGCCTGTGCTCTGAGTTTCGGGCTCATTCTGGGACGGCCGTGGAGCATGGCCCCCGAGGCGCTGATTCAGCTCAAATCAAGATGGCATCGTTGAAGGGGGTGGGGTCAGGGGCAACGGCCGGGTCATCTGGTAGTAGTCCCGCAGGTTGGCCCACCGCTGATTCCCGTACATCAGCGTCTCGATCGCCCCGCGACAGCTGGTCCAGCAACTCGAGCATTCGTTTGCCAGGTGCTTTTCACGAAGCCGAGCGGTGAGGGTGTCAATCGGCTCGGTGAGAATGTTGCCCACAGGTTGATCGAGGCAGTCGATACACAGGCTCACGTCCCCCCGGCAGTCGATGTTGCAGAGGTTTTTCCCGGCATAGCAGGGGGAGATGCCGTCCTGTTCGCCGGCCCTGGTGAAGCGCCCGATGTAGCCCCGCAGGGTGACGAAATCCGGGTACCTTTTTTTGAGGTCGAGTAACCGTTTGCTGATCGCTGATGGGGCGACCCGGCGGGATTTCTGGCCCCTCATGGTGGAGTGGAGGGTCACCAGGTAGGTCACATTGAGTGATCCGGCGAGGCGGATCAACGGTTCGATGTCGTCCAGGTTGTCGTCCATCACCACGGTGATCAGGTTGACCCGCTGCTCCGGAACGAGGCGGTTTTGCCCCAAGACGCGCAAGGCGTCGACCGCGCGGTCATAGGCACCGGTGATGCCCCGTTGGGCGTCGTGCCGGGTCGCGTCGGCATAGTCGATCGAGACGCTGATCTCCCACATCCCCGCGGCGAACAGGGCGCGGGCCATCTCCCGGGTCATGTACCAGCCGTTGGAGATCATCACCGGAAAATGGTGCCGGCTCAGTGTTCTGACGATATCCACCACCTCGGGGTGCATCAACGGCTCACCACCTCCCACGTGGATGATTTGCGGGGCGATGCGATTGAGCTTTTCGGAGATGACGCGGACGTCACCGGCGGTCAAGTGGGCGCCGGCGGTGCGATCCTGCCACAGATCGCAGATTTGGCAGCGGCAGTTGCAGCGCTCGAGGATCTGCATGTTGGTGTGGATTATTTTCCTTTTGGACAAAAACGCCCTGACAAAGCGAAGCATTTTGCGGTTGTCTTTCATCGCCTAACCATACAAAAAATGCCGATACAGATCGACCAGTTGAACGCGCTCTTTGAGGCTGAACGGTTGGCGCGGTGCCACGTGGCTCAACAGCGAGGTGAGCGCGATCCGCTGATCGCCGTTGGGGCGCTGTTCGTTGAGTTCGGTCAGTATCCGCTCGCTGTGGGACGGGGGGATGAGCTTGTCTGACTTGTCGTGAATGAGGGCAACGCGACCTGAGAGCCGGGATAATTTGTGCTGTGGCGAAATCGATCGGCGCTGCTCCGGGGAGAGGGGCTGCCTGGCGGCGCGGCGCACAGCTTCGCTGTCGGCGAATCGGCGGTACAATGTGAGCTTCCATGCCGGATCGTCCCGCTGACAGTAGTCGGAAAGACCTTGCCGGAGCGCTTGTTGATCCCCTTCGGAGAGGGGCGATGCCCGGCGCTCCCGCCAGGCGATGATCAGGTGGAAGTAGATGACGTTGTCCAACACCGCCTGGTCCATCTCCTGGTGAATATCGATGGTGAGAAGCTGGTCCCACACCTCTTCAATCGCGTAGGGGGCGCCGATGCAGAGCGCGGCGTCGACCCCGGTACCGGACTCCATTTCGGCCAGTGCGGTCAACAGTAGCCCTGCCCCGAAGCTGAACCCAGCGGCGATGACCGATGGTGTCTCCGTGCGAAGGAGCCGGCGCACCCCATTTTGGATCGCCGTGCGGTCGCCGTCGATGATGCGAGCGGTCTTGAGGCCCGGCAGATCCGGAACGATTGTGGCAAAGCCGAACCTGGCGTGGGCGGTGGCAAAGTGGATCAGACGGGGATCGTCGCGACCCAGAACCGTGACGCCGGGTACGGCGAGTAGGGATCCGCTCGGAGCGCGGTGTGGGGAATACAGTGTGTACTCCGTGCCACAGTCGAGTTTTCCGTCGGTTGTTGTTACCGAAGAGGAGCCACCTTTGAGGTTGGGTGGTTTGGCGAGGGAGGTGAGCAACCGGATTGCGGTCCCCCAGCCCTTCAAGGGGATTCTCCAAGCTTCCGCGCGATGGACTTGGCCACCTCCTCGGCAGTCAGCAGAAAGGCGAGCTGCTTGATCGTCGTGCCCTCCACCAGGGACGCCTCTGCTCGGGGAAAGCGCTCCCGCAGCATGGCCAGCGCCCGCGGGGTCAGCACCTCGTCCCGGTGCAGCTCAGCCTCGGCCAAGCCGAGTTGCGCCGACAGGCTCATGTCCTGTTTGTCCAGCTTGATCTCGAACTCCTGTTCGAGCAGAAACATCAGCTCCACCAGATCGAGGGACTCGGCGCCCAGGTCGTTCATCAGGGTCGATTCCGCGGTGATGGCGGACGGCTCGAGGGCCAGTACTTCGGCGATGCAGTTGTTGACGCGCGCTTGAATGTCGTTTTTTCCGGTGGCTTCGGTCATCAATATCCTCCGTCCACCGGCACTACGGCGCCGGTGATATAAGCTGCATCATCCGAGAGCAAGAATGAGACCACCTTGGCGATCTCGTCCACTGTGCCGAATCTGCGCAGAGCGATACTATCGGTGATCGCATCCCCGGCGAGCGTCCTGACCGCCCGGGACATTTTGGTCTCAATCACACCGGGGGCCACAGCGTTGACGCGGATCTGCTTGGGACCCAATTCGACGGCGAGGGCACGGGTGAACGACTCGACAAATCCCTTGGTACCGGCGTAGACGGCATTGCCCCGATTGGGCCGGGTCGCTGCCACCGAAGAGATGTTGATCACACTGCCCCGTTTTTGGCGCATCATCGGACGCAGCACCGCCCGGGTCAGGCGGACCATTCCCGCGATGTTGGTCGCGAGCATCGCCTCCAGATCCTCGTCCTCGAGGAGCGCCAGCAGTTCCTCGCGAACAACTGCGGCATTGTTGACCAGACCGTGGATCGTATCAAACGCTTCGACGGAACGATCGACGATCTGTTGGGCGCAGTCCGGTTCACAGATATCCCCGCGGACGAGAATCACCCGGGACCCCCGGTCACGGCACCGGGCCTCGACGCGATTGGCCGCCTTTTTATCCCGGTGGTAACAGAGCACCAGATTGGTCCCGGCACCTGCCAGTGACTTGGCCAGGGCCGCTCCGATGCCCCGGGAGGCACCGGTAATGATTAGCGTTCTTGTGTTATTTTTTTTCATTTCGTTGTCTCGAACCTCGTTGAACAGGACCGTGTTACGGTGACCATTGCCCGGCAACGATGCAGGCATTTTGGCCGCCGAACCCGAATGAATTTGACATGAAGTGCTCCACAGTCGCCTGGCGCGGCGTGCCGGGCACATAGTCCAGATCGCACTGGGGATCCGGGGTGACCAAATTGATCGTCGCCGGGAGAAGCTGCTCGTTCAGGGCAAACAGGCCGGCGATGAACTCCACCGCACCGGCGGCGCCGATCAAGTGACCGATTTGACTCTTGGTGGAGCTGACCGGAATCTGCCTTGCCCGGGAACCGAACACCTTCTTGATCGCTCGGGTCTCGGCCGGATCGTTTTTACGGGTTCCCGTGCCGTGGGCATTGATGTAGTCCACCTGGGCCGGGGAAAGCCCTGCCGAGGCCAGTGCCCCCCTCATCGCGCGAATTGCGCCGGCCTGATCCGGGGCGGGATCGGTCACCCGGTAGGCGTCCATCGACGAGCTGTAGCCCAACACCTCTCCGTGAATGGTGGCCCCCCGGGCCAGCGCCGACTGGGCGTTCTCCAGGATACAGAATCCCGCGCCTTCGCCGAGCACGAAACCGTCCCGGTGTTTGTCGAACGGGCGGGACGCACCGGGTCCCAAATCGTTGGCCGTGGAGAGGGCTTCCAGCATGCAGAACCCGCCCACGCCGAGGGGATTGAGCATCGAGTCGTAGCCCCCGGTGACGGCCACGTCCAGCACCCCTTGGCGGATCGCGAGGAAGGCCTCGCCGAGGGCTTGGGTGCCGGCGGCGCATGCGGAGACGTTGACCTGAACCATCCCACCGGCACCGGTCAGCCGGGCGATCGCCCTCGCCCCGAGGTCCGCGGGGATCTGGAGGTTCGTGAACACGGGGGTGTCAAAGAGGTGGTCGCGCAGCGCCCGGCCGTCGATCGCGCCGTCGGAGAACAGGGGCACCAAATCGTCGAGGTGAAAAATTTCCAACCCCGCGGCGGCAACAACCCCTACCCGCTCCTCGGGGTAGCATCGGCTGATCGGAACATCGCCGAAAGCGGCAGCCAGCGCTTGACGAGCGGCTGTGACGCCGAAGGCCGACTTGGGATCCGCGCTCAGGGCAGATCGCTCCCGGTCCGACAATCCGGTGGTATCCAGGTCAAACCCGTTGACCTCTGCGCCGATTCGGGTCGGAAAACGCCCCGCATCGAACGAGGCGATGCGATCCACACCGGCCCGTGCGGATCGCAAGCCGTCGAAAAACGGCCCGATTCCGATGCCGATCGGAGCGACCACCCCCATCCCGGTGACCACGACCCTAGGCACCTGAGCCCTCCTCGGGGGCGAGCGCCAAGGCGAACTGAGCCCCGTCCGCGTCCCCGGCAGAAATCAGGTAGCACCGATCCGTTGAATCGATCGGCGCGTTGCCTGGGGGGTCGCCCGTCAGCACCAATGCCACGGCAAAGAACACCCCGGCCGGACCGAGCTCCCCCAGGGCGCCGTCGAACGACACCAGCCTGGCACGCTCCGTTTGGGGGAAGGCGTCCCGCTGGTCTGCTTCCGCGATATCGGCCGTGCGATCCGGGTTGCCGCAGGAAACGATTCGGCTGGGTTGCCGGTTGCCCAGCGCCCTTGCCCAGTGCCGGCGGCGAACCGCGTACAGCTCGTCCGGTGTGGTCCCCTCGCTTCGTCCATGGGAGACGCCGAGTACACGGGCGCGGATTGGCGTGCCCCTCCGAGCAGCCGTTCCGCGGGTTGTCATGACGAATAATCCGGCACCGTCGGCCGGGGCGATGCCGCGGTGCTGCGGCTCGAAAGGAACCGCCTGTTCGACCGTTTCGGCGAGCCGTCCCAGGCGCAGTTGGGTGCACAGTGTCATCAAGCTGAACCCCTGGGAAGCGGCTCCGACCAGCACCTCGGTGAAGCGGCCCTCGACCAATCCCCGGGCGGCAGTCTCCAAGCAGGCGCCGGCCTGATCCACACTGGGATAGGTGACGAAGTTGGGCCCTTTGAGATTGAAACAGATCGAAATCAAGCCCACCGGCATATTGAGCAGCGATTTGAACGGCATCAGCGGATGGCAGGCACCCAACCCCTCTGTTCCCATCCGCTGCAGATCGAGGGTGCCGTCCGGGGCCTTGGACCGCTCCACCGCGCGGCTCACCGAGGAGAGATCGAACACGGTCATTCCCACCGCGGCAAACAGCCCCATCGGTTGAAGCACATCGTCGCTGTCGATCACTCCCGCGTCGCTCAACGCTCGGCCGGCGGCGATCACCGAAAGTGACGTGGTCTGGCTCATGTACTTGGCCAATTTCCGATCGGGCAAAAACGGCGCTGGCGAGGCGGGCTCTGCCGTCGCACCCGGACAAGGGGGAAAGGCGTCGACCCCCGCGGGAATAGCCATGGACAAGGCGCTGCGTCCCTGCTTGATCGCCGACACGGTGGCGGACAGGTCGCCGAACGGACCGTGCAGGCCCACGCCGGTGATGACCACATCCCCGTCGGATCCGGGCATCACTCGACGACCTTCATTTCTCGGGTGATCAGGTCGAGGTACTGTTTGCCGAACGTGTCCAGCTCCGGGTCGTCCACGTGGAGCATGACGTAAATGATATCCGCTTGGCACACCTTGTCCCCGTCCCGGGAACCGATCACTTTGACGAATCCGGAATCCTCGTGGTGCGACTGGATCTCGGCCCTCACCGACAGCTTGTCTCCCGGTTTGACGAAGTCGCGAAATTTGGCCTTGACTGAGCTGAGCACGCAGCGGGGCACATCCTCTTGGCGATCGCGGAGGGAGAGCTCGATCAGCGCTCCTCCTAGCTGGGCCATCGTCTCGATCAACAGGGCCCCCGGGTAGATCGGCTGACCCGGATAGTGGTACTCGAAACAGTCGTCCGCCAGGGTGATGCACTTCGAGGCCACCGCGTAGTCGAATTTTTTGATTTCCTCTATTCGGTCAATCAGTAGGTATCGCATGGGTTCATACCGACCTCGTCAATCCAAATAGGTGATTAGCCGCGCCAGGGGCCGCCGCTCCGGCGCCGCGGGCCGGTGTTGGGCGTAGCCCAGCGGAATCAACGCGGCGATTTCCCAACTGCGGGGCACCTCGAGCAATTTACTGAGTGAAGTCCTAGCAAAAAGTGGACCGGTCATCCAGCAAGCGCCCAAGCCGAGGGTATGAACCGCGAGCAGGAGGTTCATAATCGCCGCGGAGACAGCGGCCAGTGAATCGGCATCCGCCTTGAGGGGGCCCCGATCGTCGCTGTGGGTCCCCCCGGTGATCATCGTCAGAAAATCGGTCCCCTCTCGATAGCTGCGATAGATCGGCGCGATGACCAGGGGGGCCTGGGCAAAGTGCATGAAATTGCCCGAGTAGCGGGCAAACTCCTCGCGAAACTCGGGCCGGACGTGTTGCAGCAACGCCTCGACGGCCCGGGCCACCGCCTGATCCATGCGGGCGAGCATCGCCGGGGATTGGACCACGATGAACCGAAAGCCCTGGCGATTGCCCCCGCTGGGAGCCCATCTGGCCGCTTCGAGCACCTGCTCGATCAGTTGTCGGGGCACCGGATCCGGTTTGAACTGCCGGATGCTGCGTCGCTGGGAGATCAGTTCCATCAGCTGTCGGTGAGAATTGTTCACAGGATCACCTCGTTGTTCCATCATCGGATGGCCAAAACGTAAGGGTGAGACCCGTCGAAGTCAACGGGAGGTGGATCGTCCCGCGGCGACTGAACGGGCGTCCGGTCCGACAGGAGAGCTTGAAAAAAAGATCGGTTTGCTCCACCCTCAACTGGAAAGTGAAGCACAAAAAATGAGTGGACAATCGACAAAGAAGCGATCGAGCGGACGCCTCTGGATGGCCTTTGATTTGAAACAATTGGCTGTTTTTATCGAAGTCGTTCGCTGTGCCAGTTTCTCCGGTGCAGCGCGGTCGTTGAATCTGGCGCAAGCCTCGGTGAGTGAGCGAATTTTGACCTTGGAGGAATCGGTGGGCACCCGCTTGCTCGACCGGTTGGGCCGCAAGGTGATCCCCACCAGCGCCGGGGAACTGTTGCTGCGACGAGGACGCGAATTGCTGGAGCTGCAGAACGAGACCGAGCGAGAGCTGCGGGAGCTGCTCGGCCTGAGCAAGGGGGAGGTGTCGTTGGGGGCGAGCACCACACCCGGCGAGTACATCCTGCCCGGGGTGATCCAGCGATTCAAACGCCGACATCCGGCAATCGGTGTGCGCATGCTGATCGGCGACTCCCTCTCGATTACCCGCCGCGTCGAAGATGGGACGCAGGAGTTCGGCGTGGTGGGATTCCGCGAGGAGAGTGAACAACTGAAGTTTCAAGCGTTGGCCGACGATGACATCGTACTGGTGGTCGCCGGCAACCATCCCCTGACAGCCCGACGGGGGCCGGTCTCCCCGGAGCAACTCGAAGATCAGCCGATCGTGCTGCGGGAATCCGGGTCGGGTACGCGGGCCAATGCGATGCGCCCGTTGACCGCGATCTTCAAGAAATCCGGAGTCGGCTGGAAAAACGTGACCGAGTTGGGCAGCTCCACCGCGGTCAAGGAGGGGGTCAAAGCGGGGCTGGGATTTGCACTTCTATCGCGGCGGGCGATTCGCGCCGAGCTGGCGTCGTCGTCGTTGAAAATTGTCGAAATGAAGGGATTGCCGATCAAGCGCAAATTTTACCTCGTGACCGACAAGCGGCGAACCCTCTCCCCGGCGGCGCGGGCTTTCAGCCGGTTTCTGCTCGACAACAGAAAACATCTCGACTGATTGGATTTGACTTCTGAATACCCCCTTTTTATTGAAGGTTAGGGACCGGGTATCGGCGGATGCGGGGACAAACGTCTCCAGTCGAAAGTGAGGACACCAAATGAGCAAAACCGAACACCATCTCACCGCGGTGGTAAAGGGCGCGGGTTGAGCATCCAAGCTCGGGCCAGGGGACCTGGCCAAGGCGCTGTGCGGACTCGAAATTGATCGCCATCCGGATCTGTTGGTCGGGTTGGCCCGGCCGGACGACGCCGGGGTCTACCGCTTGACCGACGAGTTGGCCCTGGTGCAGACCGTGGATTTTTTCACGCCGATTGTGGACGATCCCTACACATTCGGCCAAGTCGCCGTGGCCAACGCCCTGTCCGATGTCTACGCGATGGGGGGGTGCCCGTTGACCGCAATGAATATCGTCGGTTTTCCCAAAGACAAGTTGGATCTGTCGGTGTTGGGGGATATCCTGCGGGGAGGACAGGACAAGCTGCGGGAGGCCGAGGTGGCGTTAGTCGGGGGGCACAGCATCGCCGATCCGGAGTTGAAATTCGGTGTCTCGGTGACCGGCGTGGTCCATCCCGACCAATTGTGGACCAACCTGGGTGCCCGGGCGGGGGATCGGGTGGTGCTGACCAAGCCGTTGGGCACCGGCATTGTGAACACGGCGCTGAAGGCCAAGCAGGCCAGCGCCGAAGCGGTGACCGCCTCCATCGATACCATGCGAGCCCTCAATCGGGATGCCGCCGAAATAGCCCGGGAGTTCGACCCCCACGCCTGCACCGACGTGACCGGGTTCGGCCTGGTGGGGCACGCCGTCGAGATGCTCGATGCCTCCGGCCTGTGCCTGCGCATCGATACCGAGGCGCTGCCCCGCTTGCCTGAGGTGGACCGGTACAGCAACCAGGGGTTGATGCCCGGGGGACTGCATCGCAATCGGGATTTCTACAAGGAGAGGATTCGAGTTGAGCAGGGAGTGGCTCAAGAGATGCTCGATTTGGTGTTCGATCCACAGACCTCAGGGGGATTGCTCATCGCCGTGGCCCCCCAAGACGCCGAAACGATGGTCGCTCGAATGAACACCCGCGGGGTGAGCGCGGCGATCATCGGTGAAATTATCGACACCCCGGATCCCATCTTGATCGAACTTGCTAGAAAGGGGACCTGAATACATGCTAATGTAATCGTCTCGGTTTTGGTGCAACGGAAAGGACGAGAGAGATGACGTCGTACGGAAAGGTCGAAGTCCCCCTCGATCGGCGCGAATGGCGCCCCACACCCTTGATTGAGCAGGTGGTGCTCGTGACGACGATCAATCGCGATCAGGAACCCCACGTGGCCACCAAGTCCCGCGTTTCGATCGTGACCTACGGCCCTCCGGCGGTGGTTTTTTTCGCCTGTCGGGCCGAGTTCGTCACCGCCAAGAACATCCTGAAGACCGAGCAGTTTATCATCAACGTACCCAGCGACGATCTCGTCGCCACATCATGGGTGCTCGGCTCGGACCCCTCCGGGTTTGGTGCTGATCGCTTCGAGGACAACGGGCTGACCCCCATCCCGGCGGTCAAGCTCGACGCACCGCGCATCGCCGAGTGCCAAGCCCACTTGGAGTGCGAGTTGGTCGAGACCCGGCCGTTCGAAGAGGATTTTGCCGTCTTCGGCAGGGTGGTTTCGGTGACGATGAATGAGCGCGTCCTCGCCGGCAGCGCCACGCCGCGGTACCGCACCTTGGCCCCGTTCTTTTTCCTGGAGGCGGGATGGACCGCCTCGATGGGCTCGGCCCGGTTGGTCGAAAAACCTATTCCCGGTCCGCGGCACGATCGCACGGTGCTCCCGGTGAGCGAGATGGCCAGGTCGGTCGAGTTTTACCGGCAGGTCTTCGGTTGGCCGGTCAGTGTCGAGGATCCGAACTATGTCGAGTTCGAGTTGCCCAAAAATCGCCGCCTGGCCCTCTGCCGGCGCGAGACCATCGCCAAAACCACCGGCGTGCCGCTCAAGGCAGACTCAGCCGATGCATTGAGCGGCCTGGAGCTCCACTTTTACGGAGAAGACGCCCCGCACATTGTCGCCCGGCTCGTCGGGGCTCAGGCCCAACAGCTGACCCATCCGAGCAAGTTCGGCCGGTTCGACGACGCCTCCTATTTTGTCGACCCCGACGGCCACCTGCTCGTTATCTCCCTTCGACCGACGGGCACCCCGGACCAGAAAACCGACATTTGAGCCACCGCTGGCGCCTGACTATCTCGGGGTAGACCATTGGCCAAGACGATTAAGCTAAGTATCGCCCGGCAGATCGAAAAGTCGAAGGCCGAGGTGACGATTTTGTTCAGCGACATCGTCCATTCCACGCGATTTTGGGACAAACACGGGGATACGGCGGGCCGCCTGATGCTCGATTTGCACAACAAGCTGCTCTTTCCGGTAGTGACCACCTTCAGGGGCACCGTGATCAAGACCATCGGCGATGCGATTATGGCCTCGTTCAAATCCCCCCGGGACGCGATTCGCGCTGCGATCGCGATGCAGCAACGGCTGGCGAGAAGCCGAAAAAAAGATCCGGATTTCGACATTAAGATCCGTATCGGCATTCACACGGGTGAGGCCATCGTCGAAGCCAAGGATGTCTACGGCGATATGGTCAATGTGGCTTCGCGGGTCGAAGGGGCGGCCCGCTCCAATCAGATTCTCCTGTCCGGAAGCACCGTGGAGAAGCTCGGGCGAAAGCGAAACGCCTATCTGATCAAGCGCAAGCGGAGCTTTGTGCCCAAGGGCAAAAAGAAGGCGCTGGTCGTCTGGACCTGCGATTGGGAAAAGCACCCCAGCCTCATCAATGTGATCAAACAGGAGGGGTTCCTGCCGGCCAATCGGCGGCAGCAGGTCGAAGTCGTGGTCTATTTCGTCGTGGGGGTGTTGGGGCTCTACGCGCTGTTTGATCAGTTCGTTCGATACCTGTTGGCTGATTTCGAGTTCATCGCGCTCTATCTCCTCGATCCCCATCCGGTGCTCAAGTGGACTCTGATATCACTGATCCTGGTGGGGATCGGTTTTGGCGTGCGCTACTTTGTCCGCCTCAGAACCGTACCGGTTCGGATTCTGCGCATCGTCAAGGGGGGGTTCGGCTTCGGCGGGGTGATCCTGATCTGTCTGGCCGTCGGCAGTTGGATCGAGATGCCCACGGCCCGGTACTGGAGCAAACCGCTCTATCGCACCGCCCACGGTTTTGTCGAGGTGGTCGCCGATCAGGCGACGATTTTTCGGCGCGCGTCCACCAAGGCGCCGGTGTTGACCCGGGCCGAGCGGGGGGGACTCTATCTGCGCGCCGGTCAACTCAGACGGCAGAAACTCAAGTGGTACAAAATTCACATCCGCCACAAAGGCGCTCGGTACGGGTTTATCCAACACCAGCGACCCGCGGCATTCGGAGTGGCCGCATCTCAACTGACGAAGACGAGAAGACTCTCCATCCGGTACTACCATCTCTACGGGCTGTTGTTATCGCTGCTGGGATTTGTCTGGGGCCACCTGTCGTTTCGCCTGCGGCCGTTGTAGATCGTCTGTCTATGCTGGGATGGGGCGGGCGGCCGGATAGGTGCGGGGGAAGTGCGGCTTCGCACTAGAGTTCGATAATGATGTCCGTGTCCGCGTCCGTGTCATCGTCGTTGTTGTCGTCATCATCATCATCGTCATCATCATCGTCGCAATCATCATTGTCGTCGTTGTTGTCGTCATCGTCATCATCGTCATCATCATCGTCGCAATCATCATTGTCGTCGTTGTTGTCGTCATCATCATCATCATCGTCATCATCATCGTCGCAATCATCGTTGTCGTCGTTGTTATCATCATTATCATCGTCATCGTCATCGTCATCGTCGTCATCGTCATCATCGCCGTCGTCGCAGTCGTCGTCTTCGGTGTCGTCATCGGGCTCGTCGTCCGTATCGTTGTCCCCGTCGTCGTCTTCGGTGTCCCCTTCGTCGCAGTTGTTGCCCCCTTGATCGTCATCAGTGATCAGGCAGCCGTTTTCGTCCAGGTAGAAGTCCGGCTCGAGACCACAGGAGGTGAGCATGAAAAATGCGAAGATAAAAACCACTGCGAAACACAACCATTCCAACGTTTTCATTTGTTCTCTCCTTGCTCGTCGGTTCTGATTTCCGGGCAGCTGCAAGATGAATACCATCGCCATTTAACTGGATTTTCAGGCCGAATTTGGTGGGTCAGCCGCTGTTACGGTGTGCGGTCCAGTGTGCTGACAGTGTGCCGCACAGCCAGGTGTCCCTACTGGGCAACCCCTTGGGGTGTGGAGGGGCGCAGGGGGACCCGGTTGGCCATCGAGGGACTGGTGATTGAGGGAATACCGATCGGCTCGGGTTCACCATTGGGAAACTTCGGTGAGAAGAAGGCCATACCATCCGGGCGATCCCGGCGGATGGCGATGATCTCGCGCGCATCCAGGTCCGATGTCTCTTCAGCCACAATCATCACGTAGTTGACACCGTGCTTGAGCGGCAGCTCGGCTTCAAAGGTGACTTCTGTGGGATCAGTTGCATCTGTATTGGATTTGAAAAACACCTTCTGCTCGTCCACGAAAATGTAGACATCGCGCACGTTTTTGTCGTCGCTGACCCTGCCCTTGAGTGTGATCGTGTCCGAGCGCACCACTTGCTCGGTCTCGTCAATGGACAACCGGGGCGGTGCATTCAACACGAAGTCGAGAGAGGGGTTGGCTTCGGCGGCTTGGTTCGCCGTGACCTCCCGGCGGTCGATCCATCCGATGCGGTGCTCGTCGATGCGGACGCGATAGAATTCGCCAATCCGACCATCAACCGATCCGGTATCCGATAGGTACGCCACGATCGGCGCGTCATCCCGGGGCGCCTGTCTCAAGGCGGCTCGCTTTTCCTGCGGAGCGACGGTCGCCGTGTGGGGCTCGACCCGCTGGGCCGGGGTGATCGGAATGGTGATCTTTTCCACTGCATAAACCCGCAGATCCACGTCGGCGATGGCCAACTCCAACTTGGCCAGCGACTCGGTGAATTCGGGCTTCACGTCAAATGAAAAGACAATTTGGTGGCGTTTGCCCGGTTCGAATTTGCCGAACGATTCCCGGCCGCGCACCATGAACAGCTCTTTTCCCGAGAGGCTCTTCAAGCTGGCATAGCTCTCCAGGGAGGCCCCTTCGCCGACGTTTTCAACATCTACAATAAATTCAACAGATTCACCGGGCTGGAGACCACCGTCTCCATTGCCCCCTTTTTGATCGACCATTTGGAAGCCGTAAGCGAATCTGGGCCGGGGCAGCGCCTCGACCTGAAACCGCAGGGCCGTCGAGGTGACCGGTCGGCTGTTGGCTTCGGTAAAACTGAACCGAACATCGTCCACCCGGCTCAGAGCGTCCTTGGGAACCTTGAATTTCAACTCGCGGGTGATCGTCTGTCCCGGTTCGATTCTGCCGAAAGCCAACTCCCGTTCGTCCAACGGCCTGAAATCACACCGGGTCGTCGAATGGAGACGATAAACCGTACCGGGGCCCCGATTGGTCACTGCCATGCTGATCCGGTGGGGCTTACCCGGTTCGAGGGGCTTGGGGTCGACCAGTTTGGCGATGACCGAAACATCTACGGTTCGATCATCGGGCTGAACACTCCAGTCAATCCCCAGCTTTTTGAGCGCCTTGGCCAGTCGCCGTTCCTCGATATTGGTGCGTTCCTTGATCAAAGAGACGAGGGACGCCGCGTCGACGTTGGACTGACCGGACTGAGCCATCTCCAACACCAGATCCCGGGCGAAATCAATCTCGAAATCGGGTTTGAACGATTGGTCCGCTGCCCCTGCGGCGGCCGGAGGCGGGGCCGGGGTCGGGGTTGGGGCAGCCGGGTTGGGGCTCTGACCCGTACCGGAGGTTGCAGGTTTAGGGGTCGGGGTCCACAAGTAGTTGAGCGTGGTGGCCGGGCGCTTGGCCGCTGCCGAAAGTCGCGCACTCTCGAAATGGTGGTCCAGATCGCTCTCCCGGTAGCGGGGTTCGACCACCAGATCGAGCCGCTCTTCATCGGCGCGCATGGGCAGTGATTCCACATGGGGGGTCACCCCCACCGACTGGATCGAAATGTCTCCGGGGGTGAGGTATTGGGCAGTGGTCAACTTGAGCGCCGAGTTGTTGGCAAATCCCCTCTCGTAGAGCACCTGCACCGAGCCCTTGCCGAAGGTTCGCTGGCCGACCACGAGGGCGCGGTTGTGGTTTTTCAGCGCGCCGGCGACGATCTCAGAGGCCGAGGCGCTGCCCGCGTTGACCAGTAATACGATGGGATAGTCGGGCTCGTTGTTGTCGTCGCGCGCCCTTCTGATGTCCCGCTCGGCCGGTCCCTGTCCGGCGGTCGTTACGATCACCCCGCGCTTGAGGAACCGGTCGGAGACCCGGATTGCCGCATCCAGCAAACCGCCGGGGTTGTTGCGCAGGTCGAGCACCAACCCCCGGATATTCTTGCGCTCCAACTCGGCGAGGTGCTTGTTGAGATCCTTCGCCGTGTTGCCCTGAAAGTCCTTGATGCGGATGTAACCTATTTTTTTGGACAAAAGCTGGGATTCGATGCTGCGCACCTCGATAATTGCGCGGATGATTTGAAACGCTATTGGCTCTTCCCACCCCTTGCGCACCACTTCGACGGCCACGGTGGTTCCCGGATCGCCGCGCAGGAGAGTAACCGCGTCATTGAGGGCCATGGAAACCGTTGAGACATCGTCGATTTTGACGATTTTATCACCCGATTTGAGCCCGGCGATATCGGCCGGGGTGCCGTCAATCGGTGAAATAACGGTCAGCGCCCCGTCCCGAATCGAAATCACAATGCCCAGGCCGCCGAACTTCCCTTGGGTCTTGTCTTTCATGTTGCGGTACATCTCCGGCGTCAGAAAGACGGAATGGGGATCGAGGGTCTGCAACATCCCGTTGATCACGGAGTACTCGAGCTCGATGAACCGTTTCTTATCCTCCTTGAAGTTGCTCCTTAAGAAATCAAAGACATCTTTGATGCGCTGCAGCAGCACCCAGGGGGTGGTCAGCTCATCGAGGGCAAACTGCCGCTCCTCGGTGTTGAAGCGAATGAAGAGCTGTTCCCCCTGCTCCCGCACCAGCACATTGGCCACCTCCCGTTGAACGGCGCGGGTCGCGGCGATGAACATCTCCCGGGCGTCGATGCGGGAGGCGTCGATGTAGTGCTTTTGGACGAGGTTAATCGTGCGGTAGAGCGCCTTCAAGGACTGCATGTCGTGAGGGACGCGGGCGCGTGCCGGTGTCGACCGCTGGTCCACATCGAGCTCCAGTCCCTGGTGGGCGGGGTCCCAGAATGTCACATATGCGGCAATGGCCAGCACCACGGCAATGAGCAGGGCGCCGCGAAACCCTTTGTGTTTACCCGTCATGCGTCACAGCTGTGAAAATTGGCATAGGGGTTAATCGGATGGTTTATCGTCATTTTCTTCGGTCGTTGGGGTCAGTTTTCGTATCGGTCGGCGCTCCACTTGTAGCTCCAAAACCTCGGTTCCTCTCTTTATAGTTAATAGCACATTTGAGCCCACCGGTCCGCGAATTGCGTCCCGCACCGCTTCGTGGGAGGCATTGGTGACGTCCTCACCGTCCACGGCGAGGACCCGATCCCCGCGCTTGAGCCCTGCGGTTTCACTGGCCGATTGCGGCCGCACTTCGTACACAATAGTGCTCTTGTCCTTTGCCCGGTAGCGAAACACCGCATCGGCACTGCCCACCCAAGTGTTGGGAGTCGACATGCACCCTATGAGAATCATGTACCCAATAAGCCATACGAAATGTGATTTGAACCATTTTCCCAACATGATGTAGTCGCTCCTGATATAAAAGGTGTCGTTCTTTACTATCACGATCCAAACTCGGCTATAATAACTTTGTATTCGATGGGACCAAATAGTATTTGTCTAAAGTGAAAAAGAAATATAACAACGTAAAAAAATTTTAGGCGCGGTTCGAGGATTTAAAAATGACTAAAATCGGACAGTCTCACCAATTTTTGTCGCTGTTTCGACACCGATTCGGGCCAATGCCTCGTACTGCGGGGTGGGGCCGATCGCTCCTCGGCTGGATGGGTGTGCTCTGCTGTTGGGCATCAATGCTGGGGATGAGCGTGGGCTGTTCGGACGACCCGGACCCGAATGAGGAGATGGACGCGGGCGCCGACGCGCAAGAGGACGAGGACTCGGAGACCGAGACCGAAACCGAGACCGATTCCGAGGTGGATACCGGCGAGAACGAGATCCCGCCTCCCCTGCCGGAACTGTGTGATATCTCCCTGCTCGAATATCCAGTGAGCGGCGACGGGGACGGCCGATCCCCGGATATCGCTGCCGACGGTACGGCCATGATCACCTGGGCACACAACGATCAATCCGGCACGACCGGGTGGCGGCTGATCGTCGCTCCATACGATCCGTCGGTTCTCGATCATGCGGACACCGACAGCGATGTGGACACGGATACGAGTCCCCTCGGCGACGAAGTGATCATCGAATCCACCGGACCCAAGAGCAGACAGCCTGTGGTGGCCGCGCGTTCCAATGCCTTTGGATTGGCTTGGTTGGACGCGAGGGATGACGATGAGTGCGATCCCAATAACTGGTCTTCTTGTCAACGAGAGTTGTTGTTTCTGCTCGTCGATCAAATGGGACAGCCGATCAATGGACCGGTGCCGGTCCAGATCACCAATCTGACCACTTCTGGGGGATCGGTGGTGACCCGGCCGTCCATCGTGGCCACAACGACGGGCTACTTGCTGGTCTGGAACGAACGCAGCGGAGGTAGCGTACAGGTGATGGCCCGTGCCCTCGACGCCAACGGGGATTTTGTCGATGCGGCGGCGCATCAAGTGTCCGAGGCAGAGGGGGTCTATGAGACCCAGAGTCCGGAGGTGGCGGCGCGAGGAACCAATGTGGTGGTCGTCTGGCTCGCCAAGAGTCAGTACGGTCTGCACTCCCGGGCTCTCGGCACCAACGGGGGACCCGTCGGAGCGGTACAGGAAATTCAATCGGATATTTGGTGCCTCGATCCGGCTATTGCCGCCGGCAGTGACGGGTTTGTCGTCTCCTGGAGCTCCCGGCCGGTGAACGATCACGAAGTGTTCACGATGAAATTGAATTCGGTCGGCACCCCCGTGGGGCAGCGCCATCGCATCACCTGGACCACGTCGGACGTCAACCATTCCGCGATCGCCTGGAACGAAATCCAGTCCAGGTACGGGATCAGTTGGCAGAGCAGTTTGGCCAACGGAAGCGACGACCCATTTCCCAGTCCGCAGGTCTTTGTATCGGTACTGGACAACGACGGTAAATTGGCCAGCGTGCCGGTCAAGGTGTCAGACGATCCCAATCCGGGAACGGAGATGATTCTGGCTGCGGACGGTAGCGGGTGGACCGCAGCCTGGCAGGTGATCGGTGCCGGACGAAAGCGAGTGTTCATCGGACGCATGAAGCTCAAGTGATCTGTCGATGTGATGAAAGTTGACACGGTAAAAAGCAAGGTTGTACGTTGAATTTTCGTTGTGATTTTCTTGACCGCAGAGTTTTGAGAAAGTAGCGCGATGTACAAGCTCGTCATCTGCGACGATGAAGGTAAAACAACTATTGTTCCGCTGATCAGGGACGAGATTACGGTCGGTCGTTTGGAGGGAAATACGATACGGCTCACCGATCGCAATATCTCGCGCCATCACGCCCGCCTTATTCGCAAAGACGATTTGTTCATCATCGAAGACCTCAACAGTCTCTGCGGCACCAAGATCAACGGCAAGCCGGTCGCCAAAAAAGCGCAAAAAATCACCCCTAAGGATCAGATTACGATTGGCGACTACTCCCTCTCGATCCGCACTGACGTCTCCGCCGAAGTGCCCTTGGGCAAGCAGATGGACCCGGGCGACAGCGCCGGTATCGGCAAGGTGGCCTCCCGGGCGCGTCTGGTCATGCTCACCGATCCTTCCCCTGGATTGGACGTCGAGTTGACCGCCGATTTGTACGTATTGGGGCGCTCGGACGATGCCAATTTTCGCATCAATCACCCGTCGATCTCCCGGGCCCACACCCGACTCGATCACTCTGATGGGGAGTGGACGATTTCCGATCTCGACAGCATTAACGGAATATTAATCAACGGGCTGAAGAAAGACGACTATGTCCTCAAATCCGGCGATATTGTTCAGCTCGGGGTGGTTCAACTGCGGTATGTCGCCCCTGGTGAGCCGTACGAATTCAATCCGTCCGACTCTGTCGCTCCGGTCGAGACGAAGCGGCCGGGCAGTGCGCTCAAAGCGTTTTATATCATCGGTGCGGTGGCGATTATCGCCGCCGGGGCGATCGTCGCATCGGTCGTTTACAAACAGCGATCCGGCGATTCGGCTGACCCGGATCCCACCGTCTTGGGTGAAGAGTTTCAGACGGTGACCTTCGAAGAGCTGATGGAGCAGGGCAAGGATAAAATCCAGACCGAAGAGTGGGCCGAGGCCGCCCATCTTTTTGCCCTGTGCCTACAAAAGCGATCCAAGAGCCAAAGCGCTCGCGATCTCAAAGAGCTCGCCATTCGGGAGTCCGACGCCCAGCAGGCGTTCAACAAAGCCCTCGTCGCCCTCGAGAACAAGAGTTGGCGCCGCGCCTTTGAACTGCTGTCGAGCATTCCCCGCTCCAGCCATTACTACGATGTCGAGCAGATCAAGAATGTGTCGGACATGCTGTGTGTGCAGCTGATCAAGCGGGCGCGCAAGGCAGTGGTAAAGGGCAACCTTCCCCGGGCGATGGAGATTCTCGGTGAGATCGACGGGCTGCCGGAGACACCGCAGAGCTGCAAAGACAAGCAGCGCCTGATCATCGAAGAGATCGAGCCCCGGCTGTCCGGCGGCGATCAATCCCGCAAGTCCGGTTCGAGCCGTTCCAGAACCACCGATCCGGATCGCAGCAGGCGGCCGCGGAAAAAGAGCTCGATCAACAATCCCTACGATTAGTCTTCAATGCGCACATCGATATTGCCTTCGTAGCTGGTGAGCCGAACCAGGGTCTTTCCCGTGGCCATTCGACCTCTGAAATAGTTGTTGGCCTTGTTTTGGGCGGTGACGTCGTCATCGACCGAGACCTGACCCCGGCGGCTGTGGGCCTCCAGGTCGAGGGGAGCGCCGGCATCGAAGGTGAATCGCATCGTTCCGTCGAATGTGGATGCCTCCCAGAACCCGTTGTCGGGGAGGCTCCCGCGAAAATCTACTGAGCCGGAGTGGGTTCGGATGCGCAGTTGGCGAGTTGAGACGAGGGTAAAAAACAGGGCGCCGTTCACCGACTTGGACTCCATGAACGCCGCTTTGAGCTGGTTACCGCTAATCGTGCCGCTGACAGTTTTCAGTGAGAGATCGCCCTTGATTTCCTTGAGCTCGATATCCCCGGAGACGGTTTCGATCTCCAACGGGGCCGAACAGGAAGACACCTGCGCGTCCCCCCCCATGGTCACGATTTGAATGCGGCTGTTGAACCCCTGCACGGTGACGTCGGCGCTCTCGGTGATCACCATCAGCCTGAGGTGTTGTGGCGCATAGATCTTCACTGCATCGCTAATCTTTTTGTCCGGTGACGAGCCGGCACCGATTTTCAAGACCCCCTGGGCTGCTACGACAGGCAAGGGGGATCGGCGGTGCTCGATGGTGATGTGGTCGCCGTTCCAGGCCATCAATTGCACGTTTCCGCTGGTCAGACGCACCTCGATGGTTGACACCTCGTTGGCGTCCACCTTCTGTTTCAAATCGGCCAGGGCCGGTGACGAGGCGCACAACAGCGCGCCGATGGCCCACAACATTCGTATTTTTCCGGCGTGACGGATCATCTCACGCTCCTCCGGGTCGGGTTCGCGATCCGACCAGCTCGAACAAAAAGTCCATTTTTTCGCGATAAGCAGCCAGCATTGCCCGATGGGTCTCGGCGTTGTCCGGGTTTTCGAGCATCGCCGCCCGGCACCGTTCGATCGCCCCTTCGATTTCGGCCAGGCTCTGTTCGACGATTCGCCGGGTCTGGGGATCCAGGCTCGGCTTCTCCTGTTCGAGCGCCTGTTCCAACGAGAGAATTGCGTCTCGATAGGCCAGTTCTGCCTGTTGCGCCGTAACGAACGCCTGGTTGAGCGCCAAACGATCGGGATGCTCCGCCGGGGGCTCGACGGGTTGGCGATAGAACAAGACGAGCAGTAAGGCCGCCACCGCCGCGGCGATCGGGACGGGCCACCAGCGGGGAAACCAGGAACCCAAGAGGGTGGCAGCTCCTTTTTCTGCGCTGACTTGCCGATCGATTTCAGGCCACAGATCCCGCTTGGGCCGTTCATCCCGGCAGGCGCTCAGGCTGACCTTCAGTCCGCGCAGCAATGTTTCGGCGTGCTGGCATTGGGCACAGGTATCGAGGTGGACGGCGATCTCCGCTTGGCGCGATCGGTTCAATTCCGCGTCGATGTAAGCACTGAGCTCCTCGACGTCGACACACTTTAATTTGTCCTTGATCACCCTTACCTCCTCGAACCTGCGGCCCGGCTGGCCACTTCCTCACTGCCGTCGGCCACCAAAAATTCGCGCATCTTTGCCCGCGCGCGGTGCAACTGACTCTTCGAAGTGCCCACCGACATGCCCAACACTTCGGCAATTTCGGCGTGACGCAGATCCATCACGTCGTGCAAAACGAGCACCTCGCGGTAGCCGTCGGAGAGTTGATTCAGCGCCCGATCCAGCCATAAGCGGGCCAGGGCGTCAGAGTTGTTCTCCGGCGCCGCAGCGTCGATCAGGGCCACGGTCTTCTTGCGTCGCTGGTGCAGGTTGCGGCACAAGTTGACCGCGATGCGGAGCAACCAGGTGCGGAACGCCGCTTCGGCGCGAAAACTGCGAATCGATTTCCATGCCCGGACAAAGGTCTCCTGCAGCATGTCCTCTGCGTCGGCCTCCTGTTTGGTCAGTCGCCGCACGACTGCGTATACATAGGTGTGATGACGGTCGTAGAGCAGGCGCAGCGCATGCTTGTCGCCCTTCTGGCAACGCTTCACCAAGCCGGCGTCATCGCTTCGGTTGTTCACTGCAACTCCGTCAACCATGCCCACCTATTGGGAATGGACCCGGCAACCGCTAAAAAGGTTGTCAGGGCACCGATTTTGACCCAACTACTGATTGTCGGACAGCTCACGCAACCTTTTTTTGGGGTCGCGGGTCCGTATAGCGATATTACCTGTTATGGGCGCACTATCGATGCCAATCATCATAAGGAGCTGATCAATGAAAGTTAACATTATCAAATTGCTGGGCCTCGTGGTTTTCGCCGGTATGCTGTTGGCTGGTCGCACCGGCCTGGCCCAGCGGACCAAGGTCGTCGTTATCTTGGATGTCAAACCCTTCGACGAAACCCTGTCCGCCCAGGAGATCGAACAATTGACCGAAGCGGTCTACGCGGCTGCGACCGAAGTGTCTCCGGAGTTCTATTCCGTCGTCTCGCGCGATAAGCTTCTCTCATTGCTCGCGTCACCGGCCAAAACCGGGGATCAGGGCGAACGCTCCCCGACAGAGATCGGCACCTTACTCGGCGCGGATATGGTGTTTTACGGCGAGCTGCGTCGGCCCGGGGAGGGTCGTCTGGTAGCGACCCTCAAGCTGTTCGAGACGGGCTCGGGACGAATTCTCGGCTTGGAGCGGGCCGAAGCCGCGGACCTGGACACCCTTTGGGGTGAGCTGCGCAAAGTGACCCGGCAGATGCTGCTCCCCCTGGTGACCGGCGGCCTGGCCATCGGAGCTGAGGCGAGGGAGGGCCCCGAACCGACCGATCGGGGCCCGGCCGGACCGATTCGTGAGCCCGACTTCCTCATCCAATTCAGAACCAGCCCCGCAGAAGCGGAAATCTACCTGGATGGCCGGGAGATCTGTGACGAAACACCCTGCTCCTACCGGGTGGAGCCCGGTGACCACGAACTGCGGATCAAGGCCCGGCACTACAAAACCGATAAAAAACGGGTGATCATCGACAGCGATCGGGAGCTCAGCTTCAGGCTCGAACCGAAGAAGTACAACTATTTCGGCATGCACGACGCGGATCGGGCGGGGTATGGGGTGACTGTGGGGATATCGCCGTTGGAAAAAGAGTACAAGACCCTCTCCGTGCTCAGCGGATCCGAATTCGGCAACCTACATCCGGTGTTCGATGTGGGCTCCAATGGGGAGATTTTCGGTTATCGACAGACAGCCGAAGCGGCCAGCTGGTCCATCTTGGGGTTCGGCCCCTCCTTTCGCATCGGCCGCATCATGATCAGCTCCCAGGTCCAGTTGCTCTCCTTTCGCCGGGATTCGGACAAGGAGGGGGGACGGGACGGAGGATGGCAGCCCGGGGTAACCAATCGGGTGCAAATCCCGCTGATCAACTCCCGCGAGGCCAGAAAATGGACCGCCCTAATCCCCACCCCGGCGGCCGGCTTCGATGTCTGGTTCGATGATCTGGACTACGACCAATACCACTTCTGGCTGGGCCTGAGCTGGTTGGGGGGCGTGGGCTTCTAGTTGACCGATTATTTGTTCTTTTTCGGATCTGTTTTTTCGAAATATCCCAATGCTTCCAGCTGCTTGCGAGTTTGGGGATCGATGGTTGCTTCCTCTGGGCGGTGGACCCGCTTGCCCTTGATGTTGTGGTTTTTCCCGGCCTTGGTGGTCGGCCGGGGGCTGTTCAGGGAGCCCAAGTGGAGCCCCAGGGCATCCCGCATCAGGGCCAGCGCAGCGGGGCGCTCGGCTGCCAGGTCGGTGGTTTCCCGGGTATCGGTTTTCAAATCGAACAGGAGGGGGTTGAGCCCTTTGTAAATCACCTTGTAGCGTCCCATTCGCGCTGCCCGCTGGCTGTTGAGGAACTCGGAGAAGGTGACCGAGGGGTAGCGGCCGGTGGATGTTCCCATCAATTGGGGCACCAGCGATTCACCTTCCAGGTCGGCCGGGGGCTCCACGCCGAGAATGTCACAGCAGGTGGGGAACACGTCGGCCAGGTTGACCTCGGCGGTCGATCGGGTCCCTCCGTCGTTCGCCGCGCCGGGGAGTCGAACCATTAGCGGCACGTGGAGCAGCTCTTCGTACAGGGAGTGTCCGTGGCCCACCAGACCGTGCTCGAAAAACTCCTCGCCGTGATCCGAGGTGACCACGATCAGCGTATCGTCCAGTAGTCCGTGGCGCTCCAGGGCATCGTGGAGCCGGGCGAGCTGGTCGTCGTGGTAGCTGATCTCGCCGTCGTACAGAGCCTCGAGCCGAATTTTGTCCCGGTCCGACAGTTTGAGGGATCCGGTTTTGACCTTTTCGAGCAGCTTGGCCGTCTGGGTCGGCTTGACCGGACCGTTGTACGGCAGGCTGTCATAGCGCGACCAATACGCCTTGGGCGGAATGTACGGCACATGGGGATCGATGGTGTGCACATAGAGAAAGAACGGCTTGTCCGGCGGCCGCGAATCGAGCCAGTTGATCGCATCGTCGATCACGTAGCGGGCCCGGTTGGCCTTGCCCTCGCGCACGTAATTGGTCCACGTATCCCAACCCCGTTTGAAGCCGAATTTGTCGGAGACGTATCCGTTGGCGACAAACGCCGCAGTGGTAAAGCCCATTGCCTTCAAGTGCTCGGAGGCCATGCGCACTGATTTGGGTAGTTTGGCTCGATCGTCTTTGGTCAGATGGGTCTGGGGATAGAGGCCGCTGAGCAGACTGGCGATAGATGGTTTGGTCCAGTTCTCAGAGGCAAAGGCGCGCTCAAAGACCATCGATTGGTTGGCCAGCTTGTCCAGGTAGGGGGTCTGTACGCGGGTGGAGGGGTTGTGAAAGACCAGCCGATCCGCGCGCAGGGTGTCGATGAGCACGAGCACGAGATGTTTCGCTCGAGATTTGCCGGAGGCGATCGGTTTCTGTTGCACCGGCCGGTGAAGGGCGATGTTGTCCAGCACTACTTCGCCCCGATCGGCGCGAAAGAGGAGGGTCACCGCTTGATCGCTGTAGGCGGCGAGGGAACTGTCGATCGGCGCGGCCTGTTGGCCCACCTCGAGCTGGGCCAGGGGGGTGGATTTGTTGTTACGCACGAGGGAAATCGTCAATTGGCCGGCGGTGTCGACGATGCGAGAGCGCAGGGTGCCGACCAGGCGGGCCCCCGGTGGGAGCAATAGATTGTAGGCCAGTGATTCACCGGCGGTGAGCACCAGATCCGCCCTGCCCCCTTTGGGGTCGGGGAAGTGCACCGCGTCGATGGATGACGCCGCCGGTCCGCTCGCCGCCTGATGGGAGATAACCCGCAGATAGTCGAGGGCCAACGCCGCCGGTTGGCGCGCCCGACCCGGTGGCCGGCGGTCCGCGCGCAACAGAATTTTGTTTTGACCCGCTCTTAAGCCCTCTTCGACCTTGATGGCGAAGTGGGAGAAGTGATCGGTGGGAAACTGGACCCGGCCGATGGCCTCGCCGTTGAGATACACCCGGGCGCTGTCCGAGCCGACTGCCCGGCCGCGAAATGCGATGGTGCCGCCACCGGCCTCGTCGGGCAGCAGATCGAAAAAGAGGGTCGCCGTGTTGGCGGTCATCCGGCTGTAGGTCACCTCCTGTTCGACGAATGCCCCGCGCCACCCGCTGCGCCAGTTGCCCAAGGTGTACTTGTGCTGACCGGGGGTACCGAAATCGATCAGCAGCCCGCCCGAGCGCAGATGGGCCCGGTGGAGCTGCCCGGAGAAGTCGAACAGGGGTTCGCTCTGGGCGCGGTCCTGGTCGGTGCGCTTCGGCGACGGTGCGGAGCGACGGTTCGGTTGGCCTTTCTCAACGGTGTTGGTTTTGGCGACCTCCCCCTCAGAGCTGCGGGGTGGCGCCGGTTGGGCGGTTCCCCCGCCGTTACCACACGCCGCTGCGACCACCATCCAGCTGAGGAGAGTAGTGCGAAATTGAATCGTCATCTTGTACCCGTTATAGAGGGTTCTGGGCTGAAATTCCATTTATTGTCCCTCTGCCGTAGGGGTGCCGACGGCCGGTTTGAGGGCCCGAAAACAGGGCCACAGCAGGGTGAGGTTTCCCCCGACTCGGCCGATGAGCAGCGCGACGGCCCCGGCGGTGGCGCCAACCAGGTCCAGCACGTCGATCGCGACCCAGAGGGTGATGCCGATGCCCAGCACCTCGATTATCGTCGCCGCGGTCACCGGCACGGTGTGGCGTTTCTTGACCAGGATGCCCCACTGAAACGAGAGCAACACCCCCAGCGCGGGGAAGATGACCAGGATGCGAATCGGCGTGGTGGCAAATGCGGCCAGGGCCGGCGACAGACCGGAGACCCCTTCGAACCAGACTGTGCTCAGCCGGGTCAGCGCGATTAAACCCAGGGTCAAAACCGATGCCGCGGCCAACCCGCCGGCGAACC
>JANQET010000250.1 GCA_028278265.1 Myxococcota bacterium
GTCAACGATCCGACTTGGGTGCTCTCCGATATCAGCTGGACCAACGATCCGGACGCCTGGGAGCAATCTCGCGCCGCGCTGGCTGCGTTGATCGAAAACGGAGGTTTTTTTGCTGAAGAGTAAAACAGTAGCAGGTTTGATGGTGGTAGGTCTGTGTGTCGCGTTATCGGTGATGGGGGTGAGCTGCAGTGACGATGGGCAGGCAACTGGCACAGATGCGGGTACCGGGGCCGATGCGGATGCGGACAGCGACGCCGATACCGATTCGGACACCGACGCGGACGGGGATACTGACACGGATACGGACGCTGACACGGACGCGGATGGGGACACGGACGTGATGGACTCCAATCTCACCGCGGTGTGGGCCAACACGGGTGAGGACAAGGTGACCCAAGACGAGCTTCGCGCCACAGCAGATGGGAGCGCGGTGCACAACTCGGTGTGGGATGGGCAGAAAATATCGATCTTCGGAGCCCGCAACGAGGTGGTCGCCTTCAACCTGATCCTCGAGGCGGGCGACGGGGGCGTCGGCAATGTCTCGGTCAGCCTGGACGGCTTGAGCGGACCGAACAGCGCGACCATCGCCACCAAACCGGTGACCGGGGACGGTGTGTTTGACTGGCGCGAGCGGCACATCGAGTTGTTCTATATTCGGTATCTGCAGATCAAGGGATTGAGCGATGTGTCGTACAACCTCTACGACGAACGCCACGTGCCCCACAATCTGCGGCGACCGTGGAGCGGTGATGGCACGGCCAACCCGGGGACCGGCTGGAGCGATCGACCCGGCGCGGACAAGTACTACCCTGAAATCGCCGTGCCCCTGGAGTTGGTCGGCGACTTCTCGGTTGTGGACCAGAACAACCAGAGCATCTGGTGTGATATTTTTATTCCGCCGGGAAGCCCGGCCGGGGTGTACACCGGCACCGTGGTGATCACCGAGGGGGGTGCCACCACCTTCAATATTCCCGTGGAGCTGACGGTGCACGATTTCGAGCTGCCCCAGGTGCCGGCCATCAAAACGATGACCTACGTGAGTCGCAGCAATATCAACCGGCGGTTCATCGGCGAGGAGTGGCCGAGCGATCCCACAGACGTGGCAGCTTCGGTGCTGATTACCGATCGCCATTTTCAGTTGGCCCATCGGCACAAGCTGACGGCGATCGCCATCGAGGGCGCCAGTCGGGCGGCGCCGCCGAGCGCCGAGTGGACCTCACGGCTCGACGGCACTCTCTTCTCGGCGGCCCATCAATACGACGGACCCGGCGCCGACACCGGACTCAACCTTTTGTCGATTGGCACCTACGGTGCTTGGATTGCGCATGTCGACGGGGAGGCCGAAATGCAGGAATACGCCAACGGGTGGGTCGACTGGTTCGAGGTCAACCATCCGGATGTGGAGTACTTCCTCTACCTGATTGACGAATCGAGCGATTACGAACAGACCGAGCAGTGGGCCAACTGGGTGGAGACCTGCTCCGGGGCGGGCAGTGCGCTAATGACCCTGGCCACGATGCGCATCCAAAACGGTCCTCTCTGTCCGTCACTCGATATTCCCGCCACGGTCTCCGGCGTTCGCGGCGTGCCCGACGAATGGGAGGCGTTGACCGTCCACTATCGGGATCTGCCGGACAAGCGAGCCTACTATTACAACGGAGTGCGGCCCTTTGTCGGTTCATTCGCCACTGAGGACGATGGGGTCTCCCTGCGGGCGACGTCGTGGATTCAGTACAAGACCGGGATTGAGCGGTGGTTCTTTTGGTCGTCCAACTACTGGCGGGACAACTGGTTCGGCGGAGAGACCAATGTGTTTCAACGGGCGAGAACGTTCGGCGAATTCACCTCGGTCAGCGACATCAGTGGTGAAACGGGTAACTCCTATAGCAATGGAGACGGGGTGCTGCTCTATCCGGGGACAGACGAAGTGTATCCCGAAGAGTCGTACGGCATTCAAGGTCCGATCGGCGGCTTGCGCATGAAGTTCTGGCGTCGGGGCATCCAGGACGGGGATTACCTGGCGTTGGCAGGGGCGATTGATCCGACTGCCGTGCAGGGCATCATCGAGGCACGGGTGCCCAAGGGGTTGTGGGAATACGGAGTCGACAATCCCAATGACCCCACCTATGTGCACACCGATATTAGCTGGTCGATCGATCCCGATGTCTGGGAAGCCACGCGGGCCCAGCTGGTGGAAATCATTCTGAGCAAAAAACAAAAATAATTGGAACTCGGAGGGGCCGAACCGATGCGGTCCGTTCTATTCGATGACAATGGAGTTGCAGGTGTCCAGGATCACTTGGGCCAGCGAGGTGGTCAGCATTTCGGCCATCTGGTCGGCGATTTGATCCGAGGGGAGGTTTTCACTCGGAAGATTATCGACCACGTAGGGCTGGGTCAATCCATCGAGAAAAGCGCGAATCGGTCTTGGCTCGCTGCCGCAGGCGTCCGGATCGGTGAAGCCGCCGGCGACGATGCATTCGAGGCCTCCGCATTTGGACTTGGCTTTGACGATCCGCTCGAGCATCTCTTCTCCCCCGTCACCCCCATCAATTTCAAGGGGGGTCTGATCCGGCTCATCCTGCATAAAGAAGACCACGAGCACGGTGCCCCCGTCGCGGAAAAACGCCCCGTTGGTGGCCGAATTCGCGTCGCTCACCGCCCAGCCCGCCGGTGCGGTGAGCATCTCGATGTTCGAGCCCCCTTCGCCGATCGCCGACGCTGCGGTGAACCACTCCCTGAGCTCGTCGAATTCAGAACTCGGTGCGTTTAGATCGATGCTGAAAAACACCTCTTTGCCGTCGGGTTGGTACAGCCGGCCCTGGGCCCCGTTGCGACCCGTGTCAGTTTGGTCCGGCGTGATGTAGTAGTAGGTCTCATCACCTTCTTCGCCCTCAAAGGTGCACCCGTCCGGGCCGGCCGATCCGTTCCCCGAGCTGGAGAACCCCATCTCCGTGCTGGTCACTCCCACATGCACATTGGTCTCCCCGGGAAGGGCCGCGACCAGGGAGTCGGCGAACCGAGGAAACGCCAAACCCAAAGCCTCCTGATACGAGGACATCGAAGCGGAGTTGTCGATCACGAACAGCAGATCCACATCGCAAGTCTTGTCCGAATCCGAGTCGGCATCCGAGTCGGCGTCCCCATCCGAATCTGCGTCGCTGTCCGTGTCTCCGTCCGTATCCCCGTCGCCATCCGAATCGGCGTCCGCGTCTCCATCGGCCGTTTCATCGTTCGGAACGCGCGAGTCGTCCTCACAACCGATCAGTAACCCCATCATCAATGCGATGAGAATGAAATACTTGTTGCAGTGCATTGGTAATTCTCCTTGAGACGACGACGCTGCTTCAAGCCATCGGGTCCAGTGTCGTAAATATAGTGTATTCGCAATATCAAAGTGGGGGAAATCGTCCGGCCCGAGCATTCTCGATCCCTATTTTGCGCCCACAATGGCCACCGAGGTGATCGCGTAATACCACCCCTTGGTCTGGTGGCTGTCGTAGGCGACGGTGACTTTGGCATCGGCGAGTATGGCGGTTTGCAGCAGTTGGTACAGATGAGCATTTTTTTCGACGTCGAGGTACAAGTCGAAGTAAGCGGCCGGGGCAATAGCACAGAGACTCGAGGGAATATCCACATGGGCGATGTGGTGCACATCGGCGTTGGTGTGGGCGGTACCGCAGATAACAAGGTTAATCTTTCGCGCAGGAATCTCGCGACAGCTGTGTTCCTCCCATGCGTTCGCAATGGTGCAAAGGAAACATCCCAGTAACAGACTGACGACAAATACGAATTTGGGACTCATTATTGTACCTCACTTGGGTAGATTGTATATGCTAGCCTTATCAGTAACTGATATGTCAATGTTGGGAAAGCGCGAGTCGGATTGTAGGTGACGCGATGGTTCCCGGCGCGGGTTGCGTCAATTGCCGGTCCTCGATAGACAAGGGGTATGGACGATCGAGCGCAGCGGCGGTTTCGCCGCCTCTTGTTAAAGTGGTATCGGGTTCATCAGCGGGACCTGCCTTGGCGGCGGACCGATGATCCCTATCGTATCTGGATATCCGAGGCGATGCTGCAGCAGACCCAGGTTACCACCGTGGTCGACTACTACCGTCGGTTCACCGAACGGTTTCCCGATTTTCAGTCGCTGGCCCAGGCCGACTTGGAGGAGGTGCTCAAGGTGTGGGAGGGGCTGGGGTATTACGCCCGGGCGCGCAATCTTCATCGCGCAGCGCAGATGGTATGTTCATCGTCGTCCGGCCAACTTCCCGCCACACCGACGGAGCTCCGGCACTTGCCCGGAATTGGGGACTACATTGCCGCCGCGGTGGCGAGTATCGCCTTTGGCTATCCCGCTGCCGCGGTGGACGGCAACGTCAAACGGGTGCTGGCCCGGGTGTTGTTGATCGAGGAGGCTGTCAACGCCCCCAAGTACCATCCCGTGTTCAATGAAGCGGCGAACCGCGTGCTCGATCGAAATGATCCGAGCAGTTTCAATCAGGCCATGATGGAGCTGGGGGCGACGGTCTGCACGCCCAAACAGCCGGCGTGTTCGGTTTGCCCGGTGGTCGCGTTGTGTGGGGCGCATACCGCCGAGTTGGTCGAAACGTATCCCAAACGGCTGCCCCGCCGGCGCCAACCGACCCATCAGGTCGCCGTGGGGGTGGTGCGCCGGGGCTCGAAACTGCTGATCACCCGGCGAAAACCAGAGGGGCTTCTGGGAGGCCTCTGGGAATTTCCCGGCGGCCGGATCAACGACGACGAGTCTCCGGCAGAGGCGTGCGTCCGCGAGATCGCAGAAGAGACCAATCTGCACGTGGCAGGGCTCGAATCCCTAACCCATGTTCGTCACGCCTACACCCATTTCAAAATCGAGATGGAGGTGTTCACCTGTCACTATCGATCCGGCCGGGTGCGGTTGAACGGCCCGGTCGACTATCGCTGGGTCACCCCGGAGCAGTTGGCCGACTACCCCTTTCCCAAAGCCAACAACAAGTTCATTCCCCTGCTCTTGTCGAATCACCGACCATGAAGTAATTGTCATATCAACAGCACCTCCGTTACGAGTGGGGTGCAACACCGAACGAGGCCTTTGATGAAGTTGATTTCCTGGAACGTTAACGGTATTCGCGCAGCCCTCAAAAAGGGGTTCATGGATTTTGCGGGCGACATCGACGCGGACATCATCTGTCTGCAAGAGGTGCGCGCCACCCCGGAACAAGTGACCCTGGAGGTACCCGGTTACACCACCCATTTTTATCCCGCGGTGAAAAAAGGATATGCCGGCACCGCGATGCTCAGCAAGCTGGAGTTTCTCTCCCTCGCCCGGGGGATGGGCCAGAAAGAACACGATCAAGAGGGCCGGCTGATCACTGCCGAGCTCGGCGACTTTTACGTCGTCACCGTCTACACCCCCAACTCCCAACGGGGCCTGACCCGGCTCGAGTACCGCACAAAAAAATGGGACCCCGCGTTTCGCCGATATCTAAAAAAACTCGAAAAACAAAAACCGGTGATCTTTTGCGGCGATTTGAACGTGGCCCACCAGGAGATCGATCTGGCCCGGCCCAAGAGCAACCGCAAAAATGCGGGCTTCACCGATGAAGAGCGGGCCACCTTCGGTCAGCTGCTCAAGGCCGGTTTTATTGACACCTTCCGGGAGTTTCATCAGGAGGGCGGTCACTACACCTGGTGGAGCAACTTCGGCAACGCCCGGCAGAACAACGTGGGTTGGCGGATCGATTATTTTGGTATCTCCAAAAGTCTTCGGCCCCGGCTCGAGAGCGCATCGATCCTGCCCGAGGTACACGGTTCGGATCACTGCCCCATTTCAATGGCGATCGATTAGCGTGATGTGTTCATGAAAATCCGATGACACCCATCGGAAAATATGATATTCGAGATAGAGCGGGTCGACGGCGTAGGATAGGATAATTATGGGCAGCGATTCTGTTCGGACAAATGAATATTCGGATTCAATCAAGTCGCCGATGAGGTGGCTCGCCGGGCTCCTCCTTCCTCTGCTAATGATGGTGTGCGGCGCGGCCGCGACCGAGGTGATCGAGCCGGGGAAGAGTTTGTCCACCTTTGATCCGTATGGGGATACCGACGTCGATATCAGCAGCGAAAAAGAAGCGGTCGCCGAGTTGCGGCCCCAGGTGATGCTCTCGTTGGGGTACACCTACACCTACCGCTCCGGCTTCGAAAGCGAGCTCGCACAGTCGGCCACCGAGCAGATGCACATGTGGACCGTGGGGGCGACCTACATGCCGTTCAGCTTTCTCTTCGGCGGGGTCGCGCTTCCCCTCGCGGTGTCCCGGTTCGAAGGCACGACGAGTCGGGTCAGTCCTGACAACACGATCGATTCACTGCCCGAATTTGACTGGACCGGCGGAATGGGCGATCTGGCCACCTATCTGGGGAGCGAGCTGCCCTGGATTCCCCTGACGCTGACCGCCCTGTTGATGTGGCCCACCGGGGATATCGAAAAGGGCATGGGCACCGGTGAATACTCCGCCGGATTGACCGCCGATGTCAGCTGGCAATTCGGCCGGATCAACACCAAAATCGGGGGCTTTTACTTTTTGCTCAAAGATCCCGAGGTGACCCGGATCACCGAACAGCCGGATGGAACGATTGTCGAATCCCAGGTGAGACAGCGATTGCCCAACTCCTACGGCGCCTCCCTCGCGGCCACGATGCCGGTGGCCACCCTGCGCCTGGGCGTCGGCTTCAGATGGTCTTACCGCATGTTGATCACCTGGGACACGGCTCACGTGCTCGAGCCGTCGGTCAAGGTGGTGTGGCCGGTGACCAAGTGGTTCGCGACAGTGCTCAACGCCGGCATGGAAGTCTACCCGACCTTTGCCCTCACCCCCAACCTCACGTTGGTGTGGTCGATCTAGAGGTGACGAAATGAAGCATGTAAAAATGTCAATTGTTCTCGGTTGCGGCGCCCTGATCCTGACCCTCGGTTCGCTGGGTCCGGTATTCGCCTCGGTGACGAAGAACACCACCAGCACCACCACGGCCAAGCCGGCCGATCTGGTGGATGCCAAGGATCTGGCGGGAATGCTGCTGCCCGAGGGCAAGAAGATCGAGCTCGTCGGCACTCTGGGCAAGGCTGATCAGCGCTTCCTTCTCACCTCCAAAGAGACCAAAAAATCCTACCGGATTTTGGAGAACTCACTGCTCGCGTCAATGCTCGATACCGCCGGACAGCACCCGGCGCAACTCTTCAGAACCGTCGCTCGGGTCACCGTTTTCAGGGGTGAGAATTACATCTTCATCACCAAGGTGACCCTCGCGCAGTAGTCCCTCCCAGCCGCACGGATTGTGAACGATTTTCAAAGAATAGCGGGGATGATCGCCCGATTGAAGAGCTCCAGGGCGAATTCGAAGGCGTCCGGCTCCGAGCTGGTGGTGACGGCGACCATCTCGTGCTCGGATGATACAAAAATGAACTGTCCCATGTAGCCCAGGGCCAGAAAAGTGCCATTGGGATCGACCCACCAATGGTAGCCGTATCCGGGCACCATCGTCGCGTCGACGTGCGCAGTGGTGGCGGCGGCAACCCACTGTTCGTCAATGATATCGGTGCCGTCCCAGGTTCCCCGATGGAGCATCAAGTAGCCGATTTTGGCCATGTCCCGCGGGCGCAGCTCGAGTCTCGCATAACCCCAATTTCGTCCCTGGGGATCGTCGCTCCTGGCCACATCCTCGATGCCGATGGGGGCGAAGAGTCGCTCCTGGGCCAGCTGCAGGGCGCTTTGGCCGGTGGTCTCGCTCACCAGGCTCGACAGCAGATGGGACACCCCGTTGGTGTATTCGAACCGCTCCCCCGGCGGGTCGGCCATCGGCAAATCGAGCACGTACTGCAGTGGATCCACTGCGTCGTGCATCGACTCCAGCCCCTCCCAATCGTAGAGATACGAGTCCCTGGCATCCAATCCGGCGGTCATGGTCAGTAAATGCTCGAGGGTGATCCGCTGTTTGTCCCCCTCCAGGTTGGCGATTTCATGGTCGGGAAACAGCTCGGGCAAGGTCAGCTCCAACGACCCGATCGATCCATCCCCGATGAGCATCCCGATCAACGTCGAGACCACGCTCTTGGTGCAGGAGTAGACCGGGTGCCGGGTGCTCCGGTCGAATCCATTGAAATAGGCTTCGGTAACCAGATACCCGCGGCGGATGATTAGTACGCTATCGAGGTCGGCATTTTCGGCGAGGTTCACCACGTCGTCGACCGCGTCCAGATCCATTCCCACATCCCGGGGATCGGCGGTGCGCCAAACGTCGGTCGGCCAATAGGGCTCCAGCGATTGGGGAACATATGGGGTTGGCTCGCTGCAGGCGACACCCTGCCACAGAACGATCCCCAAAAGGAAGCTCTCGACCCAGGTGAGCCTTGAACGGCCACTCCACTTCTTTGATATGATTGCTGTTTTTATGTGCATCAGGAACCTTCCCCTCCCATTGCATCATAGTAGCAAGTTCTGACCACCGATGGAGAACACAATCGGGTTCGATGTTCATTTCATAAATAATTGACTGACGCCGCTACTATGTGCAAAATTGGAGTTAGTAATTCGAATTTTGGGCGCAAAATGGAAATAGTAGATCGATTTTTTCATCCCCCTCAGGCCAGCTACTTCCTATTCGGGCCTCGGGGCACTGGAAAAACCATGTGGACTCGGCACCACTATCCGGATGCGCTGGTGGTCGATTTACTCAAACCGGATGTATACCGCGCCTATCTCGGAAGACCCGAAAGGCTCGGTCAATTGGTCGCCGGACGACCCGATGCACGCACCGTTGTTGTCGACGAAGTTCAACGCTGTCCGGAGTTGCTCACAATCGTCCACAGCCTCATCGAAGAGAAGAGGAATATTCAGTTTATCTTGACCGGTTCGAGTGCCCGCAAGCTAAAACGGCAAGGTGTGGATCTGATGGCAGGTAGGGCGCTGAAACGATCAATGCACCCCTTCATGGCCGCTGAGTTGGGCTCCCGTTTTCAATTGCACAATGCTCTCGTACAAGGCCTCATTCCGCTAGTGGTGTCCTCGGAGGAGCCCATTGAGGTTCTGGAGAGTTATGTCGATCTCTACGTGCGCGAAGAAGTCCAAATGGAGGGACTGGTTCGAAATATCGGGAGTTTTTCGCGATTCCTGGAAGCCATCAGTTTTTCCCAAGGCACCGTCTTGAATGTGAGCAATGTCGCTCGCGAATGCGAGGTGGAGCGCAACACGGTGAAAGGATTTCTCTCGGTACTCGAGGATCTACTGCTCGCCTTCACCATTCCGATATTCTCCAAACGAGCTCGTCGCCAGCTCATCAAGCACCCCAAGTTCTATTTCTGCGATGTGGGGGTCTTCAGATCCCTTCGGCCCCGAGGGCTCCTCGATCGCGCGGAAGAAATCGAAGGGGTCGCGCTCGAGAGTCTGGTGGCCACTCATCTTCGAACATGGATGGCGTATCGCGAACGGCGAAATGGGCTCTATTTTTGGCGCACGCGCAGCGGAGTGGAGGTGGATTTCGTCGTTTACGGTGACGATGGGCTGTGGGCCTTAGAAGTAAAGCGATCTTCTCGTGTACATTCCAGGGACTTGCGCCCGCTGAAAGCATTTCGGTCGGACTATCCGGAATGCACTCCCGTGCTCTTGTACTGTGGCACCGAACGGTTGGTCGTCGATGGGATTTTGTACTTGCCGTGCGAAGAGTTCCTCGTTGATTTGACCCCTGACACAACGCTCATACAGCGGTAGCGGTTGACATCATTGGCGTGGTTGTTGTCGCAATTGTTGAATCATTTCCTCGAGCTGCACGGCGTGTTGTCGCTCCTGCCCGGCGACCACGCGGTAGAACTGTCCGATTTCCCCCTCGATGGTGTCGGCGAGCGTTTCGTAGTAGAGCTGGGCGTGACGTTCCAATTCCAGCGCCATCTGCAGCGCCTGCTCCAGGGAGAGGCTCTCGACATAGGCCCAGTTGGGCGCGGTTTCGATCATCTCGACCGCCATATCCGGTTCGGCCGGCAGCTCGCCGGCCATCAATCGATCGCCGTAATCGCTGATGATCCCGGCGTGCTCAGCTTCCTGAGCCGCCATGATTTCGAAAAAATCGGCTACCTGAGCGTTGTCCATGCTCGAGGCCAATTCGCTGTAGAACCGTTCCGCTGCTCGCTCCGCATCAATCGCGTTGCGAAGGGCTTGTTCGAGGGTTGTCTTGCTCATCGGCTGCCTCGTCCACAGGGGTTTATTTACGTTTAAGATTCAATCGTAAAAAATACAACCCAATCCCTCCTAATGGTGAGGAGGGAGCTTGACCAACCCCTATAGTGTGACCACATTTTTAAAGAGAGAGAGCGTTTAAAAGGGGAGTGTTGGATGAACCTCAAAGACGTGTTGGAAAAAATTAAGGACGCGTTGCGCAGGGTCGCGCCGTCCGAATGGGTCCTCCCGGTCCCAGTGCCCGTACCGGCCAAATCCGGGCAATCCTCCGGAAAATAAGCTCAATGTGAACGGGTGGCGCACTCGACAGCCCGCCCGGTGACCGTTTCCAGCGCGTGTGACAGGATCGGTGCGAGAAACCCGATCGATTCGGCAACCGCCTTGGGACTTCCCGGCAGATTGATGATCAGTGTTTTGTTGCGGACGCCGGCGACCCCCCGGCTGAGCGCGGCGTGGGGTGTGATGCGCAGGCTCTCGGCGCGGAGCATCTCGGCAATGCCGGGCGCATCTTTTTCGATCACCATCTTGGTCGCTTCGGGGGTGACATCTCGCGGGGTCAGGCCGGTGCCGCCGGCTGTCAGGATCAACGCGATATCGGGCCGATCGGTCCAGGCGCTGAGCTGTTCGCTGATCGAGCCGATGTCGTCGGCGATGACCGAGATTTCCACCACGCCGATCCCGATTTCGGCCAGCGCCTCTCGAGCTGCCGGGCCGGTGAGATCCCGGTTTTTACCTGTACTGCGGGTGTCGCTGGCCACCAATACAGCGGCGATCACCCCTTGGGGGTTGGTGTTCATAATCCTTAAACTCCATCGGGCTAGAGGCCCATGCTTCGATCCCACACCACCACGTCGACGGTCGAGCCCCGCTCCACCCGATCGACGCCCCTCGGGGCGATGATCAGACAATCTCCCCGGGCGGCGAGGGGCAGGTCAGCAGAACCGCGTCCCTTGAGCGGTCGCACCTGAAGGGTCGGCTGAAGGGCCAATTGTCCGTGGACAAACCACAACCGGTCCGGTTTCTTTTTGATATCGTCTGAGAGGGTGGCCTGCACCACCCGGGGGCCGACCGCTGTTGCCCCTTGAATTTTGCGCAACGCCGGTTCTACGAACACCCGGGCAGTGACCATCGTGGAGACCGGATTGCCCGGCAGACCGAACACCAGCTTGTTGCCCTTGGTGCCGAACACGGTGGGCTTGCCCGGTTTCATCGCCACCTTGCGCAGATGAATATCGACTCCCAGCTCTACGAGCACGTCGTCGACAAAATCATAGGCCCCGGCAGACACCCCCCCGGTGATCAAGAGACAATCGTGCTCGAGTCCCCTGGCGACCGCATCAACTGTAGCCTGTCGATCATCCGGGGCGATCCCCAGATTGACCGGTTCGATTCCCAACCCCTTGAGAAAGGCGGTGAGCACCGGCCCGTTGGAGTTGCGGATTTGTCCGGGTCCGGGCTTTTCCCCCGGGGAGACCAGCTCGTCTCCGGTGGCCAGCACGGCCACGGTGGGACGGGTCGATACGGTGACCGGATCGCCGCCGATCGAGGCGATGACGCCGATTTCGGCCGCGCGCAGCCACCGACCGGCTTCGAGTAGCACATCCTCGGCCTGAAAAATCTCACCCCGCGGACTGATGTTGAAGCCCACCGACGCCCCTCGATGAATCTCCACCTGCTTTGCCCCAAAACCGGAGGTCCACTCCACCTGCACCACCGTGTCCGCTCCGTTGGGTACTGGCGCTCCGGTCATGATCGATGCTGCCTGGCCCGGACCGATCGATCCCTGGGGCATCTCCCCGGCCGGAATGTCCATCACCACTTCGAGGGTCCTTGGCAGGTCGACAATATCTGCAGCCCGTACGGCAAATCCATCCATGGCCGATTTGTTGAATGGAGGGAGATCCACATCAGCGCGAAGATCAGCCGCCAAGACGCGCCCCCGGGCGTCATCGATCGGCACTTGAACCGTCCCCAGAGGACTCGGAATCTTGCCGAGCACCTGTTCCAACGCGATTTGATAGTCGATCATTTCGGTCATTTGTGCCTGCTCCCGTTTATCCCCGGACCCGTGGCCCGGCCGGTCTCTTTGCCGGTTTCTTTTTTGGTTTATACGCCTGTTGTCTCGAGCAAAACAGGGGATTGTGACAAAAAAAGAGTTGGGCAAATCCCTTTTTGAATCGCAACGTGGAACAGGAGGACCACTTCTGGCCGCTTGACCTGATCGGGGAGGCGGGCTACGTCATGCCCGATGGAAACTGCCTGGATAGTGCTGTTGGGGATCATTCAGGGGGCCACCGAGTTTTTGCCGGTTTCGTCATCGGGCCACCTGGCATTGGGTCAGCTCATCCTCACCCACGTGGGTGCCGAGCTGACCCTGTTGCCCAAACCCCTCTTGCTCGAGGTGCTGCTCCACCTGGCGACCCTCTGTGCCGTGCTGGTCGTGTACCGGCGCAGTGTGCTTTCGGCCACGCGGGGTATCGGCCGCGGGGCCCGGGCCTTGGCAACCGGCAAGCTGGGTGCGGCGATGCGGGAGGACAGTGACGTCAATTTGGGCGTCGCAGTGGTCGTCGGGGTCATCCCAACCGCGGTCATCGGGCTGCTGATGCGCGAGACGGCAGAGCTGATCTCCCGCTCGACCCTGGGCATCGGCTGCTGTTTTCTCGGATGCGCTTGTTTGATTTTTGCTACGCGATTCTGGCCCGGTGGTGAACGGCGGCTGACCTGGAAGATCGCCGCACTGGTCAGCATTGTGCAGGGGATAGCGGTACTTCCGGGCATCTCCCGTTCCGGCGTGACCATCGCCACCGGGTTGGCCCTGGGCCTCAACCGGGAGGAGGCGACGCGCTTTTCGTTTCTGTTGTCCGTACCGACCATTGTCGCCGCAGCCGCCATCGAGATGGACTTCGGCATGGTCATGGAGAACAATCACAGCAGCGCCTACATGTTGAGCGCATTGACGGCGTTCCTCGTCGGCCTGGCCGCCCTGATTTGGCTCATTCGCCTGGTCCGTCGCGGCCAACTGTGGTTTTTTTCACCCTATCTCGCGCTGTTGGGAATTTGCATTCTGTTCTTTGTTTAACGCATGATAGCCGTGGGGAACGATAAAGGAGAAGTTCAATGGATCATACTTTTGCGGTGATCATGGCCGGTGGTGTGGGCTCGCGGTTTTGGCCCACCAGTCGCGCCAAGCAGCCCAAACAGTTCTTGGATCTCACCGGGAGCGGGCAGACGATGATCAACGGAACGGTCGAGCGGGTGGCCCGCAGCATTCCCCTCGAACGAATTGTCGTGGTCACTGGCCGGGCGATCGAAGAGGATGCAGCGAAATTGCTCCCCGAGCTGCCCCGGGAAAACATCCTCGCCGAACCGGTCGGACGCAACACCTCGGCCTGTATCGGCTGGGCCGCAGTGCAGATTGCCCGACGGGATCCCGAGGCGATCCTCGCGGTCATGCCTTCGGACCATTTGGTGGCGGACCAGGTGCAGTTTCAACAGAAGATGCAGTTGGCCGTCGAGCAGGCGCGAACCGGCGCTTTGGTGACCTTTGGGGTGACCCCCACTGCGCCGAGGACCGGCTTCGGCTATCTCGAGCTCGGCGGGGAGACCGCCCCGTCGGTTCACCGGGTCGAGCGGTTCGTCGAAAAACCGGATCGGCCGACCGCCGAGCAGTATCTCAAAGCCGGCAATTTTGTATGGAATTCCGGTATGTTTTTTTTCCGCGCATCCCGCATTCTCGACGAGATCGGCGGTCAACTGCCCGAGCTTAAAGCCGGGCTCGACGAAATCGAGGGGGCGATCGGTACCGGAGATGAAGCGGCGGTCCTCGATCGGGTCTACCCCCAGTTGCCCGAGGAGTCGATTGACTACGGGATCATGGAAGGGGCATCCGATATTCTCTGCGTGCCGGTGTCGTTCGGTTGGTCCGACCTGGGTTCGTGGGCTGCAGCCTACGAGCGTTCGGAAAAGGACGATCGAGCCAACGCCATCGAGGGAGATGCCATCACCGTGAACGCCGAGGGCAACCTGGTGCGGGTGGGGACGGAAAAACTGGTCGCCTTGGTGGGGGTGCGCAATCTGGTCGTCGTCGATACCGGGGATGCCCTGATGATCTGCGCGCGGGAAAACGCCCAAGACGTCAAGAAAGTGGTCACCACGCTGAAGAAAACCGATCGCCGGGACCTGCTGTAGTAGGCTTAGCCTCAAAAGTCCTCCCGTCGCCCTGTACTCCCTGGAACGTCCTGTTCTGCGTTGCTCGGGACTTGAAATACGTCGCGTATTCCTTCGCCCTCGCGCCTTGCCCCGGCTGCCCCAGCGAGCACCTGGCTCGGTCCGGACTTTCGAGACTATGCCTGGGGCTCGCTGAACGCCGGTTCATTCCCCGTCCGACATCGGCGGTGGCGGTATGGTAGACGGTCGGCGGAAACTCTCGTCCGACGCGACGACCATCAACAGCGGCTCCCACTTGTCCGTGAAGCTGCTCTTGATCAGTGCCCGCAAGGAGAACTCGCCGGCGCGCAACCGCTGTTGAAAGGTCTCCTCGGGAATCGGTCCCTCTTCCCGGTCATCCACCTTGACCATCCAGGTTCGTTTGGACACATCCATATCCCAATTATGGTCCTAATCTCCTCAAATGCCAGAATTTGGTTTAGCCAACTGGCAATTCCCAGCAGTCGGACCAGACTCGGCTACCTGTCGAACACGCGTTGCCTAGGGTCAGTAGTTGCGGTAAAAACAAGTGAACGGACGGCGTGAAGGGGGTCTGTTTTGACCATTCCGGGATTTGTGGTGATCAATCTGTTGATGGGCGTTTCGGTGGCTTATGCCGCGCGAATTCAAATCAGAACGCTCCAGCGCCCGTTGTTCTTCAGCCGCTACTTCAGCGCGCTGATGATGCTCGAATTTCTCATCCTGCTGCCGGCGGCGGCCTATTTCTACGCCTTTTACCCGGACTGGTCGTGGATGTACCTGATCGACACCAGCGCCACCAACTACGCCTTTGCGGTGATGACGATTATCGCCTATCCCATCGTGGCCCTGATGGGCTACATGGTCGGCTACTACTCGGCCCGGGGCAACAGTGACTGGGTGGCGGTCATCTTCATGCTTTTCCTGTTCATCGGCCTGGTCGGTATGCTGGTCGTGGCCCAAAAGAAACTGATGTGGATCGGCACCTACGAACAGTATCACCGGGACGCCGGGCTCAAGCCGCTGGTCTCCACCTCCCTGTTGCCTTCCGCCATTCTGGCGATGCTGGGTTTTCTGATCTGTTGGTGCTACCTCATCTATCGGTTCGTCCAGGAAGGGCGCCTCTCCCTGCGCGCCTCTTAATCGCCGGAGTAGAGATCGCAACCGCGGCCGGCTTGCCTTCCCCTGCGTGCGACTTGGTGTTAGAACCAACCCCATGGATCGACTGGATCAACGGGCCGACCATCCACTGATTGTGCGCTGGCCCAAGCTGCGCGGTGCGTTGGACTACGTTTCCCTGGGGGACTGGCCCACGCCGATCGAGCCCCTGAGTGGACTGACCGACAGGAGCGACAGTCAGGTGTGGGTCAAACGGGAGGACAAGTCCGCCAGCGATGTCGGCGGCAATAAAGTTCGCAAGCTCGAGCTGCTGTTGAGCGGTGAGACCTGTCCGGTGGTGACCTTTGGCCCGTGGGGCTCCCACCACGTGTTGGCCACAGCGGTGCACAGCCGTGCTTTGGGACGATCCTGTACCGCGGTGTTGGTCCCGCAGCACCCCACGGCCCACCACTGCGACGTGCATGCGCTGATCGAGGAACACTGCAGCCGGGTGATTCACGTCGCTCGGCCGGTGGACAGCGGCCGCCAACTGGCCGATTGGGGCAGGGCGCTAATGAGATCCTCTCGTCGCCTGAGGGTCATTCCCCCCGGTGGAACATCTCCGGGGAGTACCCTCGGATTTGTCGGTGCGGGGCTGGAAATAGGTCGACAGGTCGATGAAGGCGTGTGCCCGGCGCCCACTCGGTTGTACGTCGCCCTGGGCACCGGGGGGACCGCTGCCGGCTTGGCCCTCGGCTTGGCCCTGGCTGGATTGGCTACTGAGGTGGTCGCGGTGCGGGTGGCCTCGCGCATCGCCGGAAACCGCCGCTGGCTCGATTGGCTGGCCCAGCGGGCCTGGCGTCGACTCACCGAGTTGGGGGTGAGCTCGTCCTATCCCCGGCTCAATATCCGGATCGACCACCGCTTCATCGGTCCCGGATATACCCACCCCACACGGCCCGCGAGCGACGCGGTGGAACGGGCCTCAGCACTGGGGCTGGCCTTGGAGACCACCTACACCGGAAAGACCTTTGCCGCCCTGCTAGCCGATTTGAAAGCGGATCCGACGGGGGGGCCGCAAATGTTGCTCAACAGCTTTGGCCCGGTCGACCACCTGCTCGAGCCGCCGGTCAGAGCCGAGGAGAGGTGATCATGCTGAAACAGACGCTGGCCGATGTGGCGCAACTCGTGGAGCAACGGCTCGACCGCTTGTTCAACGAGGTGGCCCGGGGCGGCTGCGATGAGATCTTTAAAACCCGGGTGGACGCCCGCATTCTCGACCAGGTGCGCGATTTGACCCTCAGGGCGGGCAAACGGCTTCGCCCCGCTCTCTTGATGCACGGCGCGGGGCTGTTCGAAGAGTCGTCGATGCGCTCCGAGACGGTCGTCGATGCGTGTGGGGCGCTGGAGCTGATGCACAGCTACTTCCTGATCCACGACGATATCATCGATGATGATGACACGCGCCGAGGGGGGCCGGCGGTTCACGCGGCGTTGGCCGCCCAGACCGGCGATCGGCGCCTGGGGGAGAACTTGGCCGTCCTCGCCGGGGATCTGGCCGTGGCCCTGCACCAGCCCCTGCTCGCCGGATTGTCCGTGGACCCGGCGCGGTGGCAGCGGGCCCTGACCTTGTTCTCGTCG
>JANQET010000265.1 GCA_028278265.1 Myxococcota bacterium
GCTCGTCGTTTACATAGTTCACTATGCGCTCTCCTCGCGCCTTGCCATAATGTCCGCTTGTCACCTCTCATCTCCAACCTATTTTTGAGTCAGTCCTTACCGTCTCGATTAAAGGTTACCGAATTTCGACCGACTTAATCTTCAACACAAACAAGATCGATCCGCTGCCCGAGGGCGTGGTCAAAACCGGGGGGTTTAGTAGCGATGAACACAGTGGCCGGTCGTCCGAAACCGCCGCGCCTGGTCGAAACGAGCCTACTGGCACTCCTGCTGGCGTCCGGCTGCGTGGCCGAGATGCGCGAGGGACAGCTGCAGTGTCAAACCCACGAGGACTGTCCACCCCACTGGTTCTGCAACATTCACGGGGATCAGCTGTGCTACAGAGATCCGAGCGATTTCCCGGCCGGTGACGGGGGAAGCGGTGATGCGGACGCGGATGTCGACAGCGATACGGATGTGGATGTGGATGCAGACACCGATGGGGATACCGACGCCGATGGGGATTCAGACACCGACTCAGATACCGACGGGGATGGGGACAGCGACTGCGATGCAGACGCTGATGCAGATTGCGATGGGGACGCCGACGCCGACAACGATACAGATGTGGACGCAGACGCCGACGGGGATACCGATGGAGACGGGGATACTGACGCGGATGGGGACACCGACGCCGACGGGGATACCGACACCGACGGGGATACCGACACCGACGGGGATACCGATCAGCTAAGCGCGTGCGAGCAAGCTGCCGAAGGGGATCCGGAAAACTTTATCTGTTGTCCGGACACCTTCCCGACTACCTGCGCAGACGAAGAATGGGCCTTTTCCCACAAAGGCAAGGGGTACGGCTGCTGCACGCAGAATTTGAGAAGGGGCATACGGTGTTTGGACAACGGCACCGTGGAGGGGCAACTCGTCAAGAGAAAATGCGATGGTAAGTGCACCCACAACCACAATCCCATAAACGATCTCTACCACATGGGATGCGCGATCAGCCTGTGCGATGATCCGACCGAGGTGACCGAGTTTCCCACCGCTTGGGACGGCAATTGGAAGTGGTTCGACGATACGTTCGCGCCGGGCCAGGGGGCGAATTGCGGGGAAGGGGGTCGCGACGTGTGGTTCTCGGTCTTCGTCCCGGCTGGGTCAACGGTCGTGATCAGAGAGACCCTCGGCGCCACGGTGATCATCGCCCGGGTCGGGACCTGCGACGACGACAATTGCACGGAGTTCATTGTTACCCCAGAGACCTTGCAGTTAGCCAATGGCGCGCAGAATACCGTTGAGTATCACATCGTGGTCAGCGAACCGGTGGCAAAGGTGAGCCGTGGTCCCAAGTTCTCCCTGTCGTTTGAGTTCCTCGGGAAGTGAGGCAAATGAAATTTGGTGAAAAAAAAGCCGTGCACAATAGACCCATTGCTCAATACGTTTTTAGGCTGATCGCGGCAAGTGCGTTGCTGGCGGCGGGATGTATTGCGGAGTTGCCCGAAGGCCAGCTGGAATGCCGGGAGGACGAGGATTGTCCGCCGTTCTGGTCCTGCAACACGGACGGAGATCAGCTGTGCTACATGAATTCAGGTCACTTTCCGCCCAATGACGGGGGCTCGAACGGAAGCGGAGACGCGGACACCGATGCTGATGCTGACAGCGATGGGGACGGGGATTCCGATGCCGACGGGGATGGGGACGCAGACGGGGATGGGGATAGTGACGGGGACGGAGACGGGGACTCCGACGCCGATAGCGATGGGGACTCCGATCCGCCGAGCGCCTGCGAGCAGGCCGCCCAACTCAGCCCCGACAATTTTGTCTGTTGCCCTGAGCAGCCGCCGCTCTCCTGCGCCGAATCGGAGTGGTCGTTCTCCAGCACGGGGAAGGCTTACGGGTGTTGCACCCAGGATTTGAGCCATGGCATTCGCTGCAAACGGGACGGTTCGATACAGGGATTGTACGTGGCCAAAACCTGTGAGGAAAAATGTACAATCAACGTCCAGCCGGTTACCGGTGCCCATTTCATGGACTGCCCGCTCAACCAATGTGACCACCCGATCGATGTTTCATCGCAGATGTCGAGCTTTGACGGCGACTGGCGCGATTTCGAGAACACCTTTGCGCCGGACGCCTCATCCAACTGCGGGGCGGGTCGCCGGGATGTCTGGTTGTTGATCCATCTGCCGGCGATGAGCAAGATGGGGATCACCGAGACCACCGATTGCCGGGTGATCATCGAGTGGGTCGAGGCCTGTGACGCGGATGAGTGCGTGGAGACGACCGCACAACCCGAGTCCCTCTACCTGGGCAATGAATCCGATGTCTTGCGAACATACCGCGTGGTGGTCAGCGAAGCCGAATCCAATCCGGTCGATCTCACCGATTTTTCACTCCGGTTTGAATTCTCTTCAAAGTAAAAAAGCGACAAAATAACGTTACAACTGTAAAAATATGCTATCATCAGAATATGAACTTGCGATCATTGCCCCCCGTATTGATTCTCATTTTAGTCGGCTGTGTGGGATGCGGCCGGATTAATTTTGATCAACTGCTTGTCTCTGACGACCAACCGGACGCCGGGTATGGCACGGACGGGGACACCGATACAGACACGGATTCGGACGGGGACTCGGACATGGACTCGGACATGGACTCGGATTCGGATACCGACTCCGATACCGATGGGGACTCCGATACCGATACAGATGCTGACACGGATATGGACACTGATATGGACTCGGATTCGGATACCGACTCCGATACCGATGGGGACTCCGATACCGATACGGATACAGATGCTGATACGGACGCTGACACTGACTCGAGCAGTGACAGTGATTCCGATACCGATGTTGTTGAGTTCGACCACGTTTATGATGTGGGACCTGCTTTTGCGCTCAAAGAGCCGGGGGAGGTGCCTTGGGAATCGCTCGAACCCTCTACACTGGTGCGGATCCACTATCGGGCCACCCCCTACGCGGCCAAGTGGGTGATCAACACCCGTGGTACGGCTGACCAGCCGATCGTGATTCGCGGCGTTCCCGAGGGGAACAATCTACCGGTGATCACAGGTGAAAATGCGACCACTCGCCTGGAACTGGACTATTGGAACGAAGATCGGGCGGTGGTGAAAATCGGCGGTTCCAGTCTACCTGTTGAGGATATCGTTCCCGCCTATGTGACCGTGGAGAACCTGGAGATTCGCAGCGGCCGGCCCCCCTATCAATTCACTGACCACAGCGGCTCTTTGCAGACGTACCGCGACATTGCATCGTCGGTTCACGTGGAGGTGGGCGAACAGATCACCGTGCGCAACTGTGTCCTCACCGACAGCGCCAACGGCTTTTTTACGACCGTGCTGACCACAGATGTCACTGTCGAGGAGTGCTATTTTTACGACAACGGCATTTTTGACGGCACCTATGCGCACAATGCAGAGACCGAAAGCCTGGGCATCCTCTTTCAATACAACCACTTCGGTCCTCTGCGGGCCGGTGCCAGGGGAAACCAAATCGCCGATCGATCCGCCGGCACGGTGGTGCGCTACAACTGGTTCGAAGCCGGCAACCGGCAGCTCGACCTGGTGGAGAGCGCGGACGCCCGGATCTCGGCCGCCCCGTCCTATGGTGAGGCAATTGTCTACGGAAACATCTTTGTCGAACCCGATGGGGCGGGCAATGATCAGTTGATTCACTATGGCGGGGACGGAGGCGACACCGCCTTCTACCGTCAAACCGGACTGCACCTCTACAACAACACCTTTGTCTCGGCGCGTCAGGACGTCACCATTTTGCTCAGACTTTCAACCGCTGATCAAAGCGCTGACGTGCGGAACAATATCATCCACACCGAAGCCAGCGGCACCACATTGGCCCTCTTCAACGGCACCGGAACGCTCGACTGTCGAGACAACTGGATCACCCAGGACTGGGTCTCGTCCCATGATCCGATCACCGGGACGTTCAACGACCTGGGCAATCTCAGCGGGCTCGATCCCGGGTTCGAGGATTTGGTGGCACAGCTGTTCGGGCTTGCCGCCGGCTCGGATTGTCTGGACCAAGCCGGTGCACTGGCGGCCGAGGTGCTGCCCTTGCACGACCTGACGTTACAGTATGTTTTGCATCAAGATGCGGAATCGAGGCCGGACGACGGCAATCCCGACATCGGTGCGTTTGAACGGTAATGTGTTACGGAATCAATGGGTGATCAGAAAATGCATCGGGGAGGGCAGGCACGGAGACCTGACTACGATCCGGAGCACTGCACCTTTTTGAAGCGAATGCTCGGCGATCGGTTGGCGCTCGACTGCCAGACATCAGAGCCCACTTCGACCAGTTGTTTCCAGAACTCCAGGTGGTTGCCGGCGATGTTCATCTCCGAGACCGGGTGGATGATTTTGCCGTTTTTGACGAGGAATCCTTTGATGCCCATTGAAAAATCACCGGTAGTCGAGTTGGAGTTGCCCCCCATGAACCCGGTGACGAAGATGCCCTTTTTCAGCCGTTTGATCATCGCCGCGGCGTCCCGCTTACCCGGTTCCCACACGATGTTGCCCATACTGGCCGAGGTGGGCTCCAGGCCCAACTTGGAGGCGTAGTAGGTATCGAGAAAGAAGGTCTTGAGCACCCCTTTTTCAAAGATCGGACGGGCGATTGTCGCCATGCCCTCGTCGTCCCAAGCCTGTGTGCCCAACCCCCGGGGCAGACGGGGATCGCTTTTAATCGTCAGCAGTTTCGAGGCCACCTGCTGCCCGAGCTTTCCCTCGTAAAAGGACTGCTTTTGCTGCAGGCTCCGTCCGTTGAGCGGAGCGGCCAACTGACCGGCCAACCGGGAGACCACCCGGTTCTCGATCACCAAGTCGTACCTGCCCGATGCCACCTGCTTGGTTTTGCGCAATCCGAGTGCGCGCTCCACCGCCTCGGCACCGAGTTTCTCGGCGGGCGACTGATCGCCGTTAAAACGGCCGGCACTGTAGGACCACGCCACCGGCTTGCGACTGCCCTCGTCCTTGACCGACACCTGGGCCACGCGCCAGAAGGCGGTGCGGGTATCCTCCCCTTCGAAGCCGTTGGTCGCCACACAGGCCAGGTCGGTGCACTCGTCGCTCACTTCGGTGGTGACGGAGATGACCGCCCCCTCCTTGTCCCCGGCGCGAGCCGCCTCCTCGATCTGTTTGGCCGTGGCCAGCCGGCTGTCGGCCTGGACCGAAGTGATCGAGGGATCGTTGATCTGCAGATCACCCGGCGCCTCCCCTTGGTAGAGCTTGGGATCGGGCAGCTTGCGGTGCTCGTCCACGGCCAACAGCCGGGTCATCGCCACCGCGTCGGTGATGTATTTCTTCAGCGCGTCCTGGCGCAGATCCGCGGTCATGTTGACCGAGTAGCGACCATCGACGAACAGGGTGATCGCCAGATCTTTCTTGGTGCTCTCCTGAATGCGGTCGAGCTTGCCGTCCCGCCATTCCACTTTGACTTCGCGGGAGCGGGAGGCCAACACCCGCGCATCGTTGGCCCCGGCCGCTTTGGCGACCCCGGCGGCACTCTTTGCAATATCGATAAGCTTGGTTGTCATGATTTTTTACCTCCCACCGAGATGGCGTTGCACTTGGTCGTGGGCAGTGCGAATCCCACCGGAACTCCCTGGCGATCCTTGCCGCAGGTGCCGCCGCCCTCCCCCATGGCCATGTCGTTGCCGACCATCTCCAGCTGCTCGAGCACCTTGGGGCCCGAACCGATCAGGTTGGCGTCCTTGATCGGACGGGTGATCTTGCCGTCCTCGATCAGATAGCCGTTTTGCAGGTAAAACGCGAAGTCTCCCGCGCCGATGTCCACCTGGCCGTTGGCAAAGTGTTCGGCGTAGATGCCCTGCTTGACCGAGCTGATGATCTCCTTGGGATCGTGCGGTCCGTTGAGCATGATCGTGTTACGCATGCGAGGAACCGGTGGAAAGCGAAAGTCTTCGCGACGTCCGTTGCCCGTGGGCGCCACCTTGAAGTGGTTCGCCGAGATGCGGTCGTGCATGTAACTCTTGAGAATGCCGTTCTCCACGAGTACGGTGCGGGCCGTCGGACTGCCCTCGTCATCGATATTGATCGACCCGTACTCGTCGGGATTGGTCCCGTCGTCGACAATCGTGACGAACTCAGGAGCGATGCGCTTGCCGATTTGGCCGTTGTAGATGGAGATGCCCTTGCGGTTGAAATCCGCCTCAAAGCCGTGCCCCATCGCCTCGTGGAGCAGGATACCCGGAACACCGGGGCCCAGCACCACCGGCATCTCGCCGGTCGGCGCGGGTACTGCGTCGAACAACACGGTGGTGCGCTTGACCAGGGATTCGGCGCGCTTGCGCAGATCGGCCTCGGTGTAGAGCTCGAGACCGGCGCGTCGACCGAGGATTTCATAGTTGGTCTCCCGCCTGCCCTTGTCTTCTGCCATGCAGGTCATCCAGATCCTCGTCGACGGCTGATAGTCTTCGAGGATCTGTCCGTCGCTGCGGGCGATCATAATGTTGCTCGTCGTGTCGATTAAGAACATCTCCACTTTTTTCACGCGATTGTCGGTCTTAAAGGCGTGCTCATTCGAAAGGGAGAGCAGGGGGATCTTCTTGTCCAGACCGACCTCGGTCCAGGGGATCTCGGCCTTGTAGTACGAGGGGACTTCACCCCGTTGAAACGATTCAACAGGCGCAGCGGCTGTTTCGTTGGCCACCACTGCCGCGGTTTTCGCCGCGTCGGCCAACGCTTGGGGCGACAGATCCTGCGTAAACGCATAGCCCGTCTGGTCTCCTTTGACCACGCGGACGCCGCAACCCAGATCGACCACCGAATAGACCCGGTTGACCTCCCCGTCCTGCAGGCCCACGTAGTTGCGGATTTGATGTTGGAAGAACAGCTCCGAGAAGGTGCCCCCTCGGGACATCGCTTCGTTGACAGTGGCGGCGACGACCTGCTCATCGATGCCAAATCCGGTGAAATAAGTAATCGGTGATGTGACCTCTTTGACTGGAGCCGGAGGGGGCGGTGCTGCGACCGGCGTTGCCGGGGGTTGGGGCAGGGGCCCGCAACACCCCGCGATCATCGTGGGCAATGCCACAAACCCGGCACCAGCTGCCGCAGCGGAGATAAACTCCCGCCGACTGATCCCGTCTCCTTTTTTTCGGGTGCTCATGGTGATTCTCCTTTTTCAATAGGAGTGAATATCCCACGTCCCAACAGCCGTTGACAAGTGTTTCTTGTGAAGTGTCGTGGAGATATTGAAATGATGCTGCTTGAGAAGCAATGCCGATTCTCAATTTCACGGGTAGCCGCGAGGGCTACCCCTACGTGCGCCGGGCATGGCGCGCAGCGCCAGGACCGGCGTTGGAGAGAGGAGCTTTGAGCGAACCGGAGA